>JANMSV010000181.1:0-3898 GCA_031389685.1 Betaproteobacteria bacterium
GGCGGCTCGCACGCGCCGCGCTTCCGACGAAGCTCATCGAGGCGATGGCAGCGGGACTACCCGTTGTGATCTCCGCGGATGGCGAAGCGAGTGACATCGTGTCCCAAGCTCGGGTGGGGCTCGCGTCGCCCGCCGAGGACCCTGTCCGGATGGCCGATGCAATGCGCCAGATCGCGGATGACGAGACGGTGCGCGCACAGATGTCGCAACGGTGGTCGCGGCGCTCGGCGCTGGTGAAAGCTACGCGGATGTGGAACGCGATTACAACCTGACCCGCGAACAGGTCCTGACCGCGCTGCGCTATGCCGCCCACGTGGCGGCGCACCTGCCTCCCGCGGTGAAGGCCGCGTGAAGGTATTGCTCGACGAGAACTTCCCGCTTCCCCTCTATCACCGGCTCCGTGCAGCCGGGCATGACGCCGAGCACATCATTGTCCTCGGTCAACGCGGGACTCCGGACTCGGTCATCCGACAACGGCTGATGGCGGAAGAGCTCGTGTTCCTCACCAACGACACCGAGTTCGAGGATCACCCCGCCGACTATCGCGCCCAGGTGGTGATCTCCCGCGTTCCGCGGCGGCTTGCGACGACGCGACGCGTGGAGATATGGTTCGGCGCACTCGAAGGCTTCCTCAAGACGAAGCCCGCGGGACGGCTTTTCGATCTGCACGAGTCGGGCCCGATCATCGAGTGGAGGATTCGCAAGAGCCGATAGGTCGGGATCGGCGTTCTCGCGCAGGATGAGCGATCCTGTTCACGGCTTCGGTTTTGAACAAAACAACCGGTGATGGATGCCGTTCGCTGAGAGACTTGCTGTTTTAGCTAAATCAGCATATATTTCACGGCATGCAGACCGTCCGTGCCACCGACCTGAAAAATCGCCTCGGCGAAGTGCTCGCGCGCGTGGCCTTCGGCCCCGTGGCGATCCAGCGGCATGGCCGTGTCGTGGCGCTGCTGGTGCCGCCGCCCGCGCAAAAGAACCGCGGGTCCGGCAGGCAACCCGCCGAAGCGCCGCGCTGGAACCGGCGCGCCGAAGAACGCGTCGTCGAACTGTGTGCCGGCGGCGACTTCCGGCCCTCACGCTGGCTGCGCGCGGGTGACGCACAAACCCTCGCCGGAGTTGCCACCATGCTCGCCTCCGAAACGGGCTTTGACCGGGCGCGCATGCTGGCCCTGGCGGAACGGCTGCAGCCGGGCATGAGCCGGCCGGCGGCGTTCGGCCGCTGGCTGGCGCATGCGCCGGTACACGCGGCGCGCCTGCTGCCGATGCTGGCCGCGCGCATGCGCGATTCCCCGCCCGCCACGGCATGAGCGCGAACGATGGCCGCAAAAAATCCGCCGCTGCGGCCTGATCCAGCCTGGCTGAAGGCGTTCGCGACCATCATGTCGCGGATCGATGCCGCATTGGGAACCGCCAAACCGGAGAAACCGGTCATCGCCTGCGTCGCCGGCGGCGCCGCCCTGCATTTCTATACCGGCGAGCGCTACTCGCGCGACATCGACGCGAAGATCCTTGCGCGCGTAATGATCGATCCGCAGGAACTTCAGGTCGCGTATCAGGGCAGTGACGGCCGCGCCCGGCTGCTTTATTTCGATACCCAATACAACGACAGTTTCGCGCTGCTGCACCACGCCGCTTACGACGACGCGCGGCCCATTGCCGTCGAGGGCATCGACAAGCGCCGCCTCGACATCCGGCTGCTGACGCCGGTCGATCTTGCGGTATCGAAGCTCGCGCGGTTCAGCGGGCAGGACCAGGACGACATCCGCGAACTCGCCCGCCACGGCCTGATCACCGCTGCCGCAATGCGCCGCCGCGCGCAAACTGCGCTGCCGGATTACGTGGGCAATCTGGAGCGTATCCGGAATTCGATCGGCATCGCCAGCGGGATGGTCGAGAAAACAGTCCGGCGGCAACGCGACCGCCGGGGATGAGGACGCAGCGGGCGTTCGTGATGGAGAGAGCGGCCATTTGTCGCCTCCGGCATCGCCATGCAGTTCGGGGCCAAGGAGCGCGGTGGCGCCGGGATGGAAACTGCGCGTGCTGCTGGCGCAGGCCCTGTTCGGCGACCCGGACATCCTGCTGCTGGACGAGCCGACCAACAACCTGGACATCAACAGCATCCGCTGGCTCGAGGACGTGCTGAACCGGCGCATGAGCGCCGGCTCGGCGTTGGCTGCCGCTTAGAGCTCTGGAGAGCGGGTCATCCCGTAGCGGGGGTTACGCGTTGATGGCTGTATGCGGAGCGACTGGCGTTTGCCAATCATAGCACTGGGTGATATGATTCCCGGAGTGCATCGCCTGTGCGCGTCCTGAAGACGAAGTCGTTTTCCCGATGGGCCCGCAGAAGCGGTATCACCGATTCCCGGTTGGTGATCGCGGTCGAGGAAATGCAGCGCGGGCTCGTGGATGCGGACCTGGGCGGCGGCCTGCTTAAGAAGCGCGTCGCACGTCCGGGCGCGGGCAAGCGCGGCGGGTACCGGACATTGCTGGCGAGCAACCGTCGCGATCGCTGGGTTTTCCTGTTCGGCTTCGGCAAGAACGAGCTTGAGAACATCGACGACGACGATGAATGGGACTACAGGAAACTCGCCGGGATCTACCTGGGTAAGCGCGAGAATGACATCGCGCAACTGATCTACGACGGTGAACTGCAGGAGATAAAGAATGGCAAACCGGAGGCTTCGTAAGGAACTGCTCGAGACCGTGCACGGCCTGTACCGGGTCGGCGCAATCGACGTCAAGACGATGCGGGAATTCAAAACCCTCCGCGTCGAGGAACCGAAGAGCTATACCGCCTATGACATCAGGCGCCTGCGCCTGAAGGAGAGGGCGAGCCAGGCGGTTTTCGCGGCCTACCTGAACACCAGCGTCTCGACCGTCCAGAAGTGGGAGATTGGCGACAAGACCCCGAGCGGGCCGGCGCTGCGGCTCCTCGACCTCGTGGAGCGCAAGGGCTTGAAGTCGCTGACGTAACGCGGGTAGAGCGACTGGCCGATCGGATCTGAGCGAAGGCAGGCGTCGAATTGACGATGCCGTTCAATGTAAGTACGGTAATTACATGAAACGCGATCCCCTCCCGACGACCCGGAAGAGCCCGGCGAAGATCGAGTTGAAGGTCGTCCAGATCGGCAACTCGCACGACCGCGAGTTCGTCTCCTCGCTCGCCACGCGCATCCTCGAGTTGAAGCCCGGCGTGTCGGGCGGCCCGGCGACGGTGGTCGACTTCCGCGGCAGCTACGAGGACTACCTGGAGAGCGAGAGCGCAGCGCTGGCCGCCGCGTAGCCCTTGCGGTTGATCTGCGTCAATCCGCCGGAGCGGCGCGCAGGTAGCGTGATTCCGTCCGCAACACGCACGGAGTCCCGCCGTGAAAATGGCCCTGCTCGTTTGCAACAGCTACTTCATGGATCGCGTCATGCAGATCCTGCAGGACAACGGCATCGACTACTTCACCAGCTGGGACAACGCCAAGGGCAAGGGGCACGGTACCGAGCCGCACCTTGGCACCCGCACCTACGGCAGCACGAACTCGGTGACGATGATCGCTTTCCAGGACGACGCGCCGCTCGAGGCGCTGATCCGCGCCGTCCAGGGCGTGAACCAGGAGATCCAGCGCGCGGCGGACCATATCCGGCTGTTCCAGCTGCCGCTGGAACGGATCGTCTAGCCCCCGGCGCCGTAAGGCCGGGTGATGATCTCCAGCAGGTGCCCGCCCGGGTCCTCGAAGTACACCCCGCGCCCGCCGAAGTGGGTGTTGATCTCCCCCTTCTGGCCCTTGCCCGGATCGGCCCAGTAGGCGAGGCTGCGCGCCTTGACGCGACCGAAGATCTGGTCGAACTCGGCCTCGCTCACGAGGAAGGCGTAGTGCTGCGGCTCGAACGGATCCTGCGTTTCGAA
>JANMSV010000189.1:0-2093 GCA_031389685.1 Betaproteobacteria bacterium
GCACTTCGCGCCCGAGGCGGACTGGGCGGCGCGCAAGCAGGAGGCGATCGACCGGATCTTGGACGTCGTCGAGTCGCATGCTCCCGGCTTCAGGCGGAGCGTGATCGCGCAGTCCGCCCTGTCGCCCGCCGACCTGGAGCATGAGTTCGGACTGGTCGGCGGTGACATCTTCCACGGGCAGCTCTCGCTCGACCAGCTCTGGTCGGCACGGCCGGTGCTGGGGCACGCCGATTACCGCATGCCCGTGCCGGGGCTGTACCTGTGCGGCTCGGGCGCACACCCTGGCGGCGGGGTCACCGGGGCGCCTGGGCATAACTGCGCGCGCGAGGTACTGCGCGACCTGGGGCGCAGCAGGGCTTGACCTGCGCACGGCGGGTAGGAACCAGAAGGAATGAGTGATGTCATAATCCCTTCATGCCGCGCACGCTGAGAACGCTGGCAATTCTGCTCCTCGCCGCCCTGCTGCCCTTGCGGGCCGTGGCGGCGGTGACGATCGGCTACTGCGCCGCGGGGCACCAGGATATGACGGTCGCGGCGCACGGCGGCCATGGCCAGGATGGCGGATCGCACGCCCACCACGGCAACGATGACCAGCCGGCCAAACCGGCCACCCCGTCGTGCAGCATTTGTGTCGAGCATTGCTCGAACACTGCTGTAGCGCCTTCCGCAAGCCAGGCGGTGAGCGCGCCTGCAGTCGCGCAGGACCCCATCTTCCTCGCCGAGCGCGTCGCGCCGGCGTTCTTCCCCGACCAACTCGACCGACCTCCGCTCGCCCCGCTTCGCTGAAGTCTGAGGAGCCGCGGCGCAAGCCGCGCGCGATTCATTCATTGCGAAGGAAGCGAGCATGAAGCACGCACACCGGTGTTGTTCCGCGCTTGCGGCGTTGGCGCTCGCGCACGCGCGGACTGCCGCGCCATGCATGGTTTCCGAGTATCGATCGCGACGAGGACGCATGCGTAAAATTGTTTTCATCGTCATGTTGTTGCTCGCGCCGCCGGTGTGCGCCGATGGCGCGCTGCGCGACGCGGTTGAACGCGCCTGGGCGCGGCAACCCGCATATCAGGCCCAACCGGCGCGTGCCGAGGAGTTCGCGGCGAAACGCGACGCGGCGCAGGCCTTGTTGCCCGAGCCGCCCAGCCTGAGCGTCGGTAATCGCAACGACCGATTTAACCGCAACGAAGGGGTGCGCGAGTGGGAAGCGGAAATCGCCTTGCCGCTGTGGCTGCCCGGGGAACAGGGACGCCAAGCTGCAATCGTCAGCGCCGAGCGCGATCAGTACGGCACCGCGCTCGCCGCGGCGAAGCTGAGGGTTGCCGGCGACGTGCGCGATGCATATTGGCAGGTACGGCTCACCGAAAACGAGTTGGCGCTCGCGCGCCGCAAGGTGGAGGAAGCGGGGGTGCTCGCGGCCGATGTCGAGCGTCGTGTCAAGGCCGGCGATCTGGCGCGCATTGATCTCAACCAGGCGCAGGCTGCGGAACGCCTGGCGCGCGCCGCGCTGGCCGAAGGCGAGATCAAGACATTCAGGGCGAGGCAGGGCTTCAACGTGCTGACGGGGTTGAGCACGTTGCCCAGCGGCGAGGAGACCTCCCCCGCGCAGGCCACCCTCCTTGATGACCACCCGCTGCTCGCGCCGCTGCAACGTGCGGTGGCCACCAACCAGGCCAAGCTCAATCAGGCGACGCAAAACCTGCGCAACAATCCGGAGCTCGAGCTGGGCGTGCGGCGCGAGCGGAACACCTTCGACGATGCGTACGCCAACTCCCTTCAGCTGCGCTTCCGGTTGCCATTTGCAACCGACGCGCGCAACAAGCCGCGCATTGCTGCTGCAAACGCGGAAATGATCGAAGCGCAGACTGCTTACGACCTCGAACGCAGAAAGGTTGCCGCCGAAATCGAAGCGGCGCGGCGGGAACTGGAGCAGGCACGTTCCGTGATGGAACTGACCGAAACACGCTTCACGCTCGCTGCCGACACACAGCGGCTGCTGGCCAAGGCTTTTGCGCTCGGGGAACTGGATCTGGTCAGCCGCCTGCGCGCCGAAAACGAGCGCTTCGAGTCCGAACTCAGTTTCACGCGCACCACGCTCGAGG
>JANMSV010000036.1:0-2594 GCA_031389685.1 Betaproteobacteria bacterium
CAGGCGCTCGGCGGCACGGGCGGCCTCAGGATCGGCGCCGATTTCCTCAAGCAGCTGAGCCCGGAGGCGCAGGTCTGGATCAGCGATCCGAGCTGGGAAAACCATCGCGCGCTGTTCGAAGGCGCCGGCTTCAAGGTCAACGCCTATCCGTATTACGACGCCGCGACTCGCGGGCTGAAATTCGAGGCGATGCTGGCGGCGCTGGATGCGCTGCCCGCGGGGGCGATCGCGGTATTGCACACCTGCTGCCACAACCCCACCGGTGTGGACCTGAGCGAGGAGCAATGGCGCAAGGTCCTGGCCGTGGTACAGGCGCGCAACCTGGTGCCGTTCCTGGACCTCGCGTACCAGGGCTTCGGCGACGGCATCGATGCCGATGCCTACGCTGCGCGGCTGTTCGCCGCGGCGACCTCGCCGGTGTGTCTGTCGAGCTCGTTCTCCAAGTCCCTGTCGTTGTACGGCGAGCGTGTCGGCGCCTTCAGCCTGGTGTGCGGCAGCGCCGACGAAGCGGCGCGCGCGCTGTCGAACTTGAAGCGTATCGTGCGCGCCAACTACTCCAACCCGCCCACCCACGGCAGCGACATCGTGGCGCGCGTACTGACCACGCCTGAGCTGCGCCAGCTGTGGGAGCAGGAACTCGGCGGCATGCGCGAGCGCATCAAGGCGATGCGCAAAGCTCTGGCGCAAGGGATCCAGCAGCGCGTGCCGGGCGCCGACTGGAGCTTCGTGCTAAGGCAGCGCGGCCTGTTCTCCTACACCGGCCTGAGCAAGGCGCAGGTCGGGCGCTTGCGCACGGAATTCTCGATCTACGCCATCGAGAGCGGCCGCATCTGCGTGGCCGCGCTCAACGCGAAGAACATCGGCTACGTCGCGGACGCGATCGCCAAGGTAATCCGGTAGAATTGCGCCCCTCTCGGGTCCCCGATAGCTCAGCTGGTAGAGCGACGGACTGTTAATCCGCAGGTCCCAGGTTCGAGCCCTGGTCGGGGAGCCACACCATCAATCTACATGCGGTACGCCAGGCCGACATTGATGTAGTAGCTCGACGCGATCTCCACGATTGGGCTGCGCGCGGCGTCGCCGTGGAGTCGCCTTCCCTGCGCGCCCGCTACCGCCGACCAGTGGCGAGAGAAGTCATACGAACCGAGCAGGCCGAGGCTGGTGTGCAGCAAGCCGCTGCCGGCGTTGTTGATGGCATACAAGGACTCTACCGATTTCGAGCTGGCCCAGGTGGTTTGCGCATATGCGCCGACGAGCAGGCCGCCGCTGGCATGCAGGCCCACGTTCATGCGCAGGTCCGCCTGCCCGCCGCGATCCGAGTCCGTGTGCTGGCGCACGCGCCCGAGCAGACCAATCGGCGCCGGTCCGATCTTGAAATCCCATTCGACATGCGCTCCAACCGACACGCCGGGATCGATGTCCAAAAGACCCAGGCTCCTGAGCAGGTCCGACTCGCTCGTCTTGCGCCCCTCCTCGTAGGCCAGTTGCACGCCGGCATCCACGCCCGGCGTGAGCGCCCAGCGCGCCCCGCCCTCCAGTACGCCTTGCGTCGTGCGCGCGAACCAGGGCTTGCCGAAGTACCTCAGCACCGGAATGAGATCTGTGTGCTGCGATTTGGACCCGTCATAGGCCGGCCGCGAGCGCACCGCTGCGCCGATGAGCGTGTAATCCTCCGGCGCGATCTGCGCGAATGCAGCGAGCGGCGCCATCAGCAAGAGCCAGCCAATGCTTGTCGATTTCGGGGAAACCCTCATCCCTCCTCCTCCATTACCAGGCGATAGTCCCGCCGTCGACTGGAATTGCTGCTCGTGCCACTGCCCCCGCGGGAACGTACCTCCGCAATCTACCGCGGGCCAAGGAAAGTTGCCCGAATCTTGGTGCTGCTGGCGCAGGCTGCGTGTCGACAACTCTACCGCCTACGTGTAGCGTTGCGTCTCGCGAAGTCCCGCCGAACCTGGTTCGGCTGTCAATTTGCAGGTCCCAGGTTCGAGCCCTGGTCGGGGAGCCAACAGCAATGACCTGGTCCATCGTCGCACGCGACAGCCGCAGTGGAGCTTTCGGAGTGGCAATCGCGACGCGGTTCTTCGCCGTGGGCGCGTTGTGCCCGCATGCGGAAAGCGGCGTCGGCGCGCTCTCGACCCAGGCACTGATCAACCCGCATTACGCCAAGCAGGGACTCGCGCTGCTGCGCGAGGGCGTTTCCGCAGCCAAGGTAGTGCAGCGCCTCACCGCGCCCGACGAGGGCCGCGACCAGCGCCAGCTCCACGTGATCGACGCCGCCGGCCGCATCGGCCAGCACACCGGGACAAAGTGCGTCGAGTGCTGCGGCGCACGGGCGGGCGACGGGTACTCCGTGGCGGGCAACATGCTTGCAAACGAGAAAGTCATTCAAGAAACGGCCAGAGCCTACGAAGCGTCGCTTTCCCTCCCCTTCCCCGAGCGGCTGATCGCGGCGCTTGAAGCGGGCGAAGCCGCCGGCGGCGACAAGCGCGGCAAGCAGTCGGCGGCGCTGATCATCCATTCCACCGAGGAGTACCCGGAGCTGAGCCTGCGGATCGACGACCACCAGGAACCGCTCATCGAGCTCAAGCGCC
>JANMSV010000037.1:0-9292 GCA_031389685.1 Betaproteobacteria bacterium
CACCGGCTTCGTCGTGCAGCCGAACAAGGCGGTGGTGGGCGCGAACGCGTTTGCCCATGCGTGAGGCCGGCACGATCTGCGTGGTGTCGATGTTGAGGTCGAGTCCAAAGTAGTCGCGCCGCGTGCGCACCGCCATCACCACCTCTTCAAGCGCGCAGTTGCCAGCGCGTTCGCCCAGGCCGTTGATGGTGCATTCGATCTGGCGCGCGCCGGCGATCGTCACGCCGGCAAGCGAGTTGGCGACCGCCATGCCCAGGTCGTTGTGGCAATGCACGCTCCACACCGCCTGGTCGGAGTTCGGCACGCGCTCGCGCAGCTGCTTGATCATGGCACCGAACTGCTCCGGCACCGCGTAGCCGACGGTGTCCGGAATGTTGATGGTGGTGGCGCCTTCCTTGATCACCGCCTCCAGCACCCGGCACAGAAAATCAGGGTCCGAGCGGCTGCCGTCCTCGGGCGAGAACTCGACATCGGGGCAGGCGTTCTTCGCATAGCGCACCGAGAGCTTCGCCTGCTCGAGCACCTGCTCGGCACTCATGCGCAGCTTCTTCTCCATATGCAGGGCACTGGTGGCGATGAAAGTATGGACGCGCCAGCTCTTTGCGCCCTTCAGTGCGTCGATGGCGCGCTGGATGTCCTTGTCGTTGGCGCGGCACAGTCCGGCCACGGTGGCATCCTTGATTACGTTGGCGATCGCGCGCACAGCATCGAAATCGCCGTTGGAGGACGCCGGGAAACCGGCCTCGATCACGTCCACCCGCATGCGTTCCAGCGCGCGCGCGATGCGCAGCTTCTCGTCCCGGGTCATGGACGCACCCGGGCTCTGCTCGCCATCGCGCAGGGTGGTGTCGAAGATGATCAATTTGCCCTTGCTCATGTGCCGCTCCTCGTGGGAATGCGAATAGTCCTTGCCGCCGGGTGGGCGGTCAGGGGTACTGCCGAATTGTGGGGTTTAGTTTGTGCGCGCTGGGCGCAGCAGCAGGCCAGCCAGCAGGAGCAGGCTGGTAAGCGTCGCAATGAGAGGTGCGTACGCGGAGATCATGTCGGCACTATACCCAATTTGGCCGCAGCCGCCAAGCCGGGGCTGCGGCCCTCAAACCACGGGCCGGGTGCGCTTTCCCAAGGCCCACAACACGTAGCCGGAAAGTCCGTAGGCGCAGAACAGGAGAAACAGCACGATGGGCGGGTCGGAGGAAACCAGCACGAAGCCGAGTACGATCAGCAGCAGGGCCCAGAACGGCACGCTCTTCCGGAAATTGATGTCCTTGAAGCTGTAGAACGGCGCGTTCGAGACCATGGTGAGTCCGCCGTAAAGTGCGACGAACGCGCCCACCCACGGCATACCGTAGGCATCGAGCGGAATCTTGTTGTCATGGGCCAGCCAGACAAAGCCCGCCACCAGCGCCGCTGCCGCCGGACTTGGCAGGCCCTGGAAAAAGCGCTTGTCGACCACGTCGATCATGACGTTGAAGCGCGCCAGGCGCAGCGCGGCGCCGGCGCAATACACGAAGGCCGCGAGCCAGCCGAAACGGCCGAGGTCCTTCAGCACCCACTCGTAGAGCACCAGTGCCGGCGCCGCGCCGAATGACACCATGTCGGAAAGGCTGTCGTATTGCGCGCCGAACTCGCTTTGCGTGCGCGTCAGGCGCGCGACGCGGCCATCCAGGCCGTCGAGCAGCCCGGCGACGAAAATGGCGATCGCCGCTTCGCCGAAGCGACCGTTCATCGCCTGCACGATGGCGTAAAAACCCGCGAACAGCCCAGCGGTGGTGAACAGGTTGGGCAGCAGGTAAATGCCGCGGCGGCGGAACGCGCCGCCGCGCGACGGGACCATGCCCGGCAGATAATCCTGCTGCTGCGGGTCCTTCGAATCAGCCATGCTCCGCCAGCCTCGCCAGTATGCTTTCGGCCGCATGCACCTTGTCGCCGATCGCGGCGACCGGCTGCGCCCCGCTCGGCAGGTACAGATCCACGCGCGAACCGAAGCGGATGAAGCCGAAGCGCTCGCCGCGCGTCAACTCGGCGCCCGCCCCAACGTAGCACAGGATGCGGCGGGCGAGCAGGCCGGCGATCTGCACGCAAGTCACGTCCGCCCCCCCGGAAGTGCGGAACCAGAGCGCATTCCGCTCATTCTCCAGCGACGCCTTGTCGATCGCGGCGTTGAAGAAGCGCCCGGCGTGATACCAGACCTGCCGGACGGTGCCGTCCACGGGGGCGCGGTTGGAGTGGACGTTGAACACGTTCATGAACACGCTGATCTTCAGGGCATCGCGCTCCAGCCACGGATCGCGCGCCTTCTCCACGGCCACGATACGGCCGTCGGCGGGGGAGACCACTGCGCGCGGGTCGTCCGGCACGTCGCGCGGCGGATCGCGGAAGAACTGCAGTACGAAGAGCGCGGCCAGCCAGAAGGGCAGCGACCACCACCACCCGGCGATCATCCAGACCAGTGCGATAAGCGCGCCGGCGATCGCAAGGAACGGCCAGCCCTCGCGCGCGAAGATCGGGTGCGGGTAGGGCGGCCGCATTACTTCTCGTCTTCCTTCAGGCGTTCGGATCCCTGCCCTTGCTGCATTGCCTTGTGCACGTCGGCGGCGGCTTTGTCGACCGTCTTCTTCGGAATCCTGCCGATCTCCCGGGACTGCTCTTCGCTGCAGGCCGCAGCGGCGAGCGCCAGCGCGGCCGCCAACGCCAGGCTAGTTCTTCGTAGTATCGACAAGGCGGTTCTTCCGTATCCAGGGCATCATTTCGCGCAGTCGCGCGCCGACTATTTCAATCGGCAACTCGGCGGTCATGCGCCGGCGGCTCAGCAATACCGGCGCGCCGGCACGGTTCTCGAGCACGAAATCCCTGGCGTATTCGCCGGACTGGATGCGCTCGAGCACCTCCTTCATGCGCTGGCGCGTGCCCTGGTCGATGATCTTCGGTCCGCTCACGTACTCGCCATACTCGGCGTTGTTGGAGATCGAGTAGTTCATGGTGCCGATGCCGCCCTCGTACATCAGGTCGACGATGAGTTTGAGCTCATGCAGGCATTCAAAGTACGCCATCTCGGGGGCGTAACCGGCCTCGACCAGCGTGTCGAAACCCGCTTTCACCAGCTCGACGCAACCGCCGCACAGGACGGTCTGCTCGCCGAACAGGTCGGTCTCGGTCTCTTCCTTGAAGTTGGTCTCGATCACGCCCGCCTTGCCGCCGCCGATCGCCGCCGCATAGGACAGCGCGACATCGCGCGCCTTCTTCGAGGGATTGCGGTGCACCGCGATCAGCATCGGCACGCCCCCGCCCGCGGCATAAGTGGAGCGCACGGTGTGGCCGGGCGCCTTGGGCGCCACCATCCACACATCCAGGTCCGCGCGCGGCTGGATCAGACCGTAGTGGATGTTGAATCCGTGGGCGAAAGCGAGCGAGGCGCCCTTCTTGATGTTCGGCTCGACGTGTTCCTTGTACACCTGGGCATGGTGCTCGTCGGGCAGCAGGATCATGACGATGTCGGCGCCCTTGATGGCGTCGTCGAGCGCGGCGACGCGTATGCCGCCCTTCTTCGCCTTGTCCCAGGAGGCGCCGTCCTTGCGCAGGCCGACGGTGACCTTGACCCCGGACTCCTGCAGGTTCTGCGCGTGCGCATGGCCCTGCGAGCCGTAGCCGATGACGGCGACCTTCTTGCCCTTGATCAGCGAGAGGTCGGCATCCTTGTCGTAATAGACCTTCATGGTTCTCCCCTAATTGATAGAAACAGGGACCGACCCCGCTTCCTTGCTGCTAGACGCGCAGGACGCGGTTGCCGCGGCCGATGCCGCTGGCGCCGGTGCGCACGGTTTCGATGATCGCGCCCTGGTCGAGCGCCTGGATGAATGCGTCGAGCTTGCGGCCGTCGCCGGTCAGCTCGATGGTGTAGGTGTTGTCGGAAACGTCGATGATGCGGCCGCGAAAGATATCGGCCATGCGCTTCATGTCGTCGCGTTCCTTGGCGCCCGCGCGCACCTTGATCAGCATCAGCTCGCGCTCGATGTGCTCGGCCTCGGACAGGTCCACCACCTTGACCACCTCGACCAGCTTGTTCAGCTGCTTGGTGATCTGCTCGATCACGTCCTCCGAGCCCGTGGTCACCACCGTCATGCGCGACATCGAGGCATCTTCGGTCGGCGCCACGGTGAGCGATTCGATGTTGTAGCCCCTGGCGGAGAACATGTTCGCAATGCGCGACAGCGCCCCGGCCTCGTTCTCGACCAGGATCGAGATGATGTGGCGCATTACAGCTCTTCGGAAAGGATCATCTCGGTGATGCCCTTGCCGCCGGGCACCATCGGATAGACGTTTTCGGTCTGATCGGTGATGAAGTCCATGAACACCAGCTCGTCCTTGCGCGCGAACGCCTCGCACAGCGCCGGCTCGACGTCGGCCGGCTGGTCGATCAGGACGCCGCGATGGCCGTAGCCCTCGGCCAGCTTGACGAAATCGGGCAGCGCGTCCATGTAGGACTCGGAGTAGCGGTTGCCGTGGAAGAACTGCTGCCACTGGCGCACCATGCCCATGTACTTGTTGTTGAGGTTGACGATCTTGATCGGCAGGCGGTACTGCTTGCAGGTGGACAGTTCCTGCAGGCACATCTGGATCGAGGACTCTCCGGTGACGCAGGCCACGGTGGCGCCGGGATTCGCCATGCGCACGCCCATCGCTGCGGGCAGGCCGAAGCCCATGGTGCCCAGGCCGCCCGAGTTGATCCAGCGGCGCGGCTGGTCGAATTTGTAGAACTGCGCCGCCCACATCTGATGTTGGCCCACATCCGAGGTGACGAAGGCCTCGCCCTTGGTCACCTCGTACAGCTTTTCGAGGACAAACTGCGGCTTGATGAGCTTGGACTTGCGGTCGTACTTCAGGCAATCCCTGGCGCGCCACTCCTCGATCTGCTTCCACCAGGCCTTGAGCGCCGCCGCATCCGGTCGGCGCGGGTCCGCCTTGATCAGCGCCAGAAAGTCGTCTAGCACATCCAGGATGTTGCCGACGATCGGCACGTCCACCTTGACGCGCTTGGAAATCGACGACGGATCGATGTCGATGTGCACGATCTTGCGCGGATTCTGCGCGAAATGCGCCGGATTGCCGATCACGCGATCATCGAACCTGGCACCGATGGCGAGCAGCACGTCGCAATTCTGCATCGCCATGTTCGTCTCATACGTGCCGTGCATCCCGGGCATGCCGAGAAACTGGCGGTCGGTCCCCGGAAAGGCGCCCAGCCCCATCAGCGTGTTGGTGCACGGGAAGCCGAGCAGGCGGACGAATTCGGTGAGTTGCGAGGCCGCATTGGACAGGATCACGCCGCCGCCGCTGTAGACCATCGGCCGCTTCGCGTCCAGGATCAGCTGCACCGCCTTCTTGATCTGTCCCGCGTGGCCCTTGCGCACCGGGTTGTACGAGCGCATTGACACCGTATCGGGATAGTGGAATTCGCAGGGCTGGGTGGTGATGTCCTTGGGAATATCCACCAGGACCGGGCCGGGGCGGCCGGTGGTTGCAAGGTAGAACGCCTTTTTAATGGTGGTGGCGAGGTCCTTGACGTCCTTCACCAGGAAGTTGTGCTTGACGCAGGGCCGCGTAATTCCGACCGCGTCACATTCCTGGAACGCGTCCTGGCCGATGGCGTGCGTCGGCACCTGGCCCGAAAGGATCACCATCGGGATCGAGTCCATGTACGCGGTGGCGATGCCCGTGACCGCATTGGTGACGCCCGGCCCGGAGGTCACCAGGCAGACGCCGACTTTGTGCGACGAGCGCGAGTAGCCGTCGGCCGCGTGCACGGCGCCCTGCTCGTGGCGCACCAGCACGTGACGCACTTTGTCCTGCTTGAACAGCGCGTCGTAGATGAACAGCACTGCGCCGCCCGGGTAGCCGAATATGGTCTCGACACCCTCTTCCTGCAGGCAGCGCACCACGATTTCAGCGCCGCTGAGCTCGACTCCCTTGACTCGATCCATGACCGCCAAGACCTTGGGAAAACGTTGAACATTAATGACTTGTTGCATTGCGGTCAAGCAAGCCGCGCCCGTCGCTCCGGGCGATTTTGGTAACATCGTCGGCAAAACGCATCGCCCCATCGGAGGAAGGGAGAAACACTGGCCTCGCGCAGCGAGTTGTCCGCCTTCCTGGAGGGTGCGGAGCGACGCGCCTTCAAGCAAGCCGTCTATGCCGTGCGAGAGGAGCAGGCGGCGCTGGATATTGTGCAGGACGCGATGCTCCGGCTGGCCGAAAAGTATGGCGACCGGCCGGCAGCCGAGATGCCGATGCTGTTCCAGCGCATCCTGCAGAACGCGATCCGCGATTGGTTCCGGCGCCAGAAAGTCCGCTCCCTGTGGGTCACGCTGTTTTCCTCGCTCCTGCCCGGTCGCGGCGAGGACGACGATCAGGACCCCCTGGAAACTTTGGCCGCTGCCGGCGTGTCGAACACCGAGGAGCTCCCGCCGGACCGGCTGGAGCGTAAGCAAGTGATTGAAATAATTGAACAAGAGGTTTCCAAGCTGCCGGCTCGTCAACGCGAAGCGTTTCTCATGCGTTACTGGGAGGAATTGGACGTCGCCGAAACCGCCCAGGCCATGGGTTGCTCCGAGGGCAGCGTGAAAACGCACTGCTCGCGGGCTACGCATACATTGGCCGCCGCGCTTCGGGCTCGCGGGATTACCCTTTAGGCCATGGACAACGAACTGCAATTCGCGCACCGCGTCCGCCAGCTGCTCAGCGAGAACGCCAGGTTCGGCGGGCCGGTCGCGGAGCGCCTGCGCGCGGCGCGCAATGCGGCGCTCGAGCGCCGCAAGGCCGAACCGGCGGGTGGCCACGTAGTGGTCGGTAACGTCGCTGGCCGCATGGGAGTCGGCGGCCTGTCGCTGCGGGTGATCGTTCCAGTCGTGGCGCTCGTTGTTGCGTTCGCCGCTACCTATACCTGGGAGCAGAAGCAGCGTGCCGCGGAGGTCGAAGAACTCGACGCACTGCTGCTCACCAGCGATTTGCCGATCGACGCCTACCTTGACCGGGGATTCGAGGCTTGGCTGAAAAAACGCGCCGCTTTCTAATTGCGGCGGCGTTCGCCCTGCTCGCCGCGGCAGGGATTGCGCACGGTGCGCCATCCGGCAAACGCCCGGCCTGGGCCGAACTCAGCGCAGCGCACCAGCAGATCCTCGCACCGCTCAAGGAAACCTGGGAGCAGATCGTCCCGGAGCGCCGCCACAACTGGATCGGTCTCGCCAAGCGCTACCCGAAGATGCAGCCCAAGGAGCAGGAGCGCATGCAGCGGCGCATGGAGCACTGGGCCAAGCTCACGCCCGAGCAACGCAAGCAGGCGCGCGAGAACTACCGGCGCATCAGCAAGGTGCCGCCGGACAAGCGAGGCGACCTGAAGCAGCAGTGGTCGGAGTACCAGTCGCTGCCGCCGCAGGAGCGGCAGGGCGCCGCGCCGCCGAAGAGCAAGCCGGCGCCGGCGAAGTGACCCCGGGCCTCGCGCGCCGCCTCGCCAGCATGCTGTACGAGGCGATCCTGCTGTTTGCCATCGCCTTCTTTGCCGGCTTCGCCTTCTACTTCGCCTCCCGCGGCGCGTCCCTGGAAGGATGGTTGCGGCTCGCGCACCAGCTCCTGCTGGCCGCGGTGTTCGCGGCCTACTTCCTGTGGTGCTGGCTGCGTGGCGGCCAGACGCTGGCGATGAAGGCCTGGCGCATCCGGCTGGTGCAGGTGTCGCCGCGCAAAGCGCTGTTGCGCTTCCTGCTCGCGCTGCTGCTGGTCCCCACGGGGATCTCGCTGTTGTGGGCGCTGCTGGACCGCGAGCGCCAATTTCTTCACGACCGGCTCGCCGGCACGCGGCTGGTATCGACCTAGCGCCGCTCCACCAGCCACATCATCAGCATCGCGGCAAGAAAGAACGCCGCGCCCGGCAGTGCCGCGGCGGCAAACGGCGGCCAATTCTGCAGCAGGCCGATGTGCGAGAACAGGCCGTTCAGCATGTGGAAGAAGATGCCGAGCATGATGCCCAGGAATACCTTCAAGCCCACCATGCCGGAGCGTGTGTGCATGTATGCAAACGGCAGCGCCAGCGCCATCATCACCAGCGCCGCGATCGGATAGAACATCTTTTTCCACAGGGCGATCTCGTAACGCTCGGTCTTCTGCCGGTTGCCGGCGAGATGCTGGGTGTAGCGGTACAGGCTCCACGCCGACATGCGCTCGGGCACCACGATCAGGACGTTAAGCAGATCGGGGGTCACAGCCGTACGCCAGTCGGTCTGCGGCATGCGCGTGGTACGCGGCCCTTCCGCCGTGAAACGCGTCTGCACGACTTCGCGCAGACGCCATGCACCCGGGTCGTGGTACTCGCCCGTTGCCGCGGAGGTGATGCTCTGCAGCCGGTAGTCGGCATCGAACTCGTAGATGCGTACGCCGGAAAGGCGGTGCGACTCGCGCGCCTCGCGCACGTTGATGAATGAGCGCTCGTCCTTGAACCAAAGGCCGGAACGCAGGTCCTGGCCGATGGCCGAGCTCAGCGCCCGCAGGCGCACCTGCTGCGCCGCCTCCTCCGCTGCGGGCGCCACCCATTCGCCGATGGAAAATGTCGCGACGGCGAACACCAGCCCGACCTTGCACAGCATCCAACCGACCTGCCCCGGCGACATGCCGGCGGCGCGCATCACGGTGAATTCCGAGTTGTTCGCCAGCTGCGCGAGGACGTACAGCGTGCCGATCAGCACCGCCACGGGGAACAGTTCATAGGCGTGCGTCGGCGTCGACAGCAGCACGAAGGCGAAAACCTGCCGCAGCTGGTAGTCGCCCCTGCCCAAGTCGCGAAATTCGGCGAGCAGATCGAAGAACGCGAACAGTCCCAGGAAACCGAGCAGGATGAAGCTGACCGCAGCCATGACCTCGCGCGCCAGGTAGCGGTTTAACGTCGGGCTGGCTGCGGGCATGGGCTCAGGTCGCGATCCGCAGCCGCCGCAGCGTCATGCGCTGCAAGAACAGCACGACCATGGCGGCGAACATCACCGCGTGCACCAGCCACCAACCGATGGAGAAATCGAGCGTGCCTTGCGCCACCTGCGCCTGGCTCACCGTCAGAAGATTGGAGTACACAAGGTAGGTCAGCAGCGCGAACAGCAGGTTGACCGAGCGGCCGGCGCGCGGATTGACGAAACTCATCGGGATCGCGAGCAGCGCCAGGATCAGCGCCGACAGCGGCACGCCGATGCGCCACAACAGCTCCGCGCGGTTGATGTTGCTGGGATTCTGCAGCAACGCCAGCGTCGACAGGCTCTTG
>JANMSV010000163.1:0-1831 GCA_031389685.1 Betaproteobacteria bacterium
GCTTTTCAGTCGCGGCCGCCGTGGTCAGCGGCCAGCCGGTGATCGCGATCGAGGGCGACAGCGCCTTCGGCTTCTCCGGCATGGAAGTCGAGAACATCTGCCGCTACAACCTGCCGGTCTGCGTGGTGGTCTTCAACAACAACGGCGTCTACCGCGGCACCGACGTCAATCCGACCGGCGGCCCCGATGTGGCACCCACCGTGTTCGTCAAGGGTGCACGCTATGACAAGCTGATGGAGGCCTTCGGTGGCATAGGGGTGCACGTAACTGTCCCGGCCGAGTTGCGCAAGGCAATGGAGGAAGCCATCCGCTCGCGCAAGCCCACGCTCATCAATGCCGTGATCGATGAAACCGCCGGCACCGAGAGCGGTCGCATCACGAGCCTGAATCCGACAAGCGGAAAGAAGAAATAAATGGAAGCACTCAAGGGAATCCGCATCCTCGACATGTCGCACGTGCAGGCGGGGCCGACCTGCTCGCAGCTGCTGGCGTGGCTCGGCGCGGACGTGATCAAGTTTGAGAACCCGGCTGGCGACGCGACGCGCGGGCAGCTGCGCGACGTGCCGAACGCCGACAGCCTTTATTTCACGATGCTCAACTGCAACAAGCGCTCGATCACCGTCAACATGAAGAACGCCGAGGGCAAACAGGTGTTCGTCGACCTGCTGAAGAAGTGCGACATCATCATGGAGAATTTCGGCCCCGGCGTGCTCGACCGGCTCGGCTTCACCTGGGAGAAGATCCACCAGCTCAACCCGCGCGTGGTGATGGGATCGATCAAGGGCTTCGGCTCCTCGGGCCCGTACGCCGACTTCAAGGCCTACGAGAACGTGGCGCAGGCGATGGGCGGAGCGATGAGCACCACCGGGGTTCCCGACGGCCCGCCGTTCGTCACCGGCGCGCAGATCGGCGACACCGGCACCGGATTGCATCTCGCGATCGGGCTGCTCGCGGCGCTGCACCAGCGCGACCGCACTGGGCAGGGCCAGTACGTCGAGGTGGCGATGATGGACGGCGTGATGAACCTGTGCCGCGTCAAGTTCCGCGACCATCAGCGCCTGACGCGCCAGTCGCTCTCCGAGTTCTCGGTGCCGACGCACCAGGGCATGGGCGACGTTCCGCGCGGCGGCAACGACTCTGGCGGTGGGCAGCTGGGCAACGCCATCCACTGCAAGCCGCACGGCCCCAACGACTGGCTCTACGTGGTGGTGCAGGAAGCCGTGTGGGAAGCGCTCGCCAACCGGATCGGGGGCGAGGCCCTGGCCAAGGACCCGAGGTTCGCGAAAATCGCCGACCGCAGGAAGAACCAGAACGAGATGTGGCGCCTGATCACCGAATTCGCCAGGAACTACACCAAGCGCGAGTTCATGGCGATCCTCAACCCGCTGGAGGTGCCCTGCGGACCGATCATGGGCACCGCGGACCTGGCGAACGACGAGCACGTGCGCGGGCGCGACATGTGGGTCGAGCTCGACCATCCGCAGCGCGGCAAGTGGTGGAACGTCGGCATGCCGATCAAGCTCTCCGATTCGCCCGCCGTCATCAAGCGCTCGCCTACGCTGGGTGAGCACACCGACGAAGTCCTCAAGGAAGTACTGGGCTACGACGATTCGAAAATAAGCGCGTTGAAAAGCGCCGGGGCGTTCTCGGTCCCGCCCAAGAAGGCCGCATGAGAATCGCCATCGTCGGCCAGCAGGATTTCGGCAAGGCCGTGCTGGAAGCGTTCCTCGCGCGCGGCGACCAGGTCGCGGCGGTGTTCTGCGCGCAGGAAAAGGAAGGCGCGCGGTCCGATGCGCTGCGCGCGGCCGCTCAGGAAAAGGGCCTCAAAGTG
>JANMSV010000052.1:0-1676 GCA_031389685.1 Betaproteobacteria bacterium
GAGGTCCCGGGGGGAGCGAACCCTGGCGCGCGTGCATGGCCGACCTCTCGCGCCTGCGTTACCTCGACCTTCAGTGATCCGGCAGCCGCGGCCACTGGCCGCGGCCGGCGTAACCGACGCTCAGGCTGCCGAGGCGAAAGCGCCTGGGCAGCACCACCTCGCGCACGCGCTTGAGGATCTCGGCGCTGATATCGTGCGGCGCTTCGAACAGGTGGCCGACCTGTGCGCGCGCCACCGCCGCTTCCGGCACTCCCACCGCCGCGCGCTCGACCACGGCCCAGACCTCGTCCACGCCCTTGCGTGGAAAAAGGCTCCGCCGGCCTGAGATCACCGCCTGGACCGAGGTGCCGCGCCTGGACTGCACGCGGCGTTCCTGGTGCGCGTACGCGGCGAGTTTGCGGTCGAAAGCCTGGTCCCCGCCGAGGTAGGAAAAATGCCAGCCGCCGCAGGGCAGCTGCAGAACCTTCGCGCCGCGGTCATAGCCCTGCGAGTGGCGGCCGCGGATATTGCGCCCGGTGGTGCGCAGGCCGTTGATGGACGGCGCCTGGCCGTAGAGCGCCGCCGCGGTGCCGAGCCACGGCATCTTGCGCGACCACACCAGCTCGAAATTGAGGCGAAAGTAGAACAGGCGCTGCTCGAAAACGAGGATGGTGCGTTGTGCGGCGGCGCCCAGGACTTCGGCCGCACGCCGCACCGCCGCCGGCGTGGGAATCTCGTCGACGTCGGACACCAGCACCAGGTCACTGGAGGCGGCGCCAAGGTGCTTGAGGACACCGCCTACGGCCTCTCGCTGGTACTGCTCGCGCTCCCAATCGCTGTAGCCCACGGGCAGGTCCACCGCTTGCACCACCAGTTTGGGGTGCTGCAGCAGCGCGGCATCGCCGGATTCCGACAGGTACAGGGGTTTGGGCTTGCCGGTATGCGTCTGGTGCGCCTCGATCACCACGAAGCGATCCACCAGGTCCTCCAGCAGGGCAATGCGCAGGCGCAGCTGCTCGAACTCGTTGAAGAACGGGACGCAGTCGTAGATCTTCAAGCGCCCAGCGTCCTGCGGAAATAGGCGATGGTCTCCTTCAGGCCGTCCTCGAGGCCGACGCGCGGCGCCCAGCCGAGCTTTTCCTGCGCCAGCCGGATGTCGGGCTTGCGCTGCATGGGGTCGTCTTCGGGCGCCGGCAGGTAAGTGAGCCTGGATTTGCCGCCCACCAGGCGCAGCACCATCTCGGCCAGCTGCAGCATGGTGAACTCGCCCGGGTTGCCGATGTTGACCGGCCCGACGAACGACCGGTCCGTGGCCATCATGCGGGTCAGGGCGCCGATCAGGTCGTCCACGTAGCAGAAGCTGCGCGTGTGGCTGCCGCTGCCATAGATCGTGAGGTCGGCGCCGCGCAGCGCCTGCACGATGAAATTGGACACCACGCGGCCGTCATTCGGGTGCATGCGCGGCCCGTAGGTGTTGAAAATGCGCACCACCTTGATGTCGAGCTGGTGCTGGCGGTAGTAGTCGAAGAACAGCGTTTCCGCGCAGCGCTTGCCCTCGTCGTAGCACGAGCGCGGGCCGATCGGGTTAACGTTACCCCAATAATCCTCCGTCTGCGGATGGATGTGCGGGTCGCCGTAGACTTCCGAGGTGCTCGCCTGAAACACCCGGGCGCGCACGCGTTTCGCGAGGCCGAGGC
>JANMSV010000055.1:0-1883 GCA_031389685.1 Betaproteobacteria bacterium
CGCGCTTCTGCATCGGCAAGTAAGGTGGGCTAACGGGCTGATCTGGCGCGGGTTTTCGCACGTGGCGCGGCACTTCCCGGCGCGGTAAAATTCCAGTCCCAACGGCAATGACGCGGCCCCTCCAGGGCCGTGTTGCTTTCAGGAGTTCATGTCGATGAACGCCGCAGGCGCAGCGCAGAAGGACATGTCTCAAGCACCCGATTGGGTGCGCCACGCGCGCCTGCGCCAGTGGGTGTCCGAGATCGCGCAACGCGCCAAACCCGAGCGCATCGTGTGGTGCGACGGTTCGCAGGCCGAGTACGACCGCTTGTGCACAGAGTTGGTCGCTGCAGGAACCTTCCTCAAGCTCGATCAGGCGCGGCGGCCGAACAGCTTCCTGGCACGCTCGCACCCGAGCGATGTGGCGCGCATGGAGGACCGCACCTTCATTTGCAGTCAGAAAAAGGAGCAGGCGGGGCCCACCAATAACTGGATCGATCCGCAGGAAATGCGCGCGACGCTGCAGCGCCTGTTCGACGGCTGCATGCGCGGGCGCACCATGTACGTGATGCCGTTCTCGATGGGACCGATCGGGTCGCACATTGCGCAGATCGGCGTCGAGATCTCCGATTCGGCCTACGTGGCGGTGAACATGCGCATCATGACGCGCATGGGTCGCGCGGTGGCCGACTGGTTGGGCGAAAACGGGGATTTCGTGCCCTGCGTTCACTCGGTGGGCGTGCCGCTCGACGCTGGCCACAAGGACGTACCCTGGCCGAGCAACGAGACGGAAAAATGGATCGTGCATTTTCCGGAAACACGCGAAATATGGTCCTACGGCTCCGGTTATGGCGGCAATGCGCTCCTCGGCAAGAAGTGCCTGGCGCTGCGCATCGCTTCGGTGATGGCACGCGACGAAGGCTGGCTCGCGGAGCACATGCTGATCCTTGGCGTGGAATCTCCCGCGGGCCAAAAATCCTATGTCGCGGCGGCTTTCCCGAGCGCCTGCGGTAAGACCAATTTCGCCATGCTCATCCCGCCCGAGGCGTACCGCGGCTGGAAGATCACCACCATCGGTGAAGACATTGCCTGGATCAAGCCCGGGAAGGACGGCCGCTTTTACGCCATCAATCCTGAGGCCGGATTTTTCGGCGTGGCCCCTGGAACCTCGGAGGCGACGAATCCCAACGCTATGAGGACGGTCGCCGCGAACGTCATCTTCACCAATGTGGCGCTTACGCCCGAAGGCGACGTGTGGTGGGAAGGCATGACTGAGAAGCCGCCAGCACGGCTGCTCGATTGGCAGGGCAAGCATTGGACTCCCGGCTGCGGGCGGCTCGCGGCGCATCCCAACGCGCGCTTCACCGTGGCGGCAGCCCAGTGCCCGTCCATGGATGCGAAGTGGGAGGACGCGGGTGGCGTGCCGATCTCGGCCTTTGTGTTCGGCGGCCGGCGTTCGAGCACTGTGCCGCTGGTGGTCGAGGCCCCGACCTGGGAAGACGGCGTGTACATGGCTGCCACGCTCGGCTCGGAAACGACCGCGGCGATTACCGGCAAGGTTGGCGTGGTGCGGCGCGATCCGATGGCCATGCTCGCGTTCTGCGGGTACCACATCGGCGACTATTTCGCGCACTGGCTGAAGATGGGCAAGGCCGTGAAACATGCGCCGCGCATCTTCCGCGTCAATTGGTTCAGGAAGGACGCACAGGGCAAGTTCGTCTGGCCGGGTTTCGGCGAGAACATGCGCGTCCTGGAATGGATCATCGGCCGCTGCCAGGGCACGGTGCAGGGCGGCGAGACGGCGGTCGGCGTGATCCCGAGTTACGCGGATCTCAATTGGCGCGGGCTGGAGCAATTCACTCGCGAGCAGTTCCAGGAGATCGTGCGCGTGGACGCTACGGCCT
>JANMSV010000058.1:0-2868 GCA_031389685.1 Betaproteobacteria bacterium
GCGCGCTCCTGCTTCGTGTCGCAGCCGACCTTGTCGGTGGCGATCAAGAAGCTGGAGCAGGAACTCGGGGTGGTGCTGTTCGAGCGCAACCCGGGAGAGGTCAGCGTGACCCCGGTCGGGCAGCAGGTGGTGGAGCAGGCGCAGCGCGTGCTGGAGGAGGCCGCGCGCGTCAAGGAATTCGCGCAGGCCGGCCACGACCCGCTCGCTGGCACGCTGCGCCTGGGCGCCATCTACACCATCGGGCCCTACCTGCTGCCCAAGCTGATCCCGGTCCTGCGGCGCAAGGCCCCCGCAATGCAATTGCTGATCCAGGAGAACTACACGCACCGGCTCGCGGAAATGCTCAAGCAGGGCGAGGTGGACGCGATCCTCGTCGCGCTGCCGTTCTCGGAATCCGGGGTGGCGACGCGCGCGCTGTACGACGAACCGTTCCTGGTGGCGATGCCGATCGGCCACCGGCTGGAGAAGAAAAAGCACATCTCGTCGGCCGAACTGTCGCGCGAAAGCCTGCTGCTGCTTGGCGCCGGGCACTGCTTTCGCGACCAGGTGCTCGATCTGTGCGCGAGCGCGAAGCGCGGCAACCGCGGTGCGCTGGCGCGCACCCTGGAAGGCGGTTCCCTGGAAACCATCCGCCAGATGGTGGCGAGCGGCGTCGGGCTCACCGTGCTGCCTTCGACCTCGGTGCAGGCGGGCGAGGGCGGCGAGCTGATCAGCTTCCGGCCGTTCACGCGCCCGGTGCCGGACCGGCGCGTGGTGCTGGCCTGGCGCAAGAGTTTTCCGCGAGCGCAGGCGATCGAAGCGCTGCGCCAGTCGATCCTCGCCTGCGATCTGCAGCAGGTGACGAAGATTCAATAGGCGAACCGTGGTGCTGCAGCGCAGCGGCGCTGCGCTACACTGCGCGCATGAGTCCGTCCGCCTGGCGTAACCCGACCTCCGTCCTGGTGGCCGGCTGCATCATCCTGTGCATCGGGTTCGGCGTGCGCTCGGGATTCGGCCTGTTCCTGCAACCGATGAGCCTGGAGAACGGCTGGGGCCGCGAGACCTTCTCCTTCGCGATGGCGATCCAGAACCTGCTGTGGGGCATCTTCGGGCCCTTCGCCGGCGGCATCGCCGACCGGTACGGCGCGGGCAGGGTGGTGGTGATCTGCGGCATCGCCTACGTGCTCGGGCTGATCGTGATGGCGTTCACCGACACGGCGCTGGGATTGCACGTGGGCTCGGGCTTTCTCATCGGCCTGGCGCTGTCCGGCAGCACTTTCGCCGTGCTGCTGGCGGTGATCGGCCGCGTCACGCCGCCCGGGAAGCGCAGCATGGCGCTCGGCATCGCAGTCGCTGCGGGCTCCTTCGGCCAGTTCGCCATCCTGCCGATCACCCAGCTGCTGATCTCGAGCGTCGACTGGCGCAACGCGCTGCTCGGGCTCGCCGTCCTCGCCGCGCTCATCGTGCCGCTCGCCTACTTCATCCACGGCAAAGGGCCGGCGCAGGCGGGGCCGCAGCAGTCGCTGGGCGCGGCGCTGCACGAGGCCATGCGCGAGCGAGGATTTCACCTGCTGTTCTGGGGCTACTTCGTGTGCGGCTTCCACATCGCCATGCTCACGGTGCACCTGCCCTCGTACGTCACCGACAACGGTTTGAAGCCCGAGCACGGCATGACCGCGCTCGCCCTCATCGGCCTGTGCAACATGATCGGCTCCTTCACCGCGGGCTGGCTCGGCGGTCGCTACAGCAAGAAGTACCTGCTGTCGGGCATCTATACGCTGCGCGCCATCGCTATCCTGATCCTGATCTCGTTCCCGCTCAGTACGCTGACGCTTTACAGCTTCGCAGTGATTATCGGTTTCCTGTGGCTGTCCACCGTGCCGCTCACCAACGGGCTGGTGGCGCAGATCTTCGGCATGCGCTACGCGGGCCTGCTCGCCGGGGTGGTGTTCTTCGGCCACCAGATCGGCAGCTTTACCGGCGTGTGGCTGGCCGGCTGGCTCTACGACCAGACCGGGAGCTACAACGGCGCGCTCGTGATTTCCATCGGCCTGGGTGTGTTCGCCGCGATCGTCAACCTGCCGGTGAACGAGCAGCCGCTGGCGGAGCGACAGCCGGCCGGGGCGGCGGCCTGATGGTTTGGAAAGTGGCCGGCGTGGTGCTTTTGGCGCTCGCCAGCGCCGCCGTGTTCGCGGCCTATCTGCGTCCGGACATGTTGGTGTCGTTCACCAATTCGGTGATTGCACTCTGCGGTTTCTAAGCGCAAAGCGAGCGGCCGTCGTCTCGGAACGACTGCGCCGCTTGCGCTGCAGACTGTCCCGGCGGCATCATGGTGACTTCGCGGTTACGGAGGTGCACCGATGGATGTATGTCGCTTGCTGATTTTGGCCGCCGGGACGGTAGTTCTGGCGGGCTGTGTCCACCCAAGGGGTGCCGACGTTGGCGTCCGGGCGTCCGGTGAGGTCGCGCCTGGGGTCTATGGGCGCGTCGATATCCGCAATCGCCCGCCGCCGCCGGTGGTCTACACACAGCCGATGATCATCGTCGGCCAGCCGCGCGTCGCACCTGTTTACCTGCACGTGCCTCCGGGGCACGCGAAGAACTGGTCGAAACATTGCCATAAGTACGATGCCTGCGGCACGCCGGTGTACTTCGTGAGGTCCCAGGAGTACGAGCCGGGGTACCAGCGCCCGAAGAAGGACAAGGGCAAGCGCGGAGACCGGCGACGCGGTGATGACGACGACGATGATTGAGCAGATGGGGGTTCCAAAAAACTGGGTTTGCGGCATGGCGTCGGCCGTGGGTGTCGTCCTGCTGGTCGGCTCGGCGATTGCTGCCGACGTCAGCGTGGGTGTCACGATCTCCGGAGAAGTCGCGCCCGGCGTGTAC
>JANMSV010000070.1:0-8442 GCA_031389685.1 Betaproteobacteria bacterium
TGGTGCCGGGCACGTGCAGCGCGAAGGCCTCGAAGTTCTGCATGCGGTAGAACTGGCCGGGCCGGAAGCGGCGCGCGGCGACCGGCGCGCGCAGCACGACTTCGATGATGGCGGGAGTAAGGCGCCGCACTTCGTGCACCACTGCGCGCAGGTTGCGATTCAGGCGGGCGAGGAAGGTCGCGTCGTCCAGCGCGGAGGATGGTTTCCTGCTTGAAAGTACACCGCTCACGACGGGAAATCCTTGCTTCGCGCTGCCCATCGCCTTCACCACGTTGCCGAAGTAGGACGGGTGCAGGTCGCCGAAGAAGCTCATGAAGCGGCCGTCCGGATAGCGGTGCAGCAGCACCTCGGGGCGCCCGGGCTTGGAAGTGTGGCGCTCAGGTCTCACCGGGGCGCCGGACTCATCGCAGGCGAGGAAATATTTGCCGTCGAGCGCGAGGCTCACACCTTCCTCGCGCGCCAGCACCGTGTTGGGCTGGGTGCCGGCGGCGATGAGAACTGATTTTGCTTTTAGTTCAATCCCTCCCGAAAACTTGACGGCAGAGGCGTGGCCGTATTTGTCCACCTCTATGCGCTCGGGCGTCAGGCCCTCGGCGAACACGACGCCTTCCTCGAGCGCCTTGCCGACTTCCTCGTGGTTGAGGGTGTAGGAGGGGCTGTCGATCATGCGGCGCCGATAGGCGATCGTCGCTCCGCCCCACGCTTTCAACAATTCCAGTTTCCGTGAAGGACTGGCGGCGCGCAGCGCTTTTGCGTGCGCGATGAACTCGTCGGCGATCCCGCGCTCCTCGGGGCTCCAGTCGGGCTTGTCCTCGAGCGCCTCGCAGCGCGCGAGGAACTTCTCCACCTGCACCGCGTAGTAGGCGAGCGACTCGGTCGCGGTGTCGATCGCCGTCAGGCCGCCGCCGATCACCACGATCGGCAGGCGGATCTGCAGGTTGGCGATCGACTCGCGCTTGGCGGCGCCGGTAAGCTGCAGCGCCATCAGGAAGTCCGACGCCGCTCTTACGCCGCGCGCGAAGCCGTTCGGGATCGTCTCGAGCACCGTCGGCCGGCCGGCGCCGGCGCACAGCGCGATGTGATCGAAGCCGTCGGCGAAGGCCTCGTCGATGGTGAGCGTGCCGCCAAAGCGCACGCCGCCGAACATGACGAACTGCCGCCTCCGTTCGAGTAGCAGCCGGATGATCTTGAGGAAGTTCTTGTCCCAGCGCACCGTGATGCCGTACTCGGCGACGCCGCCGAAGCCCGCCATGACCCGCTCATCCAGGGGCTCGCGCAGCTGGGAAATATCTTTTATTGGAGCAAACCCAACCCGGTTGCCCAGGGGATCCACGCCTGAAATCGCCGCCTCCAGCGGCTCGATCTTGAGGCCGTCGACGCCGACCACGGTGTGGCCGTCGTTCATCAGGTGGTGCGCCAGGGTGAAGCCGGCCGGGCCCAGACCCACCACCAGCACCCTGCGGCCGCTCGGCGGCTTGGGATAGGGCCGGCGCAGGTTGAACGGGTTCCAGCGCGTGAGCAGCGAGTAGATCTCGAAGCCCCAGGGCAGCTCCAGCACGTCCTTCAACGTGCGCGTCTCGGCCTGCGGGATGTTGACCGGCTCCTGCTTCTGGTAGATGCAGGACTTCATGCAGTCGTTGCAGATGCGGTGGCCGGTGGCGGCGGCCATCGGGTTGTCCACCGCGATGATGCCCAGCGCCGCAAGCGACTCGCCGCGCGCCTTCACCAGGTGGAACTCGGAAATCTTTTCCTCGAGCGGGCAGCCGGCGAGCTCCACGTTGAACACGGTCTTCCTGAAGCCGGCGGCCGGGCCCTTTTCCCTGAGTCCCCTGGAGCAGGAATCCTTGCCCTGCTCGTGGCACCAGATGCAGTAGTTCGCCTCGTCCAGCGCGCCTGCGAGGTCGGTGCCGGCGTCGGTGAGCTGGAAGCCGTTGCGAGGGCGCAGTTCCGTGTGCACCGGGATCAGGCGCATGTAGTCGAGCTTGTGCGGAGTCTTGAACAACACTCCGTGCCGGTGCTTTTCCTTGCCCGCAGCCGTGGTCGTGGCCCAGGCGGCGTAGCGCGCCGCCCGCTCGAGCTGGTCGGCGTTCGCCGTCTCGTCCTTCAGCCATTGCGTGACCTGGTTGGCGAATTCCAGCTCAGTGGAAAACTCGAATCCGTCCGGAGTCACATCTTCCGGCTTCACCTTGTGCAGCGCGCGGCGCTGGACGAATTGGCGCTTCACGGAGTAGAGCGGGGCGAGTTCGTGGTGCTTCGCGGCGAGTGCCTGCGCCTCGGCTTCGATGCCGAACAGCCGCGCGAGGAAATCCTCGAGGTGCGGAGCGAGCGCGATGAGGAGTTCGGACTCCTGCATCGTGGCCGGCGGCCTGTCGCGGCCCGCCAGCAGCCGGTCGCGCAGCCCGGCGTCGGCCTCTCCCAGGAATTTCAGGAACGCGGTGTCGACGCGCGCAAGGCCGTCGCGTGCGTAGAGATCCTCGAAGGAAAGGTTGAAGCGCAGACGCAGCATCGGCAAGTGCGTGAATTATAATCGCGCCTCTGCACGCACCGAGGTTCATATGCTTATCAAGAACAGCGTGTTCCTGATCACCGGCGGCGCCTCCGGACTGGGCGAAGCCACCGCGCGCATGGCCGCCGGGAACGGCGCCAAGGTGGTGATCGCCGACATGCAGGCCGAGCTCGGCGAGAAGCTCGCGAAGGAACTCGGCGGACGCTTCGTCAGGTGCGACGTGACTTCGGAAGCCGACGGCAAAGCGGCGGTGGCGCTGGCGCTCAAGGAGTTCGGCGGCGTGCAGGTGCTGGTGAACTGCGCCGGCATCGCCATCGCCGAGCGCACCCTGGGCAAGGAAGCGCCGCACGACTTCGGGCGCTTTGCGCGCGTGATCCAGGTCAACCTCATCGGCACGTTCAACATGATCCGCCTCGCCGCCGACGCGATGGCGAAGGCGGGGCCCAACGCTGCGGGAGAGCGCGGCGTGATCGTCAACACCGCATCGGTCGCAGCTTACGACGGACAGATCGGGCAGGTCGCCTATTCCGCCTCGAAGAGTGGGGTGGTCGGGATGACGCTGCCTATCGCGCGGGACCTTGCGCGCAACGGCATCCGCGTGTGCACCATCGCCCCGGGCCTGTTCGAGACGCCGATGTTGAAAGGCCTGCCGAAGGAGGCGCAGGAGTCCCTGGGCAAGCAGGTGCCGTTTCCCTCGCGCCTCGGCCGCCCGATGGAATACGCGCAGCTGGTGCGCGCGATCGTCGAGAACGAAATGCTGAACGGCGAGACCATCCGCCTGGACGGCGCCATCCGCATGGCGCCCAAGTAAACGCGCTATTTCGCGGAGGGCGGCAGCGGCTGCTCGCGGAACTCGAGCTTGTAGCGCTTCGAGCGTTCGACATAGCCGGCGGAGATTTTCAGCAGGCCCGCGCGCTCTTCGGGCTTGAGTTCGCGCACGATCCTGCCCGGAGAGCCGAGAACCAGCACGCCGTCCGGGATTTCTTTGCCTTCCGCGATCAAGGTGTTGGCGCCGACCAGCGAGCCTTTGCCGATCTTCGCGCCGTTCAGCACCACGCTGTTGATGCCGACGAGGCTGCCGTCGCCGATGGTGCAGCCATGCAGCATCACCTTGTGGCCGATGGTGACCTGGTTGCCAAGGGTCAGCGGAAAGCCCGGATCGACGTGCAGCACCGAGCCGTCCTGCACGTTGGTCGCCGCGCCGATGTGCACCAAGTCGTTCTCGGCGCGGATCACGACCTGGAACCAGACGTTCACGTCGGCCTCGAGGGTAATGGCGCCGACCAGCGTGGCGTCGTGCGCAATGTAATGGTGCGCGCCGCGCAGCACCACGTGCTTGTCGCCGAGCGAAAATATGGGCATCGAGGGCCGCTATGATACCGGCTGGAGCCGCAACTTGAGAGTCGCAGTCCTCGGCGCAGGCGTGATCGGCGTGACCGGCGCGTGGTATCTGGCGCGCGCCGGCCATGAAGTGACGCTGGTGGACCGGCAGCCGGAGGCGGGCATGGAGACCTCCTTCGCCAATGGCGGGCAGATCTCGGCAGGCCATGCCGAGCCCTGGGCCAAGCCCTCGGTAATTCCCAAGGTGCTGAAGTGGCTGGGGCGCGAGGACGCGCCTTTGCTGTTTCGGCCGCGCGCCGACCTCGCGCAATGGATGTGGGCGCTGCGGTTCGCGCGGGAATGCCTGCCGGGGCGCTTCGAGCGCAACAGGCGCCAGCTCGCCGGACTCGCGGCCTACAGCCGCTTGAGCCTGATGGAATTGCGTGCTGAAACCGGCATCCAATACCACCAACTGAGCAAAGGCATCCTGCACTTCTGCACCGAGCAGGCCGATTTCGATGCGCTTGCCGCGCATCGCGAGACCAAGACAGCGGCGCAATGCCTCGCCATTGAACCGGCGCTGCGCGATTCCACGGCGCCGGTGGTCGGCGGCGTGTACACGCCTGGCGACGAATCCGGCGACGCGCACGAGTTTACTGTGCAGCTCGCGCAGCTGGCCGAGGCGCGAGGTGTTCGCTTCCTTCGCGAGACCGCGGTCGAAGGACTGGAAATCGCGGGCGGCCGCGTGATCGCCGCTCAGGCGGGCGGGCAGCGCCTCGAGGCTGACGCATTCGTCGTCTCGCTGGGCAGCTACAGCCCGCTGCTGCTCGCGCACCTCGGGATCTCGATCCCGGTGTATCCGCTCAAGGGATACTCGATCACGATCCCGCTGTCGGCAAAGGCTGCCGCGGCGGCCCCGTCCGTGAGCCTGACCGACGAGGCCCACAAGCTCGTGATCTCGCGCCTCGGCGATCGCCTGCGCTGCGCGGGCACTGCGGAACTGACCGGTTACGATACCTCGGTCAACGAAGTGCGCTGCGCTGCAATCCTGACGCGCATCGAACGGCTGTTTCCGGCGCTGGCTGGAGCGGGCGAGGTGAAATACTGGGCGGGCTTGCGGCCGGCGACGCCGAGCAACGTGCCATTGATCGGCCGCACGCGCTGCGCCAATCTGTTTCTCAACACCGGCCATGGCACGCTCGGCTGGACGCTGGCCGCGGGATCGGGCCGCGCGCTGGCCGAGCTGGTTTCCGGCCGCAGGCCGGAGGTCGATTTCAAGTTCCACTGAACAGATGAAGCACAGCGAATCGCTGTATTTCGACCTGCGCGGCTTGCGTTACCACGTGCGTCATTGGCCTGGAGACGCCATGCGGCGCATGGTGCTGCTGCATGGCTGGATGGACGTCTCCGCGTCATTCCAGTTCCTGGTGGATGCGTTGCGCTCGGACTGGGACGTGTACGCGCCCGACTGGCGCGGCTACGGCCTGACCGACTGGGGTAAATCGGATTGCTACTGGTTTCCGGACTACGTGGCCGACCTGGACCAGTTGCTCGAGCGCGTGCAGCCGGAGTCGCCGGTGAACCTGGTCGGGCACAGCCTGGGCGGCAACGTCGCTTGCCTGTACGCCGGGGTGCGCCCGGCGCGCGTCAAGCGTCTGGTGAACCTGGAAGGATTCGGCATGGCGGCCACGCATCCGGACCAGACGCCGAAACGCTACGCGCTCTGGCTCGACGAACTGCACGAGCACAGCGGCTTGCGCCCTTACCCGGGCTTTGGCGCGCTCGCCGACCGGCTGCAGAAGAACAACCCGCGCCTGGCGCGCGAACGCGCCGAGTTCCTGGCCCGGCATTGGGGCCGCGAGACGCCCGACGGATGCGTGCTGCTGCGCGGCGATCCCGCGCACAAGATCGTGAATCCGGTGCTGTATCGCTACGAGGAGGCGCGCGCCTGCTGGGCGCAGGTCACCGCCCCGGTGTTGTGGGTGGACGCGGCGGAGTCGGATACACTCAAACGCATCGGGCTGGACGAGGCGCAGCATGCCGAGCGCCGCGCCGCTTTCCGCAATCTGCGCCACGTCACGGTGCGCGACGCCGGCCACATGCTGCATCATGACCAGCCGGAGCAGGTGGCGAAATTAATGGAGGAATTTCTGCTGGCATGAATGTCGACCTGCATTGCCACTCGAACGTTTCCGATGGCGCGCTGCCGCCAGCGGAAGTCGCTCGCCGTGCAGCCCGCAACGGTGTGGAGGTCTGGGCGCTGACGGACCATGACCAGCTCGAAGGGCTGCCGGAAGCGCGCGAAGCGGCGCTGGCGACCGGGATGCGATTCGTCGAGGGCGTCGAGATTTCGGTGACCTGGCGCGGCAACACGATCCATGTCGTAGGACTGCGCGTCGATCCGGAAAACGACGCGCTGGCCGCGGGTCTGGCCGTGGTACGCGGGGGCAGGCTGGAGCGCGCCCGGCGCATCGCCGCAGAACTGAAGGACGCCGGCATCGAAGGTGCGTTCGAAGGCGCACTGCGCCACGCCGACAACCCCGCGATGGTCAGCCGCACGCATTTCGCGCGCTACCTGGCGGAGATCGGCGCCGTCGAAGACACCAAGGATGCGTTTGGCAAATTCCTGGTGCCTGGCAAGCCCGGCTACGTGCCGCACCAGTGGGCCGCGCTGGCCGACGCAGTGCGCTGGATCCGCGCAGCGAGCGGGCATGCGGTGCTTGCGCATCCGGGACGCTACGGACTTTCCGCAGGCGCGATGGACGCTTTGCTCGGAGAGTTTCGCCAGGCGGGCGGCGAAGCGATCGAGGTCGTCACCGGCAGCCACTCGCCGGGCCAGTACCGGCACTTCGGTGCGCTGGCCGCGCAGTACCACTTCGCGGCCTCGCGCGGTTCGGATTTCCACGGCCCGCAGGAGGGCGCCGAGTTTGGCAGCCTGCCGCCGCTGGATCCGGCGCTGCGGCCGGTGTGGCGCGACTGGACGCTTTGAGCCTTTGGCGCAGTATTTTTCGGTCCACCCGACGCACCCGCAGCCCAGGCTGATCCGCCAGGCGGCCCAGATCGTGCGCCGCGGCGGGCTGATTGCTTATCCGACCGACTCTTGTTACGCGATCGGCTGCCATCTTGGCGATGCGCCCGCGCAAGAACGCCTGCGGCGCGTGCGCGGCGTGGACCACAAGCACCACTTGACGCTGATGTGCCGCGACCTTACCGAAATCGCAACCTATGCCGTCATCGACAACGCGCAGTTCCGGATTCTGAAGGCGGCAACCCCCGGCAGCTACACCTTCATTTTGCGCGCCACGCGCGAGGTGCCACGGCGTTTGCAGCATCCGCGCCGCAAGACCATTGGCGTGCGCGTGCCGTCGCACGTCGCTGCGCTCGCGCTGCTTGCGGAGCTGGGCGAGCCGATGCTCTCGGCGACCCTGATCCTGCCCGGCGCCTCGACGCCGCTGTCCGACGCACCGTCGATCCGCGCCGCGCTCGAGCACGAACTCGACCTGGTCGTCGATTGCGGCTCCTGCGGCGTGCAGCCGACCACGGTCATCGACCTCACGGGCGAGGATCCGGTGGTGTTGCGCGAGGGCAAAGGACCGCTCGCCGCGTTCGGCCGCGCCGCGGCGCTCTGATAAGATTCGGCGCAGCACGATGGAATTCAACCAGCTCGTACAGACGATCGCGATCTACGCGATTCCGGTACTCCTCGCGATCACGCTGCACGAAGCCGCTCACGGCTACGTCGCGCGCCATTTCGGCGACCTGACTGCGTATGCGCAGGGCCGCGTCAGCCTCAATCCCGTGCGCCATATCGATCTGGTCGGCACGATCATCGTCCCGGTGCTGATCCTGGTGCTGAGCAAGCTTGCCGGTGGTGCAGGCTTGCTGTTTGGCTGGGCCAAACCGGTTCCGGTGAACTATTCGGCGCTGCGCCGCCCGCGACAGCACATGATCTGGGTTTCGGCCGCCGGTCCTGGCGCCAATCTCGCCATGGCAATCTGCTGGGCGGCGCTGTTCAAACTGGCGAGCGAGTTGCCCGCGAACCACTTCTCGCTGCCGATGCTGCAGATGGGCAAAGCGGGCATCGAGGTGAACGTGATCCTCATGCTGCTCAATCTGCTCCCCATCCTGCCGCTGGATGGCGGCAGGATCCTCGCCGGTCTGCTGCCGCGGCGCATCGCCTTGCGCTACGCCAAGCTCGAGCCCTGGGGCTTCCCGATCCTGCTGGTGCTGTTGTTCACCAGCGTGCTGGGCGTGATCCTGGCACCGATGATCAGTTTTTCGTACCGGATCATCGGTACGATGTTCCAGATCTAGCGCGATGTTCGAAACCCGCGTCCTCTCCGGCATGCGCCCCACCGGCGCCCTGCACCTGGGCCACTACCACGGCGTGCTCAAGAACTGGATCAAGCTGCAGAACGAATGCCCGTGCCTGTTCTTCGTCGCCGACTGGCATGCGTTGACCACCGACTACGAGCATCCGGGACGCGTGGAGCAGAATGCCTGGGAGATGGTGGTGGACTGGCTCGCGGCCGGGGTGGATCCGAATCAGGCCATCCTGTTCGTGCAATCGCACATCCAGGAACACGCGGAGCTGCACCTGCTGCTGTCGATGATCA
>JANMSV010000082.1:0-25555 GCA_031389685.1 Betaproteobacteria bacterium
CAAGCTCCTGCCCGCCAAGCGCCAGAACCTGCTGTTCTCGGCCACCTTTCCCGATGAGGTGCGCACGCTGGCGGCCACCTTCATGCACGATCCGGTTACCGTCGAAGTCGCGCGCCGCAATACGCCGGTCGAACTCATCGACCAGATCGCGCACCCGGTGTCGCACGACCGCAAGCGCGCACTGCTCTCGCACCTGGTCAAATCGAACGACTGGCAGCAGGTGCTCGTCTTCACGCGCACCAAGCACGGCGCGAACCGCCTTGCCGAGCAGCTCGAGCGCGACGGCATCGAAGCCGACGCCATCCACGGCAACAAGAGCCAGGGCGCGCGCACGCGGGCCCTCAAGCGCTTCAAGGACCAGGAACTGCGCGTGCTGGTGGCTACCGACATCGCCGCGCGCGGGCTGGACATCGAGTCGCTGCCGCACGTCGTGAACTACGACCTGCCGCACGTGGCGGAAGATTACGTGCACCGCATCGGCCGCACCGGCCGTGCGGGTTCCTCGGGCGCCGCCGTGTCGCTGGTGAGCCATGAGGACCGGCCGCTGCTCACCGCGATCGAAAGGCTGATGAAGCGCAGCGTCGAGCTGAAGGTGATTCCGGGCTTCGAGCCGGGCCAGCACTCGTCGCGCCCGCAGGCGGAACCGCAGCGGCCCTACCGGCCGCAGCAGCGCCAGGGACAGCGCCGCAATTTCGGCGGACAGCGCCGCGCGGCTTAGGGCCAGGCGGGCCGGTGGTGCCCGAGCGGCACCGGCGGCCGCACCCAGTGGGGCGGGGTCTCCGAGAGCTGCACGACGGGCTTCAGGTGGGTGATGCGCCCGGCGGGCGACGCCGTCTCCATGACCAGTCCCGGCATTTCCTCCCTTGGCGCGGCGTCCGGATCCACCGTCCCGCGATCCACGATCCACTTGCCCACGCGCGCCAGCGCCACGCGCACGCGCCAGCTGCCGCCTTCGCGCGCGCGCCGCGCCAGCGCCACCATCGCGCCGTAGGCCATCAGGTAACCGCTGACGTAGTCGATGGCTGACACCGGCATCAACTTCGGCTTGGTGCCGTCGCCCGAGGCATAGGCCATGCCGCTCACCGTCTGCACGATGCTGTCGAAGCCGCGGCGATCCATCCAGGGGCCGGTCTGGCCCCAGGCGTTGAGAGAAACGTAAACGATGCCCGGGCGCAGCTTCGCGGCCTCCTCCGGCGAGAAACCGCGTCTCGCGAGCGCACCGGGGCGGTAGGACTGGGAGAAAACATCGGCGCTGCCCAACAAGCCGCGCAGTGTTTCCACGCCCTGCGGCGAGCGGAGATCCAGGTGCGCGGCGAGCTTGCCCAGCCCGGTATCGAGTTCGATCGCGCCCGAGTCCGGCAGATGCGCCGCGGTGATCTTTAGGACCTCGGCGCCGTGCTCGGCAAGGCTGCGCGCGCAGGTCGGTCCGGCGAGCACGCGCGTCAGGTCGAGAACCCTGACGCCGGCGAGCGGCCGGTCGCCTTCCGGCAGCGGCTGCGGCGGCGCATCCCCGATCCTCGTGATCTCCAGCAGCGGCTGGGCCTCGACCGCCGCGGCATGCGCATGCGCTCCCCACTCCTGCGCCGACCGCGCGAATCCCGCGCAACCTCCGGCAGCATGGATTGCGTCCTCCAGCGCATAGCCGTCCCATGCCTTGCTCGCCGCCTCCGCGACGGCGCGATCCTCGGCAACTCCCAGAACCTTCATCGCCGCCTGGCGGTGGTTGGCAAAGTTGCAGTGGATGCTGATCCAGCGCCCGTCGCGCACCGGGTAGAAACCGCTCATCGGATCCCAGATCGGGGGCGGCGCCTTGCCGTCGATCCTGAGATACGTGCCGCTGCGCAACGACGCGACCGCGGCACGCAGGTCGACGGCGACCTTCTGGCGCCGGCTGGTGCGCAGCGCCCAGAGTTCGGACGCGGCGATGCCGACGGCGGCGAGCGCGGCGGCGCCCGCGGTGCCGACTCGGTAAGGCGTGCGCAACACCGGATCGGCGCCGGCAAAATCCGCCGTGCCCTGCAGTTCAGCAAGCGCCAGGAGCTCGCGCAGCGCAGCCTGCGGCATGCCTTACGGTAGCACGCGGTCGGTTAAACTTCAGCGGTCATGCGCGAGCCCACCCCGAAGACCATCCACCTCAAGGACTACACCCCGCCCGCGTTCCTGATTTCGCACGCAGAGCTCGACGTGGACATCCGCGACGACCATGCCCTGGTGCGCGCGAAGCTCCGCATCAGGCGCAATGCGGGCGAGGGGCCGCTGGTGCTGGATGGCGACGAACTCGAGCTGCTGTCCGTTTCCCTGGACGGGTCGCCGGTGGAGCACGAATGCGCTCCGGACCGGCTGAGCATCGCCAGCGTGCCCGGCGAATTCATGCTCGAAACGCTGACGCGCATCGTGCCGCAGAACAACACCAAGCTCGAGGGCCTGTACGCCACGAAGCACGGCTACGTCACTCAGTGCGAGGCGGAGGGCTTTCGCCGCATCACCTGGTTCGTCGACCGCCCGGACAACATGGCGCGCTTCCTGGTCACCGTGCACGCCGACAAGGCGAAATACCCGGTGCTGCTGTCCAACGGCAACCTGGTTGGCGCGGGCGACGAACCCGGCGGCAGGCACCGGGCGAAGTTCGATGACCCATTTCCCAAGCCTAGTTACCTGTTCGCGCTGGTGGCGGCGAACCTCGAGGAGCTGAAGGACGAGTTCGTGACGCGCTCCGGGAAAAAGGCGCAACTGTCGGTTTACGTCGAGCCCGGCAAGCTCGACCAGGCGGGTTGGGCCATGAACTGCCTGAAGCGCGCCATGCGCTGGGACGAACAGCGCTTCGGCCTGGAGCTCGACCTCGAGCAGTACAAGATCGTGGCGGTCGGGGACTTCAACTCCGGCGCCATGGAGAACAAGGGCCTCAACATCTTCAACACCAAGTACGTGCTGGCGCGGCCCGACACCGCCACCGACGCCGACTACCTGGCCATCGACGCGGTGGTGGCGCACGAGTACTTCCACAACTGGACCGGCGACCGCGTCACCTGCCGCGACTGGTTCCAGCTGTCGCTGAAGGAAGGCCTGACGGTATTCCGCGACCAGGAATACACCGCCGACCTGTATTCACGCGCGGTCGAGCGCATCCAGGGCGTGCGCATGCTGCGCGCCGGCCAGTTTGCCGAGGACGCGGGTCCGATGGCGCACCCGGTGCGGCCGCAGTCCTACATGGAGATCCGCAATTTCTACACCATGACGGTGTACGAGAAGGGCGCCGAGGTGGTGCGCATGCAGCACACGCTGCTCGGCGAGGAGAAATTCCAGGCCGGCATGCGGCTGTACTTTCAGCGCCACGACGGGCAGGCCGTGACCTGCGACGACTTCGTGCAGGCGATGCAGGACGCCTCGGGCGTCGATCTCACCCAGTTCAGGCGCTGGTACGACGTCGCCGGCACGCCGGTGCTGGATTGCTCCGCAAGCTACGCCGACGGCGTTTATACGCTGACGGTGAAGCAGTCGATGCAGCCGCCGTTCCACATCCCGCTGGCGGTGAGGATCGGGCCGCACGAACGCGTCCTCGCGCTGAAGAAAGCGGAGGAGAGTTTCCCGTTCAAAGTGGATGCCAGGCCGGTGCCTTCGCTCCTGCGGGGTTTTTCCGCGCCGGTGATCCTGAACTATCCGTACAGCGAGGCCGAGCTCGTGCACCTGCTGGCGCACGACGACGATGCCTTCAATCGCTGGGAAGCCGGGCAGCGGCTCGCCGCCGAGATCGTATTGCAGCGGCAAGGCGTCCCGTCGCCGGCCTTTCTCGAGGCGGCGCGGCGCGTGCTCGCGGAACAGGATCACGCCTTCGTCGCCGAGGCGCTGACGCTGCCCTCGGAGACTTTTCTCGCGGAGCAGTGCGAGGTGGTGGACCCGGACGCCCTGCACGAGGCGCGCAACAATCTGCGCCGGCGCCTCGCCAAGGCCCTGCAGCCCGAATTTACCGCGGCCTATCGCGCCCTGCAGTCGGATGCGCCCTACTCGCCCGACCCGGCATCGGCGGGCAAGCGCGCGCTGAAAAATTTGTGCCTCGGCTACCTGGCCGAACTTGGCCTGAGCGCGCTCGCCGACGCGCAGTTCGGGCGCGCCGACAACATGACCGACGGCATGGCCGCGCTGGCCTGCCTGGCCAACGCCGATTGCCCTGAGCGCGAACCGGCGCTGCGCGCGTTCTACGACCAATGGAAGGACGAACCGCTGGTGGTGGACAAATGGCTCGCGGTGCAGGCGATGTCGCGCCTGCCGGGGACCCTCGCGCGCGTGCGCGAACTGCTCTCGCATCCGGCGTTCGACCTCAAGGTGCCAAACAAGGTCTACGCGCTGATCCGCAGCTTCAGCGCCAACCACGTGCGCTTCCACGCCGCCGACGGCTCGGGCTACGCCTTCCTCGCCGACCAGGTGCTCGCGCTGAACGCGCTCAACCCCCAGGTCGCGGCGCGCATGGCGCGAGGCTTCGACCGCTGGAGGAAGTTCGACGCGGCGCGCCAGGCGCATGCGCGCCGGCAGCTGGAGCGCATTCGCGACGCGCAAGGGCTGTCCCGCGACGTCGCCGAGATCGTCACCAAGTCCCTGGCCTGAGCGGCGCGCATGGTCACCACCGTCCTTCTGGTCTTCGCGGTGGTGTACCTGGGCATGATCCTCGGCGGCCTGCCGTTCCTGCAACTAGACCGCACCGGCATCGCGCTGCTGGGCGCCATCGCCATCGTCGGGCTGGGGGTCCTGACGCCGGAACAGGCGGCGCGGTCCGTCCACCTGCCGACGCTGCTGCTGCTGTTTTCCTTCATGGTGATCTCGGCGCAGATGCGCCTCGGCGGCTTTTACACGCGCGTCACGCTGCAGATCGTGCAGCTGCCCCTGTCGCCGCCAGCGCTGCTCGCCGCGGTGATCGCGGCGGTGGGGACGCTCTCCGCCATCTTCAGCAACGACGTCATCTGCCTGGCGATCGCGCCCGTGCTCGCGGATGCCTGCCTGCGGCGCCGGCTCGATCCGGTGCCCTACCTGCTCGGGCTCGCCTGCGCCGCGAACGTGGGATCGGCCGCCACGCTGATCGGCAACCCGCAGAACATGCTCATCGGCCAAGTGCTCTACTTGTCTTTTGCGGGCTACTTTCTCGAGGCCGTCGTGCCGGTGCTGCTGGGCCTGGGCGTCACCTGGGCGGTGCTTGCCTGGCAGACGCGGGGCCGCTGGACCACCGTGCTGAACGACCCGCCGCCCGAGCGCCGGCAGGACACCGCGGTCTACGACCGCTGGCAATCCGTGAAAGGCCTCGCGGTCGCCACCGCGCTGCTCGTCGTGTTCCTGCAGACCGACGTGCCGCGCGAGGTGGCGGCGCTCGTCGGCGCGGCGCTGCTGCTCACCAGCCGCAAGCTGCAATCGCACAAGATGCTCGGCCTCGTCGACTGGAGCCTGCTGATGCTGTTCATCGGCCTGTTCGTCGTCAACCATGCGCTGGCGCAGACCGGGCTTACCCGGCAGGCCATGCAGGAACTCGCCGCGGCCGGTGTGCCCCTGTCGGAGCCGGCGCCGTTTTTCTTCATCACGCTCCTGCTCGCCAACATCGTGTCGAATGTGCCGGCGGTGATGCTCCTGCTGCCCGCGGCCACTGAGCCGTTTTCGGGGCCGATGCTGGCACTGGTCAGCACGCTGGCCGGCAACCTGCTGATCGTAGGCTCGATCGCCAACATCATCGTGGTGCATGCCGCGGCGCGCCAGGGCATTGCGATAGACTGGCGGCGCCATGCCCGCGCCGGCGTGCCGGTCACGCTCCTCTCCCTTGCCGTCACGGCGGCCTGGTTCGCGCTGAGGCACTGAGCGCGTCGGGCGCGGGCGACGAAGCAGCAGCGCTGTCCCGGGCCTTGCGCAGGGCGCTGCGAAAATAGTCACGAAGGTGCCCCGCTGAGCCACGATGCTGCGCAGTTTGTCCTTGAGCCCAGCGCACAATCTGGCATTGTGGGCGCTGTTGAACTCGCCTGACATCACTGCGCGGCTGGCCACCACCGGCCAGCTCCTCGTTCGCTCGGGAATCGAAATCGGCCGGCTGCTGGACTCGATGGTCCGGGACGGCGATGCGGTCACCGCGAATCTGCCGACGCAGTTGCTGTTCCTTTCGAATCTGCTCTACGTCGAGCCGGTAAGGGGATACATGCTGCTCGCCTACTCGGATAACAAGTCCGCCAACACGGCGGTGCTGGCGGCGCGTACGGTCACGCTGCGTTGCAACCACCGCGGCGCGCAGTTCGCGTTCACGGCCGACAAGCCGCTGCAGGCTGCGCATTCGGGCCAGCCTTGCATCCAATGCGGGTTGCCGACGGCGATGCTCGCCATGCAGCAGCGCCGCGCCCAAGCCCGTATCCAGATGCCGGCGCAGGCGCCCGTGGACTGCGACTTGCGGATGGATCTGCAGTCCTTCGCAGCCAAGGTAGTCGACGTCAGCCTCGACGGCATCGGCACGCTGGTCTCCGATCCCACGATCCCGCTCTGTTCCGGCACGCGGCTGCAGCGGGTGCGCATCCGCCATCCTCAGAGCGAACCGTTTTTCGTCGACCTCGAAGTGCGCTACGTCTCCCGGCTCACCCTGCCCAGCGGCGAGCGTGCCAGCCGCATCGGCTGCCAGGTCCTCGGCTCGCGCGAGGTCCTGGAAAATCTCATCCGGCTGTTCATCATCGACCTTGCCTGACCGGGGTCGGGTTTGGCGGATTCTCGAACGCGCCGGCCTTGGCTGCGGCCTCAGGCCTGGCGACTCTTGGCGCCGGAGCGCAACTCTTCGATCAGCGCTTCGAGATGCTGAAACAACGCGACGACCAGCCAGATCGCAGCCGCGGTCGTGCCAAGTATGAATATCCAGTTGTAAATCTTGCGCAGCTCGGGTCCGATGAGGCCACTGAAGACGAGCAGCATGATCTGGTGGGCGGCCGGCACGACGATCAGCGTTGCCAGCGGCAGGATGAAAAAACTCATCGGCCGTTTCCAGCCGGCCTGGCCCTCCAGTTCCCGCGCGGCACGCTGCGCGAGCAGCCAGAGCAGGGCCAGCGCACTGCCGTAACCCAGGAACTGGGCCAGGCTGGCCGCCGTCAGTTTCAGTTTCGGCGCGCCAAGCGCGGTCTTCTTGAAAAGCTCGAGTTCCCCGATTGCGGCGCCGAGGATCAGCGCCACCACGATCACCAAGACGTACTGAATCAACCACCCCCAGTTTTTTGCCATGCGCGACTCCCCATTTGCATTGAAGTACTGTTCGTTCGAGAATTTTAGCAGCCGAGCGTACTATCCGCCTGATGGAGTCGACGCTTTATCTAATCGTCGCCACGTTGCTGTTCCTCGCCATCCACATCGTGCCGAGCACGCCGCTGCGCGCGCTGGCGGTGAAGGTGATCGGCGAGCGCGCCTACCTTGGCCTGTTCTCGCTCGCCTCGCTCGCCGGGCTGCTGTGGATGTCCAGCGAGTACGGGCGTGCGCCGATGGAGGCGCTGTGGCGGGGACTGCGGCTGCTGCCGGTCGCGCTGATGCCGTTCGCCTTCGTGCTGCTCGCCTGCGGCCTGCTGTCGCGCAATCCGGCGCTGCTCGGGCAGTCCGGGGCGTTGAAGCGGGAGGATCCGGCGCGCGGCATCATCCGCATCACGCGCCACCCGGTGATGTGGGCGATCATGCTCTGGTCGGGTGCGCACCTGCTCGCCCTCGGCAGCCTGCAGGCGGTGATTTTCTTCGGCGGCCTGCTGCTGCTCGCCGCCGCCGGCACCACGCTGCAGGACGCGCGCAAGGCCGCAGCGCTGGGCGATGACTGGCGGCGCTTCACCACACTGACATCGAACGTTCCGTTTCTTGCCATCGCCCAGGGGCGCAACAAACCGGTGTGGAGGGAAATCGGCTGGTGGAAACCGGCAACCGGCCTTGCAGCATTCGGTCTCGCGCTCTACGCCCACCCCTGGCTGTTCGGCTTCAGGCCATACTGAATGGGGTCCGTCCCTATTTAAGCTTGCGCTGCACGCGCTCATCGAATTTGGCGACGTTGACCACCACGCGCTCATGGGTGCCGTCGCCGATCAGGTCTTTTTCGTCGTGCGCCTCGACGCGGAAGCGAATCGTCCTGCCCTCCACCCCGAGCACCTCGGCGCGGGCCGTGACGCGCATGCCCACCGGCGTCGCCGCGATGTGCCGCACGTTCAGCACGGTGCCGAGGCTCTGGCGGCCCGGCGGCAGCAGCCGCTCGATCGCATCGAGCGCCGCCGCCTCGAACAGGTTGATCATCACCGGCGTGGCGAGCACGTGCACGCGCCCGCTGCCCACACGCGGCGCGGTGTGTTCCTCGCCCACGATCAGGGTGGCGCTGCCCGAGAGCCCTGTCTTCAGTGCATCCATGTGCAGGCTATGATAGCCGCATGGGCCCGCGCGTCGTCATCCTGGGTTGCGGTTTCGGGGGACTGTTCGCTGCGCGCGCGCTGCGCGGCGCCGCTGTGCAGGTGACGGTCGTCGATCGCACCAACCATCACCTGTTCCAGCCCCTGCTCTACCAGGTCGCCACCGCCGGGCTCGCGGCGCCCGCGATTGCCGAGCCGATCCGGCGCGTCTTCGCGCGCCAGACGAACACCACCGTGCTCTACGGCGAGGCGCAGCGCGTGGACCTGGCGGCGCGCACCGTGGTGCTGGAGAACGGCGAGGCGCTCGAATACGATCACCTGATCCTCGCCACCGGTGCCACCGACAGCTATTTCGGCCACGACGAGTGGCGCGAGCACGCGCCGGGGCTGAAGACGCTCGAGGACGCCTTCGAGATCCGCCAGCGCATTTTCCTTGCCTTCGAGTACGCCGAGCGCGAAGCCGATGCCGTGAAGCGCGCCGCCTGGCTCACCTTCGTGGTGATCGGCGCGGGCGCCACCGGCGTGGAAATGGCGGGCATGCTCGCGGAGATCGCGCGTCATACGCTGAAGGGCGAATTCCGCCGTTTCGATCCGCGCAACACGCGCGTGGTCCTCGTCGAGGGCATGGACCGCGTGCTGCCGCCGTATACGCCGGACCTGTCCGAGCGCGCGCGCGTGCAACTCGAGCGCCTGGGCGTCACCGTGTGGCTGGGCCGCAAAGTCACGGGCATCGATGCGCGGGGCGTGCAGCTCGGCGGCGACCGGCTGGAAGCAAAGACGGTCGTGTGGTGCGCCGGCGTCGCCGGGAGCCCCCTGGGCGCCACGCTCGGCACCCCGCTTGCGCGCGGCGGCCGCGTCATCGTCGAGCCCGATCTCTCGCTGGCGGGAAACCCCGAAATCCAGGTGGTGGGCGACCTGGCATTCCTTCCCGATCACCAGCCGCCCGTTCCCGGGGTCGCGCCGGCCGCCAAGCAGATGGGTCGACACGCGGCGCGCAATGTCATGGCCGCGCTCGCCGGCCGGCCGACGCGGCCGTTCCGCTACCGCGACTACGGGCAGCTCGCCACCATCGGCCGCAGCATGGCGGTGGCCATGTTCGGGCGCGTACACATATGGGGCTGGCTCGCCTGGGTCGCCTGGCTCACCGCGCACATCTACTTCCTGATCGGCTTCCGCAATCGCCTGGTGGTGCTGATCGACTGGGCCTGGGCGTACTGGACCTTCGAGCGCGCCGCGCGCGTTGTCGACGCAGGGGCGCGCCGGCCGGACGCCTGAACGGCTAGCGCCCTCGCGGCGGGCCGCCCCACAGCCAGGCCGCGCCGCGCACGCCGCTGGAATCGCCGTGCTTCGGCGGCAACAGCCGGGTGGCGACGTAATCGGAGAACACGTAACGCGTCCAGAGCTTGGGCACGTTGTCGTACAGCCGCGCCACGTTGGAGACGCCGCCGCCCAGCACGATCACGTCCGGGTCCAGGAAGTTGATCACGCCCGCCAGCGCGCGCGCCAGGCGCTCTTCGTAGGCCGCCAGTCCGCTTTCGCCGCCGTCGCGTTCGAGCGCCGGACCGGACAGGTAGGTTTCGATGCAGCCGGACCTGCCGCAAAAGCACGGGCGCAGCGGCAGGTCGGCGGCCGTCGGCAGCGGCAGGGGATTGTGGCCCCACTCCCCGGCAATCGCGTTCGGCCCGGTCAGCACCTCGCCGCGCGCCACGATCCCGCCGCCCACGCCGGTGCCGAGAATCACGCCGAACACCACCTCGGCATCCTCCCCGGCGCCATCCACGGCTTCGGACAGCGCAAAGCAGTTCGCGTCGTTGGCCAGCTTCACTTCCCGGCCGATCGCCGTTTCAAGATCCTGCTTGAGAGGCTTGCCGATGAGCCAGGTGGAGTTGGCGTTCTTCACCAACCCGGTGACCCTGGACAGCGCACCGGGAATGCCGACGCCGACGGTGCCCTCGCCCGCTTCGCGCACCAGTGCAGCGACGGCGTCGACCGTCGCCTGGTAATCGGTCTGCGGGGTGGGGACGCGCTTGCGGAATGTTTCGCGCCCGTCGGCGCCGAACACCGCCACCTCGATCTTCGTCCCGCCCAGGTCGACGCCGATCCTTACAGCGCCCTTGCTCAACCCCCGGCCCCGCGCGTGTCGCAGACGGCAGTCCACTCGCCGCCCTCCATCTCGATCTCGCCCGCCAGCCGCGCGCCCATCCCTACCAACTCATCCACCTTCACCGCGACCGCCTGGCGCGTCGGCCCGGTGACGATGCTCGTATAGCCGAGCTTCTCCACCTTGCACTCGCTCTGGCGCGCCTCGGGGTGGTCACAGGTCGCCATCCATTTGTCGCCGACCCGCGCGATGGGCGAATTCACGCGCGCGCCCTTGACGGCCAACGCATCGAGCGCCCGCTGCACTGCGGCGCGCTCATGTCCGGAGACGATCAAGTGGGGCCCGGCGTCGAACACGCTCGCTGCTTCCTGCGCGCCGCGCGCCGGCGCCGGCCGCGTCTGCACGGCGAATCGCACCTGGAACAGCTCGTGCTCGCGCCTTTGCGCATCGGTGCGCAGCGCCGCGATGTCGAACAGCGCGGCGTGGTCCGCGGACAGGCGCGACACCATGTCGCGGTAGGCGCGCGAGGCCAGCACCTGGCCCGCCTCTGCGCAAGCCGCCACACGTTGCGCGTCGTTGACGCCGTCGCCGACCACGGCCGTCTGCCCGCCCAGGTCCTGCACGACGTGGACCGTACCCAGGTTGAGCCCCAGGCGCAGCTTCAGCTCGCCGGCATCGGTATGGATGCCGATCGCGGCGACCAACGCAGCCTCGGCATCCGCAAGGAAGGCCACGGCCGCGCCGCCTTCGATATCGTGCACCACGCGCTCCGCCTTCGGCACCCGCGCCAGTTCCTGCGCCAGCAGCGCGTTCAGCACCCGCTTCTGGCGCAGCTGCTCGGTCACCGGCAGGTGCGCATAGCCCGCGAGGTCAACGAAAAGCACGCTGCAGACCAGCGTGCGGCTGGAGGATTCCGCCATCGGGTGGCGGTATTCTACGCACATGGATTACGACTACGTGATCGTTGGCGCCGGCAGCGCCGGCTGCCTGCTCGCCAACCGCCTGTCGCGCGACCCCGGCACGCGCGTGCTGCTGCTCGAGGCCGGCGGCAAGGACGACTGGTTCTGGATCGACATCCCGGTGGGCTACCTCTACACCATCGCGAATCCGCGCACCGACTGGTGCTACAAGACCGAGCCTGATCCGCACCTGGCGAACCGCTCGATCCATTACGCACGGGGCCGCGTGCTCGGCGGCTGCTCGTCGATCAACGCGATGATCCACATGCGCGGGCAGAAGGCGGACTACGAGCATTGGGCGGCGCTCGGCAACCGCGGCTGGTCCTGGGACCAGGTGCTGCCGGTGTTCCAGGCTCTGGAGGACTACGAGCACGGAGCGGTGGACAGCTACGGCGCGGGCGGCGAACTGCGCGTCGAGGATCCGCGCGTGCGCTGGGAGATCCTGGATGCCTGGCGCGCGGCGGCGGCGGAATGCGGCATCGCCCCGATCCGCGTGTTCAACACGGGCGACAACTCGGGCTGTGCGTACTTCCAGATGAACCAGAAGCGCGGCGTGCGCTGGAGCGCGACGAAAGCTTTCTTGCGGCCCGTCATGCATCGGCCGAATCTCAAAGTTCTGACGGGTGCGCATGCGACTCGATTGCGAATCGACGGCAAAGCGGTAGTTGGGGTCGAATATCGCGCCAGCGGCGACTCGCGCTACGTGAAAGCCTCGCGCGAGGTGGTCCTCGCCGCCGGCGCGATCGGGTCACCCCAGCTATTGCAGCTTTCAGGGATCGGCCCCGGCGGCTTGCTGCAGCAGCACGGCGTTACGGTTGTCCATGATTTGCCCGGCGTCGGCGAGAACCTGCACGATCACCTGCAGATCCGCATGCAGTACAAGGTGAGCGGCGTAAAAACCCTGAACCAGATGGCCAACTCGCTCTGGGGCAAGGCGGCGATGGGTCTGGAGTACCTGCTGCACCGCACCGGGCCGCTCACCATGCCGCCTTCGCAGCTGGGCGCCTTCGCCAGGAGCGATCCCTCGCAACTCACCGCGAATATCGAATGGCATGTGCAGCCGCTGTCGCTGGACAAGTTTGGCGACCCGCTGCACCCATTTCCCGCGATCACGCCGAGCGTGTGCAACCTGAGGCCGAACGCGCGCGGGTGGGTGCGCATCAAGTCGCCTGACGCCGCGGTCTACCCGGAAATCCGCTTGAACTACCTGTCGTCGCCGGAGGATCGCAAGGTCGCGGTGGCGGGCATGCGCGAAACGCGCCGCATCATGGCGGCGAGTGCATTGGCGAAGTACCTCCCGGAGGAGTTCCGGCCGGGACCGGCGGTGCAATCCGACGAGGCGCTGGAGCAGGCGGCGGGCGAACTCGGCACCACCATCTTCCACCCCGTCGGCACCTGCAAGATGGGACAGGACGCCCTGGCGGTGGTGGACGAGCGACTGCGGGTGCGCGGACTCGAGCGCCTGCGCGTCATCGACGCCTCCGTCATGCCGCGCATCACTTCCGGCAACACCAACGCCCCGACCAGCATGATCGCCGAGCTGGGCGCGCGCATGGTGCTGGAAGACGCCCGCGGCTAGTCGGAACCGCGGGCAGCCGGCTAGAAGAAGTCGTCCTCCGGGTCCCGCGGCGGCGGTGCCTGCGGCAGGGACAGCGTGCGCAGGCGGAAACGCCCTTCGCCGTCGAACAGCCAGCTTTCGGTGAATACGATCCGGCCCGCGCCGTTCATCAGCCCTGGATGGGGTCGCGGGAACGGCGATGCGCGGCGCAGTGACTCGGCGGCATAGGCGGCCAGCTCCGGTGCGTGTTCCGGGGCCCGGAACAGCAGCACCATGCGCGGGTCGCCCTGGGCGTCGATCTCCGCGTAGTAGACGACCACCGCGCGCAGCGGGTTCGGCGGCGCGCCCTCGTACACCCGCGCTGCGCTGGCAGCGTGCAGCAGCCGGGCGATCTCCCGTTGGTATTCGGGCAGGCTGGTGGCGGCCGAATAGCGCACCGCGGCCAGGGGCAACGCGGGCGCCGGCACGCCGGGAACCTGGACGGGCGGCGGCGGCTCCAACGGCGGCGGCGGCGCGGTGCTGCACGCCGCGACGAGCGCCAGAAGCAACCCGGCTTGAAAACCCCGGGTCCAGCCCCCAGCTTGCGCTAACATGCCGCGACTCTCGACAGGCGCCATGAGGAGGCAATCTTAAGATGAAACGCGTTTTCCTGTTCCTGGCCACCAACATTGCGGTGTTGCTGCTGCTGTCGGTGGTCATCCAGCTGTTCGGCCTGAACCGGTGGTTGTCGGAAAACGGCATCGACTACACCGGGCTGCTGGTGTTCTCGGCGGTGGTCGGCTTCGCCGGTTCCTTCATCTCGCTGCTGATCTCCAAGATGGCCGCCAAGTGGTCCACCGGCGCGCGCGTCATCGACGGCACCGAAGGCACCACGGAGCACTGGCTGGTGCAGACGGTCAAGGAACTTGCCGGCAAGGCGGGCATCGGCATGCCCGAGGTTGCCGTGTACGAAGGCGCGCCCAACGCCTTCGCCACCGGCGCGTTCAGGAATTCCGCGCTGGTCGCCGTGTCCACCGGCCTGCTGCAGTCGATGAGCCGCGAGGAGCTCGAGGCGGTGCTCGGCCACGAGATCGGCCACGTCGCCAACGGCGACATGGTGACGCTCACCCTGATCCAGGGCGTGGTGAACACCTTCGTCGTGTTCCTGTCGCGCGTCGTGGGCTTCTTCGTCGACAAGATGATCTTCCGCACCGAGCGCGGCGTCGGGCCTGGCTTCTACATCACGGTGCTGGTGAGCCAGATCTTGCTGGGCCTCCTCGCCTCGATGATCGTCGCCTGGTTCTCACGCCAGCGCGAATTCCGCGCCGACGCCGCCTCCGCGGACCTGCTCGGCAATCCACGGCCGATGATGAATGCGCTCGCCCGCCTGGGCGGCCTCGAGCCCGGCGCGCTGCCGCCTGCGATCCAGACCGCCGGCATCACCAGCAAGCCCTCGGGCTTCATGGCGCTGTTCTCCACGCACCCGCCGGTCGAGGAGCGCATCGCCGCGCTGCAGGCGCGCGCGCCCGGGCAAGCCTAAGCGGCTACCTGCTACGATTCCGGTCGTGAAGATCGGCATCGTCGGCGTGAGCGGCTACGGCGGCAGCGAACTGCTGCGGCTGTGCGCGGGCCATCCCGCGTTTGAAATCGCCTACGTCGGCGGTGAGTCCACCGCCGGCCAGGCGCTCGCGCAGCGCTTTCCCGCGCTCGGCGGCCATCCGGCCGGCAAGCTCGTCATCCAGCCGTTCGTGCCGGAGAAGACTGCCGGCGTCGACCTGCTGTTCGTGTCCCTGCCCACCGGCAAGTCGCGCGAACCGCTCGCAAAAGTGCCAAAGAGCGTGAAGGTCGTGGACATCGGCGGCGACCATCGTTTCGTCGCAGGCTGGACCTACGGCCTCACCGAACTGCCCGGCCAGCGCGAGACGATCCGCGGCGCCCATCGGCTGGCCAATCCCGGCTGCTATCCGGCCGCGGCGCTGCTGGCGCTCGCGCCCCTGGTGAAGGAAGGCCTGATCGAGCCCGATGGCATCGTCATCGACGCCAAAAGCGGCATCACCGGCACCGGCCGCGGCGGCGCGAGCGACTTCGGCTACGCCGAGACGAACGAGGACCTGTTCGCCTACGGCCTGGAAGCGCATCCGCACGTGCCCGAAATGGAACAGGCGCTGGCGCAGGTCGGCGGGAAGAAAGCTACCGTCGCCTTCACGCCCCACCTGGTGCCGATGACGCGCGGCATCCTCGCCACCTGCTACGCGCGGCCCAGGGGCGCCGCGGATGCCAAACGGTTGTACGCAGCGGCAGAGGCCAGCTACCGCAACGAACCCTTCATCAAGGTGATGCCGCTCGAGAATGGCCGCAGCGCGCACACCGGCTGGGCCACCGGCTCGAACCTCGCGTTCCTGTCCTACGCCGTGAACGCCCGCACCGGGCTCGTCGTGGCGCTGGGCGCCATCGACAACCTTGGCAAGGGCGCGTCCGCGCAAGCCGTGCAGAACGCCAACCTGATGACCGGGCAACCCGAGACCGCCGGGCTCGCCGGACTGCCGCTCTGGCCGTAGATCCCGCAAGTTCGCGCCGCTGGGTCGATACCCTGCTGGCGTGGTATTTCGTCTCGGCCTGGGGCTCGGGCTACATCGCCACCAAGATCGGCATCCAGTACGCCGCGCCGTTCACCTTCCTGTCCTTGCGTTACCTGTTCGGCCTGCTGTGCCTGGTCCCCGTGCTGCTGTGGTTGCGCCCCGAGTGGCCGCGCGCGCCGCGCGAGTTCGCGCACGTCGTCGTGGCGGGCCTGCTGATGCACGGCATCCAGCTCTCGGGCAGCCATTACGCGCAGTACCTCGGCCTGTCGGCCGGCATCGTCGCGCTGATCCTCTCGGTGCAGCCGCTGCTGACCGCGATGGTGGCGAAACGCTGGATGCACGAGCGGCTGGCGCCGCGGCAGTGGACCGGCATCGCCATCGGGCTGGCGGGCGTGCTGCTCGTCGTTTGGCACAAGATCGAAGTGCGCGAACTGACCCTGGGCGCGCTCGTCGCGGTTACCGTGTCGCTCTCCGGCGTCACTGCCGGCACCTTGTACCAGCGCGTTTACTGCCCCACGGTCAATCTGTACAGCGCGGCCTGGGTCCAGTTCGCGGCCTCGCTCCTGTTGCTCGCGCCGCTCGCGTTCGCGTTTGAAGGCGCGCGGGTGAACTGGAGCTGGCCGCTGTTCGGCTCAATCGCGTTCCTGGTGATCCTTGCCTCGATTTTCGCCGTCAACGCCCTGCACACCCTGATGCGCCACGGCCAGGCCACCAAGGTGACCAGCATCCTGTACCTGACGCCGATCGTCGCCGTGGTGCTGGAGTACCTGCTGTTCGACGTCGTGCCGAGCGGGCTCACGCTCCTGGGCATCGCCGTCACCTGCCTTGGGGTTGCGCTGGTGACCGCCGGCGGAGCACGCCGGTTAAAATGACTCCTGCCATGCGCCGCGTCACCCTCACCCAGTTCCTGATCCAGCGCCAGCACGCGGGCAAGATCAACGCCGACCTGCGGCTGCTGATCGAGACCGTGGCGCGCGCCTGCAAGGCGATCAGCACGCGCGTCAACAAGGGCGCGCTCGCCGACGGCCACGGCTCGGCGGGCACCGAGAACGTGCAGGGCGAGGTGCAAAAGAAGCTCGACGTGCTCTCGAACGAGATCCTGCTCGAGGCCAACGAGTGGGGCGGCAACCTCGCCGCGCTCGCTTCCGAGGAGATGGAGAACCCGCACCCCATCCCGACGAAGTTCCCCAAGGGCGAATACCTGCTGCTGTTCGACCCGCTGGACGGCTCCTCCAATATCGACGTCAACATCTCGGTCGGCACCATCTTCTCGGTGCTGCGCTGCCCCAAGGCGGCGAGCGGCGAATTGTGCGAGCCGCATGAAGCGGCGTTCCTGCAACCCGGCCGCAAGCAGGTCGCCGCAGGCTTCGCGGTGTACGGCCCGACCACCGTGTTCGTGCTCACGGTGGGCGACGGCGCGCACGGCTTCACCCTGGACCGCGAGACCTACACCTTCGTCCTCACGCACCTGGACATTCGCATTCCCGAGGACACGGCGGAGTTCGCCATCAACGTTTCCAACCGGCGCCGCTGGGAGCCCCCGGTGCGGCGCTACATCGACGAGTGCCTCGCCGGCGAGGACGGCCCGCTCGGCAAGGACTTCAACATGCGCTGGGTGGCCTCGATGGTGGCCGACGTGTTCCGCGTGCTCTCGCGCGGCGGCATCTTCATGTATCCGCGCGACGCGAAGAACACGGACGGGCGGCTGCGCCTGATGTACGAGGCCAATCCGATGGCCTTCATCGTCGAGCAGGCGGGCGGCGCCGCCACCGACGGCAGGACCCGGATCCTCGATCTCGCGCCGCAAGCCCTGCACCAGCGGGTGGCGGTGATCCTCGGGTCGAAAAACGAAGTCGAGCGCGTCACCTCGTATCACAAGCAGTAGCGTACTGCACCGGTTTTTCCGGTATCGCGGGTCTGGCTCTTCATACATCTCGCGGCTTGGCCCCGAGATTCATGGGGCCAAGCCGCGAGACCCTGGAACTGCAAACGGAGGCATTGCGCCGGAAAGCGGACCTTCACCCGGTCCCCAAATGAAAAGGCCGGGGGCTCGCGCCGCCCGGCCTTCTCGGAACTCCCTTGAAACCGGTTACTTGAGGTGCTTGTTGACCAGCTTGGTCATTTCGAACCTCGACACCTGCGACTTGCCGCCGAACACCGCCTTGAGCTTGTCGTCGGCGTTGATCATGCGACGGTTCTTCTTGTCCTGCAGGTTGTTGCGCTTGATGTAGACCCAGATCTTCTTGGTCACTTCGGTGCGCGGCTGCGCGCTGGAACCGATGACCGCCGCCAGCGACGCGGTCGGGTTCATCGGCTTCATGAACGCCGCATTTGGCTTACGCTTCTTGCCTGCCTTCTTCGCTTTCTTCTTCGCCATCTTTGTTTCTCCTCTGAACGAAACGGAACTCTAGAGATCCGGATTTAGCCCGCCGCGGAGCAGCGGTGGGCGAAAGATGCCGAATCCAGAGGTGCATGTCAATGTCCGCGAACGAGGCTGGCGCACTATTTTCGCTTCGCGCGGCACGCATTCCTGCGGCGCACCGCCGCATGGCGCGCGCCGTGCGTGCGCCGCAATGATGCAAGAAAAACCCGGCAGCGCGCAGCAAGCTGCTGATTTGCGCCTTCATTCTTATAGAATCCTCCCTATGAAGATCACCGACCTGCGCCAGGAGTACATGCGCGCGGGGCTCTCCGAGGCCAATGCGCACGCCGATCCCCTGATCCAGTTCGGGCGCTGGTTCGCGGAGGCGACGGCGGCGCAACTGGCGCTCGCCAACGCCATGACGCTCGCCACGGTGTCGGCTTCGGGCGCGCCCACGGCGCGCGTCGTACTGCTCAAAGGGGTGGACGGCGGCGGATTCGTGTTCTACACCAACTACCTGAGCCGCAAGGGGCGCGAGCTCGCCGCGGCGCCGCATGCCTGCCTCGTCTTCCTGTGGTCGGACCTGGAGCGCCAGGTGCGTGTCGAAGGCCGGGTGGGGAAAGTCGCCGCGCCGGACTCCGACGCCTACTACGCCAGCCGCCCGCTGGGCGCCCGGCTCTCGGCCTGGGCCTCGGCGCAGAGCGAGCCCGTCGCCGGGCGCGCGACGCTGGAGCAATCGCTCGAGGCCATGGCGCAGCGCTACGGCGAACAGCCGCCGCGCCCGGCGCACTGGGGCGGCTACCGCCTGATGCCCGAGGCGATCGAGTTCTGGCAGGGGCGCGCCAACCGCCTGCATGACCGGTTGCAGTACCGGCGCAGCGGCGCTGGGTGGAATCTTGAACGCCTTGCTCCCTGAAGCGGTGCTGAGTTTCCTGCACGCCGCGGGACTCGCCGGCGAGGGCGAGAACCCGGCCGCGGTGGCCCTCACCGGCGGCGTCTCTTCCGACATCTGGAGGGTCGAATTGCGCTCCGGACCGGTGTGCGTCAAGCGCGCGCTGCCGCGACTGCGTGTGGCGCAGCTATGGGAGGCGCCGGTCGAGCGCAACCGCTACGAGTGGCGCTGGATGCAGGCGGCGGCGCGCATCTCGCCGGGCAGCGCGCCGCGCATCCTCGCGCATGACGAGGCGGGATTGTTCGCCATGGAGTTTCTCGACGGCGCGCGGCATCCCCTGTGGAAGGATGAGTTGCGCGCGGGCCGGGCCGATGCGAAATTCGCGCGGCAGGTCGGCGAGCGCCTCGCTTGCATCCACGCGGCGACGACCAACGACGCCGAGGCCGCGAAGCAATTCGCGACGGATGCCGGCTTCCACGCCATCCGCCTGGAGCCCTACCTGCTCGCCAGCGCGCGGGCGCACCCGGAGGTGGCGGCGCAGCTGCGCGCGCTTGCTGAACGCACGGCAGCGACGCGAGTCGCCCTGGTGCACGGCGACGTCAGTCCGAAAAACATCCTCGCCGGTCCTCGCGGGCCGGTATTCCTCGACGCGGAGTGCGCGTGGTACGGCGATCCGGCCTTCGACCTGGCCTTCTGCCTCAACCACCTGCTGCTCAAGTGCTGCTGGGTGCCGCAAGCGCAGGCACGCTTCCTGGCATGCTTCGACGCCCTCGCCGATGCCTACCTTGGAACGCATGCGCCGGGAGATCTGGAGGCGCGCGCGGCGAGCCTGCTGCCCGGGTTGCTGCTGGCGAGAGTGGACGGCAAGTCGCCGGTCGAATACCTGACGGCGGAAACGCAGAAACAACGCGTGCGGCGCGTGGCGCGTGCGCTGCTCCTCGCGCCGCCCACGCAGCTCGCCGAGGTACGCAAGGCATGGCAAGAATCGTAGACGTCCACGCGCGCCGCGTGTGGGACTCGCGCGGGCGGCCCACGGTGGAAGCCGAGGTGCACCTGAAAGGCGCTCGCGGTCGTGCCATCGCGCCCGCCGGCGCATCGACCGGCGCCGGCGAGGCGAAGGCGCTAGAGGCGCAGGTGGCCGTGCGCAACGTGAATACGGTGATGCGCGCTGCGCTGCTCGGCGTGGACGCGCGCCAACAGGAGGCCGTGGACCGCAAGCTCATCGCGCTCGACGGCACCGCGGACCGGTCGCGTCTGGGCGCCAACGCGATCGTCGCAGTATCCCTGGCCTGCGCGCAGGCTTCGGCGGCGGCGGCGCGCAAACCCTTGTGGCGCTACCTCGCCGGCGAAAAGCGCGTGGCGATGCCGGTGCCGCAGGTGCAGATCTTCGGCGGCGGCGCGCATGCGCGGGGGCGCGTGGACATCCAGGACTACATGGTGGTCTGCCCCGGCGCCGGCAGTTTTTCCGAGAGCCTGGAGTGGATCGCCGAGGTGTATCGCGCCGCCGGCGCCAGGCTGGCGCAGAAGGGCGCGGTGCAGGGCGTGGCGGATGAAGGCGGCTACTGGCCTGCGTTCAAATCGAACGAGGAAGGCCTCGCCGAGCTGGTGGGGGCGATCAGCGACGCGGGCTTCGAGCCCGGCGCCGACGTCGCCATCGCGCTCGACATCGCGGCCACCCAGTTCTACCGCGGCGGGCGCTACCAGCTCGCGCTGGACAAACGCTCGCTCACGGCGGAGCAGTTGCACGCCATGCTGCTGCGCTGGCTGGACGCTTACCCTATCGTCTCCATCGAGGACCCATTCGCGGAACACGACGTGCAGGCGATGCAGGACTTCACCCGGGCGGTGGGGACGCGCCTGCAGGTCGTCGGCGACGACCTGTTCGTCACCCGCGCAGAAAAGTTGCGTCCGGAATTGGCCAATACCGTCCTGCTGAAGCCGAACCAGGTGGGAACCCTCACCGAGACACTTGCCTGCTGGACTGCCGCGCAGGCCAAAGGCATGCGCGCGATCGTTTCCGCACGCTCGGGCGAAACAGAGGACGTCAGCATCGTCCACCTGGCCGTGGGCTGGGGCGTGCCCCAGCTCAAGGTCGGCGGCTTCGCCAGGTCGGAACGCATGGCGAAATGGAACGAAGGCCTGCGCATCGAGGAGGCGCTGGGCAGCAAGGCGCTGCTCTACCCGGCCAGCAAGCTGTTCAAAATACGGACGGACCCCATTTAAAGCGCCCGCAGGCCGTCGGCGTCCAGCCGGTAGCGCCGGTCGCAGGTGGCAGCCGCGGCTTCGGAGTGCGTCACGAGGATGCCCGCGGCGCCGTGCCGCTTCACTTGCCCGCGCAGCACTTCCAGCACTTGGCGCGCGTTGTCGGGATCGAGGTTGCCCGTGGGTTCGTCCGCGAGCACCAGCTTGGGTTCGCCGACCAGGGCGCGCGCGATCGCCACGCGCTGCAGCTCACCGCCCGACAGCTCGCGCGGCATGGCGGCTTCGCGGCCGCCCAGGCCGACCGCGCCAAGCACGGCGCGCGCGCGACTGCGGATCTCGGCGGGCGGCTTGCCGCGCAATAGCAGCGGCAGGCCGACGTTCTGCTCGGCGCTCAGGTGCGGCAGCAGATGGAAGGCCTGGAACACGAAGCCGAAATGCTCGCGCCGCAGCCTGGTGGCGGCGTCGTCCGACAGCGCCGCGACTTCGAACCCGTCGTAGGCGATGCTGCCCGAGTCCACCGGCTCCAGGCCGGCGATGACATTGAGCAACGTCGACTTGCCGATGCCCGATTCCCCGAGCACCGCCACGTGCTCCCCCGGCGCCACCTCGAGCGACACCTTGTTCAGGACCATGCGCCCGCCAAATCGCTTGCTGACGCCCGAAAGCCTTAACATGGCGCAAGTCTAGCGGCTTGCCGCGGCCTAGACACCCCTCGGGGCCGCTTGTTAGACTGGACACGCTCATAAAAACGAGGAGACCTCAGGTGCAGACCCCTATCCGCATGCTGGCAGCCGCTGTGGCGGCAGCGACGCTCGCGTTCGCGCTGCCTGCCGCCGCGCAGCAGAAAATCAAGATCGGCTTCATCACCACCCTGTCCGGGCCCGCCGGCATCATCGGCAAGCACATGAAGGATTCGGTCGAGCTGGCGATCGAGCATCTCGACGGCAAAATGGGCGGCGTGCCGGTGGAAGTCATCTTCGGCGACGACCAGTTCAAGACCGACGTCGGCGTGCAGGTCGCCGAGGAAATGCTCAAGAAGCACCAGGTGGACATCATGTCCGGCATCATCTGGTCCAACGTCATGATGGCCGTGGTGCCGGTGGTCACCGGCGCCGGCAAGATCATGGTCGGCACCAACGCCGGTGCCAGCCCGCTCGCCGGCAAGGCCTGCCACGAACAGTATTTCTCCACCTCCTGGAACAACGACCAGACGCCCGAGGCGATGGGCAAGTACATGCAGGAGCAGGGCATCAACGATGTCTACGTGCTGGCGCCGAACTACCAGGCCGGCAAGGACATGGTCGCGGGCTTCAAGCGTTATTTCAAAGGTCGCATCGTCGAGGAGATCTTCACCACACCGGGCCAGCAGGACTACCAGGCCGAGATTACCCAACTGCGCGCCAAGGGCCCGAAGGCCGCGTTCGTGTTCTATCCCGGCGGCATGGGCGTGCAGTTCGTGCGCCAGTACTTCCAGGCCGGCCTGCGCGAGCGCATCCCGCTTTACTCCGTGTTCACCGTGGACGAGACGACGCTCCCCGCGCTCAAGGAATCGGCCATCGGCCAGTGGGAAGCCAAGTTCTGGAGCCCGGACCTGAAAGTGCCGGCGAGCGAGAAGTACGTCGCCTACTTCCGCAAGAAGTTCGGCTACACGCCCTCCTTCTACGGCGCGCAGAGCTACGACGGCATGATGCTGATCGACTCCGCGGTACGCGCCAACAAGGGCAGCCTCAAGGACAACAAGGCGGTGATCGCGGCGATGCGCAAAGCCAACTACGACTCGATCCGCGGGCCGTTCAAGTTCAACGTCAACCACCACCCGATCCAGGATTTCTACCTGCTGCAGGCGGTGAAAGGCGGGCCCGACGGCGCGCAGATGGAAATCAAGCGCAAGGTGTTCGAGAAGCACAAGGACGCGTACTATCAGGACTGCCCGATGAAGTGGTAGTCGCCGCCGCTCACAGTCAGCCGAGGGGCGCGGCGCAACCGCGCCCCTGTTTTTTGTGACCACCATCCTCGTCTTCGAGCAGCTGCTGAACGGTCTGCAGTTCGGCGTCATGCTGTTCCTGATGGCCGCCGGGCTGACGCTGGTGTTCGGCATCATGAACCTCGTCAACCTGGCGCACGGCTCGCTGTACATGGTCGGCGCCTACCTGACGGTGGCTGCCGTGCAATGGACCGGCTCCTACCCGTTCGGCGTGCTGCTCGGCCTGCTCGGCACGCTGATGGTTGGCATGCTGGTGGAAGTGATTGCGCTGCGCACGCTGTACGAGCGCGACCACCTCGACCAGGTGCTCGCCACCTTCGGCCTGATCCTGTTCTTCAACGAGCTGATCGCCATCCTCTGGGGCCGCGCCGCGCTCTATACCTCGCTGCCAGCCTACCTGCAGGGCCACATCGAGATCATCCCGGGCTCGATCTACCCCGTATACCGTGCGGTGGTGATCGGCGTCGGCCTCGTGGTCGGCGCCGTGCTCTGGTACGTGGTGGCGAAGACGCGCCTCGGCATGCTGATCCGCGCGGGCGCGTCCAACCGCACCATGGTGGCCGCGCTGGGCGTCAACATCCGCCTGCTTTACACCGTGGTGTTCGGCTTCGGCGCCGCGCTCGCCGGGCTCGCTGGCCTGATGGCGGGGCCGATCTACGCGGTGCAGCCGGGCATGGGAGAGCTGATCCTGATCCAGGTGTTCGTGGTGATTGTCATCGGCGGCATCGGCTCGATCCGCGGCGCGCTGGTGGGCGCGCTGATCGTCGGCATCGTCGACACGCTTGGGCGGGCGTTCCTCAAGCCGCTGCTCGGCCATTTCATCTCGCCGCCCGCCGCCGAAGCCGCCGGACCCGCGCTCGCCTCGATGCTCATCTACCTCCTCATGGCGCTGGTGCTGGCGGTGCGCCCCGCGGGCCTGTTCCCGGCGAAGAGCGGCTGATGCGCGCGCGCACGCTGATCCTCGCCGCCTGCGTGCTGCTGCTGCTCGCGGTGCCGCCGCTGGCGATGCTGTTCAAGCAGCCCTACTACATCGACCTGCTGCGCCGCGTGATGATCTTCGGCATCGCGGCCGCGAGCCTCAACCTGATCCTCGGCTACGGCGGCCTGGTGTCCTTCGGCCATGCCGCCTACCTGGGCGTGGGCGGTTATGCGGTCGGCATCCTCGCCTTCTACGGCATCCACAACGGCTGGCTGCAGTGGGCCGTCGCCATCTTTGCGTCGGCACTGGTGGCGCTGGTGATCGGCGCCATCTCGGTGCGCACGCGCGGCATCTACTTCATCATGATCACGCTGGCTTTTACGCAGATGCTCTACTACCTCGGCAACTCGGTGGAAGAGTACGGTGGCGACGATGGCATGCGCATCAAGGTGAAGAGCCAGTTCTCCGGGCTCATCGACCTCGGCGATCCGGTCGCCTATTACTACCTGGTGCTGGCGCTGCTGCTCGGCGCGCTGACCCTGGTGCACCGCCTGGTGAACTCGCGCTTCGGCATGGTGCTGCGCGCCGCAAAGTCGAACGAGGCACGTTCGCGCGCCATCGGCTTCTCGCCCTACCCCTACCAGCTCGCCGCCTTCGTCATCGCCGGCGCGATGTGCGGACTGGCCGGTGCGCTGCTCGCCAACCACACCGCCTACATCACGCCCGCGTTCATGGACTGGACGCGCTCGGGCGAGATCATGTTCATGGTGATCCTCGGCGGCATGGGGAGCGTGCCGGGGCCCGCGCTCGGCGCCTTCGCGCTGCTGCTGGTCGAGGACCTGCTCGCCGGCTGGACGCAGCACTGGCAGGTGATCCTCGGCCCGCTGCTGGTGCTGTGCGTGCTGTTCTTCAGGCGCGGTCTCGCCGGGCTGCTGCCCGGAGGCGGCAAGGATGGCTGAGGCGATCCTCGCCGTGCAGTCGCTGCACAAGGCCTTCGGCGCGCTGGTGGCGACCGACGGCGTGAGTTTCGAGCTGCGCGAGGGTGAGACGCACGCCATCATCGGGCCGAACGGCGCCGGCAAGACCACGCTCATCGGCCAGCTCGCCGGCGACCTGCGACCCGACTCGGGCAGCATCCGCTTCGCCGGCGAAGACGTCACGCCCCTGTCGGCGCCGACGCGCGCGCGCAAGGGATTCGCGCGCTCGTTCCAGATCACCAGCATCTACCGCGACTTCACGGCATTGGACAACGTCGCGCTGGCGGTACAAGCGCACGCCGGCCACAGCTTCCGCTTCTGGCGCCCGGCGCGCGAGGAGCGCTCGCTGCGCGACCCGGCGCGCCAGGTGCTCGAGGACGTCGGCCTCGGCGCGCGGGCCGATGTGCTCGCGGCCAACCTCGCGCATGGCGAGCAGCGCCAGCTCGAGGTGGCGATGGCGCTCGCCACGCGCCCGCGCCTGCTGCTGCTCGACGAGCCGGTCGCCGGCATGGGACTGGAGGAGTCGCAGCGCATGGTGCAGTTCCTTTCCGGCCTCAAGGGCCGCCTGACCATCATCCTGGTCGAGCACGACATGGATGCGGTGTTCACCCTCGCCGACCGCATCTCGGTCCTGGTCTACGGCCGCATCATCGCCAGCGGCGCGCCCAAGG
>JANMSV010000113.1:0-11004 GCA_031389685.1 Betaproteobacteria bacterium
TGCCGCCGCGGCCGCGTCGAGGAAGAAAACCAGGCCAAGCCCGAACCCGTCGCCATCTGCCGCCTGAAGCGCGTCGCCGCCGACAACAAGGGCGCGGACGTGAAGGCACGCATGCCCAAGCCGGCGGCGAAGAAGAACGGCCGGAAAATCGCCTGCGTCGGCGCGGGGCCGGCTTCCCTCACGGTGGCGCGCGATCTCGCGCCGCTGGGCTACCAGGTCACGGTGTTCGACCAGGATCCGCGCGCGGGCGGCATGATCTGGTCGCAGATCCCGCGCTTCCGGCTCCCCGAGGAAGTGATCGACGAGGAGGTGGGCTTCATCCTCGACCTCGGCGTGGAGTTCAGGGGCGGGGTGAAGATCGACTCGATGAACAAGCTCATGGCGCAGGGCTTTGATGCGATCTTCGTAGGCTCGGGCGCGCCGCGCGGGCGCGACCTGGACGTCCCGGGGCGCAAGGAAGCGGCGAAGAACATCCACATCGGCATCGACTGGCTCTCCTCCGTGTCTTTCGGGCACACCACGCGCATCGGCAAGCGCGTCATCGTGCTGGGCGGGGGCAATACCGCCATGGACTGCTGCCGCACTTCCAAAAGGATCGGCGGCGAGGACGTGAAGGTGATCGTGCGCTCGGGCTTCGAGGAGATGAAGGCCTCGCCCTGGGAAAAGGAAGACGCGCAGCACGAAGGCATCCCGATCCTGAATTACCTGATGCCCAAGGCGTTCCTGCACTCGAACGGCAAGCTCAGCGGCATGAGCTTCGAGAAGGTGAAGGCGGTGTACGACGATGAGACGAAAATGCGGGGGCGCCGCCTCGTACGCACCGGCGAGCCGGACCGGGAATTCGCATGCGACGATGTGCTGGTGGCGGTCGGGCAGGAGAACGCCTTTCCCTGGATCGAGCGCGAGTCCGGGATCGAGTTCGACAAGTCGGGCCTGCCGGTGCTGGACAAGACGACGTTCCAGTCGAGCGTGAAACAGGTCTTTTTCGGCGGCGATTCGGCCTACGGACCGAAGAACATCATCTGGGCGGTGGCGCACGGGCACGACGCGGCCATCTCCATCGACAAGCTGCTGAACGGCGAGGACCTGCGCCAGCGCCCCGGGCCGCTGGTGAACCTGATATCGCAGAAGATGGGCATCCACGAGTGGAGCTACGACAGCGAGATCGCTCCCGATGCGCGCTACAAGGTGCCCTGGCGCGACATCAAGGTGACGCTGAAGAACGTGAAGGCCGAGGTCGAGCTGGGCTTTGACGTGGCGACCGCGTGGAAGGAGGCGCAGCGTTGCCTCAACTGCGACGTGCAGACGGTGTTCGCGCCCAAGCTGTGCATCGAGTGCGACGCCTGCGTGGACATCTGCCCGATGGACTGCATCAGTTTCGTGGCGGACGGGGAGGAGACGGAACTGCGCGCGCGGTTGAGCGCGCCGGCAAACAACCTGACGCAGGACCTGTACCTGCAAAACGGCCTGAAGACCGGGCGCGTGATGGCCAAGGACGAGGACGTGTGCCTGCACTGCGGGCTGTGCGCCGAGCGCTGCCCGACCGGGGCCTGGGACATGCAGAAGTTCCTCCTGCAGATGACCGACGCGGGGCCCGGCTGCCGCGAGCATCACCAGAGAAAGGCCGCGTGATGAAGCGCATCGACGCGGTCAACGATTTCGTCGTCAAGTTCGCCAACGTCAACGGCTCGGGCTCGGCCTCGGCCAATGAGTTGTTCGCGAAAAGCTTTCTGCGCATGGGCATCCCGGTGAGCCCGCGCAACATCTTTCCCTCGAACATCCAGGGCCTGCCGACCTGGTACGAGGTGCGCGTCACCGAGCAGGGCTGGCTGGGGCGACGCGGCGGTGTGGACCTGATGGTGGCCATGAATCCGCAGACCTGGGACCAGGACCTGAAGGAGATCGAGCCGGGCGGGTACCTGTTCTACGACAACACGAAAGCCCTGCCGCCGGCGAAGTTCCGCGACGATGTGAACGTGATCGGCATGCCGCTCACCGAGATCTGCAACCAGAGCTTCACCGATTCGCGCGAACGCCAGCTGTTCAAGAACATCGTCTACGTCGGCGCGCTCGCGGCGCTGATGGACATCGACCCCGGGGTGATCGCGGAGCTGATCGGCGAGCAGTACAAGGGCAAGGAAAAGCTCCTCAAGCCCAACCTCAACGCTTTCCAGATGGGGCATAACTACGCCGGCGAGAAACTGAAGGGCATGCTGGGGCTGAAGGCCAGGCGCGCCTACACGGTGGGCGATCGGATCTTCATCGAAGGCAACGCGGCGGCGGCGCTGGGCTGCGTGTACGGCGGGGCGACGGTGTGCGCCTGGTACCCGATCACGCCTTCGTCCTCGCTGGCGGAAGCGTTCCAGAAATATTGCTCCAGGCTGCGCGTGGACAAGGAGTCGGGCAAGAACAAGTTCGCCATCATCCAGGCCGAGGACGAATTGGCCTCGATCGGCATCGTCACCGGGGCGGGGTGGAACGGCGCGCGCGCCTTCACCGCGACTTCGGGCCCGGGGATTTCGCTGATGTCGGAATTCATCGGCCTGGCGTACTTCGCGGAAATCCCGGCGGTGGTGATCGACGTGCAGCGCGGCGGGCCCTCGACCGGCATGCCGACGCGTACCCAGCAGTCCGACGTGATGAAGTGCGCGTATCTGTCGCACGGCGACACCAAGCACGTGCTGCTGTTCCCCGAGGATCCTTACGAGTGCTTCGAGTTCGCGGCGCTCTCGCTCGACCTCGCCGAGCGGCTGCAGACGCCGGTGTTCCTGATGAGCGACCTGGACATCGGCATGAACCAGCGGCTGTGCAAGCCGCTCGTGTGGGATGACGCACGCGCCTACGACCGCGGCAAGGTGATGACCGCCGAGATGCTCGATGCGGGCAAGGAGTTCGGCCGCTACCTGGACGTGGACGGAGACGGGATTCCATTCCGTACTTACCCAGGTTCGCACGCCACCAAGGGCGCGTATTTCACGCGCGGCACGAGCAAGAACGCCTACGCGGCGTACTCGGAGGCGGGTGCGGACTACCAGTACAACATGCAGCGGCTGCTGAAGAAGCACGACTTCGCCAAGACGCTGGTTCCCATGCCCGTCCTGACGCCGTCGAAGGCGCCGGCGCGCTTCGGCTGCATCTACTACGGCTCGACCAGCGCTTCCATGCACGAGGCGCTCGACGCGCTCGCCGAAAAGGGCATCTTCGTCAACGCGCTTCGCGTGCGCGCGTTTCCGTTCCGGGACGAGATCTACGACTTCGTGCAGTCGCATTCCAAGGTCTTCGTGGTGGAGCAGAACCGCGACGCCCAGTTGAAAACCTTGCTGGTCAACGAGGCCGGCATCAACCCGGCCTCTTTGATTTCCATTCTGCACTACGACGGCACGCCGATCACGGCGCGCTTCATCACCGGCGAAATCTCCCAGATCGTCTCGGCGCTCAACGTGCGGCCGATCAAGAGGGACAAGGCGGCATGACCTACGTACTCAAGCCGAAACTCCATCATCCTTCGCTGGCCAAGAACAAGGTCGGCTATACGCGGCGCGACTACGAGGGCAAGGTTTCCACGCTATGCGCCGGCTGCGGGCATGACTCGATTTCCGCTGCGCTGATCCAGGCGTTCTGGGAGCTGGATGTCCAGCCGCACCGGGTGGCGAAGATGTCGGGAATCGGGTGCTCTTCCAAGACGCCGGATTATTTTTTGGGTAACTCACACGGTTTCAACACCGTGCACGGGCGCATGCCGTCGGTGCTGACCGGGGCGAATCTGGCGAACCGGGATTTGATTTATCTGGGGGTGTCCGGGGACGGGGATTCGGCGTCCATCGGCCTGGGGCAGTTCGCGCACGTCATGCGGCGCGGGGTGAACATGACCTACATCCTGGAGAACAACGGGGTGTACGGGTTGACCAAGGGCCAGTTCTCGGCGACTGCGGACAAGGGTTCGAAGGCGAAGCGGGGGGCGGTCAACGCCGATGCGCCGGTGGATACAGTGAGTTTGGCGCTACTGATGGGCGCGACGTTTGTGGCGCGCAGCTTCAGCGGGGACAAGACTCAGCTCACGCCGCTGATCAAGGCTGCGATTGCGCACCCGGGCGCTGCGTTCATTGATGTTATCAGTCCCTGCGTCGCGTTCAACAACCACGCGGGCTCGACCAAGAGCTACGACTACGTGCGCGAGCACAACGAGGCGGTCAACCGCCTAGACTTCTGGCCCAGCCGCGAGACCATCACCGTGGATTATTCAGCAGGCGGCGTCATCGAAGTCCCGGGCGCCGACGGCGCCATCCTCAAGCTGCGCAAGCTCCACGCCGACTACGACCCCAGCGACAAGATCGGCGCCCAGGCCATGATCTCCAGCGCCGCCCACAAGGGCGAAGTCCTCACCGGGCTCCTCTACCTCTCACCCGACGCCGAAGACCTCCACGCCCACCTCAACACCTATGAGGTGCCGTTCAATAAGCTCGGCGAGAAGGATCTGTGCCCGGGGGCGGGAATGCTCGATAAGATCAACGCGGCGCTGCGCTGAGCTGCGCGTTGTAGGGCCGCAATGAGCCGCATTGTCGACAAGCTCAAGCAGGCCGAGCGCGACGCGCGCGCGCTGCAGCCGCAGACCGAGGAGCTGCGCGAGCGCATCGAGGGCGAGCGCGGCGCCGAGCAGACCCAGCAGGCAAGAATCATCGAGGAAAAGCGCGGCCTCGACCTGGCGCGTGAGCGCCAGGCCGCCGAGTCGGAGCTGCGGCGCATCGCGCACGCAAGGGCCGAGGCGGAGACCAAGGCGGCGCGGCTGATCGCGGACCGCGAGCGTGCCGAGGCGCACGCATTGTCCGAGGCGCGCGCGCGGGAGCAGGCCGAGCGGCGCGCCGCCGAGCTGGCCGTGGCGCGACGTCGCCAGGAGGATGTCGCCGCCCAGCATGCGCGCGAGCGCGCCGAAGCCGAGGCGACGGCCGCGGCGCTGATGCGTGAGCGTCTTGCGGCGGAGGAGCAGACCCGGCGCGGTGTCGCAGCACGCGTGGACGCCGAGCGCCGTACTCACGAGTCGGCGCGCGAGCGCGAGGCCGCGGAGAAAAAGCTCAAGCGCGAGATCGAGGCGCGCAGCGCTGCGCAGGCCGACGCGACGCGCCTCGCCGAGGAGCGCAAGGTGATCGAGGCGGCCGCCGCCGAGCAGGCGCGCCGCAACGCGGAGGCCGAGCGCAAGGCCGCGGAGCTCGCCGAGGAGCGGGCGCGACGCGAGAACGAAGCGGCGCAGGAGCGCGCGGAGGCGGAGAAGCGCGCACTGCTTGCCACGCGCGAGCGTGAAGCGAAGGACGCGCAGGCCGTGCAGCGCGCGCAGGCGCGCGCGCAGGCCGAAACGGAGGCCTCGCGGCTCGCCGGAGAGCGGCGCGAAGTCGAAGAGCGTGCCCTGTCGCAGGCACGCGAGCGCGAGGTGAGCGAAGGCAGGGCAGCGTCACTCGCCGAAGAGCGGCAGCGCTTGGACCAGGCCGCGGAAGCGAAGGCACGCGAGCGAGCGCAGGCGGAGGCGCAGGCGACCGAGGTGGCGCAGGCGCGCGCGACCGTTGAGCGCGAGGCGGCGGGCGCGGCGCAAGCCCGCGCCGAGGCCGAGGCTGTGGCAGCGCAGCGGGCGCGCGAACGCGAGGCAGCCGAAGCGGAGCTCGCGCAGGTTGCGCGCGAGCGCGAGGCGGCGCAGGCGGAGGCGTTGAACGCGGTGAGCGTGCGGCACGCGGCGGAGCAGGTGGCGCGTCGCGCGGCCGAGGAACGGCTCGCGGCGGAGCAGGCGGCGACGGCAACAGCCGAGGCGCACGCGCAGACCGAAGCGGCGCTGCGCAACGAGGCGGAGGCGCGCCGTCAGACAGACACCGAGCTCGAGCGCGCGCTGCGGGCGCGCGCCGACGCGGAAAAGCAGGCCGCGCGCGCGGCTAAGGCCCGCCAGAAGGCGGAGGCCGGCGCGCGCGAGGCAGCCGGGGCGCGCGCCAAGGCCGAGCGCGCGACGGCAGCGGCGGCTGAGGAGCGCGCCGAGCGCGAGCACCATGCGGCGCAGTTGGCGAGCGCGCGCGCCGACGAAGAGGCAAGTGCCAAGCGCAGCGCCGCGCAGCGCATCGGGGCCGAGTGCGCCATTGCCGCGGCGGGCGAGGAGCGCGCCGCCGCGGATGCGCGGCGGGAAGCCGAGGCGCTGCAACGCCGGGCGCTGGAGAATGAATTAGAGCGCGCAGCGCGCGAGCGCTTGCGCGTGGAGGAACGCGCGGCGCGGCAGGCGAGAACGCGCGCCAAGGCGGAAGCGCGCGCGCTCGAGCGCAGCCGCGCACGGCTCGAAGCCGAGCGCCAGGTCGAGGCGCGCGTTGCGCAGGCGCAGGCCGACACGGCGCGCGCCGGGCAACACGCGACCGAACGCGTCGCGCTCGATGCCGAGTTCGCCGCGGCAAGGAGCAGGCGCGGCGCGCAGCGGCCGCGGTCTCAGCTGGTGATCGCCCTAGTCCTCGTAGCGGTGTTCGCGGTTGGAATCCTGATCAGTACGCAGGGCACCCGGGTGCCCGCGCCGGCGTCCATCATTTCGTCGGCGTCCGCGCCTCTGGATATCGACAGTGGCGAGCGCCCCCTCGTCCTGCGCCTCGCGGGCGACGCGCAGGGTTTCGGCGCGCGGGCGCAGGCACTTGAGGGCTCACGAGGGCAGGAGCCGCGCTGACGCCCAACGCGGCCTAGCAGCAGGACTGGGGACCTAAGAACTGCAGGACAAAGCCGAGCACCCGGCCTTATGGCGCGCCCACTCCGGCCGACGCTCGGCGAGGTCATCATTTCCCGGCTGCTCGTCATAGGGTCGCTCCAGCACTTTCATCAGCCGTTCCAGAACGGAGGCGTTCCCTTCCGTGAGCGCATCAATCGCCTGCTGCGCCAGGTAGTTCCTGGGAACGTATTTCGGATTGGCCCTGTTCATGCGCTGCACGCGAACTGCGACTGGTACCGCCTCATGCCGCAAGCGCGCGAGGTACTGGCGCAGCCAGGCCGCAACGCGGCCGATGTGCGCAGGATCAGGCTCGACGTAGAAGGCTCGGCGCAGCGGCGCGACGAGGCGTTGGTCGTCCGCGGAGTCTTCGACTGAAGAAAGACCCCGGAAGAAGAGCGTGAAATCTGTTTCTGCAGCGCCCAGCACCTGGAATAGTCCGTCCTCGAGCTCGCCGTCGCCCGCCTGGTCGAGCGAGGCGAGGCCGAGCTTTTGCGCCAGGGCACGGCTGGAGTTCTCCTGGTAGGTGTTGCCGTAGAGCTCCAGCCCCTCTTGCAGCGCTTCTTCGGGAACGAGTGGCAGGAGCGCCTCCGCAAGCCGCGCAAGATTCCACAGCGCGATCTGCGACTGGTTGCCGTAGCAGTAGCGCCGCCCCTCGGCATCCGTGGTGTTCGGCGTCCACATCGGGTCGTAGCCCTCCAGCCAGCCGTAGGGGCCGTAGTCGATGGTCAACCCGAGGATCGACATGTTGTCGGTGTTCATCACGCCGTGCACGAATCCGAGCCGCATCCAGTCGGACATCAGCACCGCCGTGCGCCGGCAGAGTTCGTGGAACCATTCCTTGTGCGAACCGAGGCCCGGAAAATTCTGGCTCAGGACATGGTCGGCGAGGCGCTTCAATAATTCGGGCTCGTCGTTCGCAGTGTGGATCTGGAAGTTGCCGAAGCGCAGGAAGGAGGGTGCCACGCGGCACACGACTGCCCCGGGCTCGGGCTCCGGGTTGCCGTCGTAGAACATGTCGCGGATCACCTGCTCGCCGGTCCCGACCAGCGACAACGAGCGCGTGGTGGGCACGCCCAAAAAATGCATCGCCTCGCTGCACAGGAACTCGCGCAGCGACGAGCGCAGCACCGCACGGCCATCCGCGGTGCGCGAATAAGGCGTCTTTCCGGCGCCTTTCAACTGCAATTCCTGGCGCGAGCCGTCGCGCGCCATCATTTCGCCGAGCGTAATGGCGCGCCCGTCCCCGAGCTGGCCCGCCCAATGCCCGAACTGGTGGCCGCCGTAGCGCGCCGCATAGGGCTCCATGCCCGGCAGGACGCGATTTCCGGCGAGCGCTTCCAGGGCGAGGCTGCCGGGGCGGGCGAGGCCCAGTTCTTTTCCGAGCGCATCAGACCAGGCGAGCAGGCCAGGGGAACGAACCGGCGTGGGATCGACCCGGGTGTAGCTGGCGTTGCGCACCTGGCGCCGGCTGTTGGTCAGCACCGGGTCGCCAGGCAGCTCGCGCACGAACGTGTTCTCGAACGCAACCTCGGAGAGATCGACGAGTGGCGAAACAGTGCGCTGTGGCAGGACGGCGGACATGCGGGCATGGTAGCGCAGCGCTACACGCGCCGCGTAGTATTCAGCCCATGCGCGCATTCCTGCTCGCCCTCGCCATCTGCCTCGCCCCGGCGGCGCACGCCCAGGACCAGCCCCGCGTCGCCGGCAGCATCGAGCTCACCGAAGGCAACGTCCTCCTCGAAGGCAAGGACGGCAAATCCCGCCTGCCGGCGGTCGGCGAGAACGTGTTCGAGGGCGACACGGTCACCACGTTCCCCGGGGGCGAGATCCAGCTGCACATGGCGGACGGCGCTTCCCTGATCGTGCGCGAGAACTCGAAGATCACGATCGCCGCGTACATCGCCGACGGTGGCGAGGAGGACCGCAGCCTGATCGAACTGGCCAAAGGCGCGCTGCGCTCGATCACGGGCTGGATCGGCCGGTACAACCGTTCCAGCTACAGGATCCGCACGCCGCTGGTCACCATCGGCGTGCGCGGAACCGACCACGAGCCCACGCACATTCCGGTCGGGGACGCGCGCGGAGAGCCGGGAAGCTACGACAAGGTGAACGAGGGCAGCGCGTTCATGGAGACGACGCAGGGGATCGTGGAGGTGCCCAAGAACAGGGCGGTATTCCACTCGGCCACGGGGAGGGCTGCGCCGCGGCTGCTGGGCGCGATACCGGCGTTCTTCAAGCCCGGGAGGCACGAGCAGAGGTTCCTGGCGCGGGCGCAGGCGGTGAGGAAGGCGATGCCGCAGCGGCGGCTGGAGCGACAGGACTTCGTGCGCCAGCGCGGCGCCGCGGGCGGGGCGCAGGCGGTGCGCCCGGCGCAGCCGCAGAAGGCGGCGCCGAAACCGGGGAAGACTCCGGCCAGGGACGCCGCACCGAAAGTGCGACAGCCGGACCGGCCGAAGCCTGCGGCGCAGGCGCTCAAAGACGCACGTGCATCGGAGAAATTCGGGCGGCCCGGCAAAGGCGATCGCCCGCAGCGGCCAGGCGATGGGAAAGCTCACCGCCCGGACGACCGCAAGCGCTAGCCGCTAGAGCCTGATGCCCCTCAGCATCGCCGCGCGCTTCTTCGCGCCGGCCAGGAGGAAAGCGACATTGCTCTCCCTCCAGCAGACCTTCAACCGCCGACGCCGAGGTACGTCGCCGTCACCTGCGTATCTGCGCGCAGCCGCGCGGGCGTTCCTTCGAACACCACCGTGCCGTGGTCGATGACGTAGACGCGGTCGGCGAGTTGGAGAGCCATCTCGGCGTTCTGCTCGACCAGCAGCATGCTGACGCGCTGTTTTTTGAGTTCGCGGATCGTCTCCATCACGGCGCTCACCACCAGCGGCGCGAGGCCCTGCGAGGGCTCATCCAGCAGCAGCAGCTCGGGGCCGGTCATCAGGGCGCGGGCGATGGCGAGCATTTCCTGCTCGCCGCCGGAGAGCTCGCGTCCCTGGTAGCTCATTCTTTCCCTCAAACTCGGAAAGCGCTCGAGCACCGTGTCCATCTGCCAGCGGGAGCTTTTGCGCTGCGCGATGGAAAGATTTTCCCTGACCGTCAGGTAACTGAAGATGTCGCGCGTCTCGGGGACCAGGGCGATGCCCATCTGCGAGATCTTGTACGCGTCGAGGCCGGCGATGTCGCGGCCCTTGTAGCGGATCTCTCCGTTCCGAGGCGGCGTCAGGCCGGTGACCGAGCGCAGGGTGGTTGTCTTTCCCGCACCGTTGCGCCCCAGGAGCGCCACCACTTCCCCTTGTTCCACGCGCACGGACAGGCCGTGCAGGATGTGGCCGAGGCCGTAGTAGGTGTCGATGCCCTTGACCTCGAGGATCACGCGGCCACGCCTCCCAGCGCGGCGCTGGCGCCGCCCAAATAGGCGCGCCGCACCTCGGGGTTCTTCTGGATCTCATCGGGCGTGCCCTCGGCGATCAGGCTGCCGAAGTGCATCACCGAGATGCGGTCCGAGACGCTCATGATGATGTCCATCTTGTGCTCGATGAGCACGATGGTGTAGCGGCCCTTCAACTGGCGCACCAGCGCGACCATCCTGCGCGTCTCGTCGGGCGACAGGCCGGCAGCAGGCTCGTCCAGCAGCAGCACGCGCGGTGCGGCGGCAAGCGCGATGGCGAGTTCGAGTTGGCGCTGCTCGCCGTGCGATATTTCGCGCGCCAGCTGGGCTGATTTGTTTTCCAGCCCTACATCGCGCAATGCCTGCCGGGCTCGCTCGGATGCTTCGGGAAATTCACCTGCGGGCTTCCATGCCAAGCCGTTCCAGGACTTCCCCGTCGCAAAAGCGGCGACCCAGACGTTGTCAAAAAGGCTGAATGCAGGAAAGACGGTCGTGCGCTGGTACGAGCGCGCAAACCCCAGGTGCGCGACGCGGTTCGCCCGCGTGCCGGTGATTTCCTCGCCGTCGAAAATGATTTTTCCAGAAGTGGGCGGGAACGTGCCGGTGAGCAGGTTGAAAAGCGTGGTTTTGCCCGCGCCATTGGGGCCGATGATGGAATGCAGCGAACCCGCTTCGACAGCAAGGCTCACGGCATTCACGGCCGTCAGGGCGCCGAAGGATTTCGTCAGGTTTTCAGTTTCGAGGATCGCCATGTCCAGAACCGTGTCCAGGCTTCAACCAGTCCACCACGAAGAAACATCACCACCAGAACGAATGCCACGCCGAGCAGCAGCGGCCAGCGCGCCCATACCGTGCTCATGGACTCGGAGAGCCAGATGAACACGAAGGAGCCGATCACCGGCCCGTA
>JANMSV010000132.1:0-6830 GCA_031389685.1 Betaproteobacteria bacterium
GCGCTCACCACTGCTGGTTCTCGGCCTGGCGGCGGGCGTCGTGGCCCTGAAGATCCTTCTGCTCTATCCGATCGCCAAGACATTCGGCTACTGCGGGCGCGCGGACGCGGCGCTGTTCGCGCTCGGGCTGTCGCAGGTCGGTGAGTTCGCCTTCGTGCTGTTCGGCGCCGCCGGGCAACTGCTGTCGCGGCCCGTGCTCGACGTCCTCAACGCCGCAGTCGCCGCGTCCATGCTGAGCACGCCGCTGCTGATGATGCTGTACGAGCGGGTCCTCGCGCCGCGCTTTACGCGCACCGAGCCGCGTGCGGCCGACGCCATCGACGAGCAGAACCCCGTGGTCATCGCCGGCTTCGGGCGCTTCGGCCAGGTGGTGGCGCGCGTCCTGCGCACCCTACACGTCAATGCCACGGTCATCGACCACGACCCGACGCAGATTGAGCGCGTGCGCCGCTTCGGTTGGAAGGCCTACTACGGCGACGCCACCCGCCTCGACCTGTTGCGCGCCGCAGGCGCGGCACAAGCGCGGCTGCTGGTGGTCGCCATCGACGACCCGGAGGCGGCGATGACCGCCGTGCGCGTCGCGCAGCAGCATTTCCCGGAGCTGAAGATTCTCGCGCGGGCGCGCAGCCGCACCGACGCCTACGAGTACGTGGAACTGGGCGTGCCCAGCGTGCGCGAAACCTTCGGCGCCGCGCTGGATGCAGCGGCAAAGGCACTGGAGCTCCTCGGTCGCCCGCCCGAGGAGGCGCGCCGCGCGGCCGAGGAGTTCCGGCACTACGATGAGGAAGCACTGGCACGCAGCGCTCCGTTCCGCAAGGACGTCAAGCAGCTGATCGCGCTCTCGCTCAAGGAACGCGAGAACCTCGAGCAGCTCCTGGCGAGCGAGGCGACGACGCGCGCCGCCATATAGACCTGCCCTATCGCTCCTATGCCGACAAGTTGGTGGGAGGAGCTGGAAGTCTGGGCGAGGAAAGCCGCCTAGCGGCCCTTGAAGGAGGGCTTGCGCTTCTCGTTGAAGGCGCGCACGCCCTCCCTGCGATCCTCGGTGTCGACCAGTCGGTTGTAGGCCTCGATCTCGTAGCGGTAGCCGGTGAGGAGGTCCATCTGCAGCCCGTAGTGGACGGACTTCTTTGCCTGGCGCACCGCGAGCGGCGCATTTTCCGCGATCTGCCGCGCAGTCTCGAGCGCGTCGGACAGCGCTTTGCCCGGCTCGCACACCTTGTTCACCAGGCCCCAGGCCGCGCCCTCCTCCGCGCCGAACGCGCGCGCGGTCAGGATCAGCTCCTTGGCGCGGCGCTCGCCCACCGCGCGCGGCAGGTTCTGCGTGCCGCAGCCCCCCGGCATGATGCCCAGGCGCAGCTCCGACAGCGCCAGCTTCGCGCCCTTCGCGGCATAGATGAAATCGCAACATAGGGCCGTTTCCAGGCCGCCGCCGTAGGCGTGGCCGTTGACCGCGGCGATCATCGGCACCGGGCATTCCATCAGCGCGACGAAAGCCTGCTCGAACTGCGCGTGCTGCGTGCGCCAGGTCTCGACCGACATGCCGTCGCGCTCCTTCAGGTCGGCGCCCGCGCAAAAGGCGCGCTCGCCCGCGCCGGTCAGCACGATGCACCGGAGGTCGCCCGGATCGGCCGCCAGGCCATTGAACAGATCCAGCCAGTCGCGCCCCATCTGCGTGCTGATGGCGTTCAGCACCTCGGGGCGGTTGAGCGTGACGACGAGGATGTGCTCGCCTTCGCGCGCCAGGGCCAGGGTGGAATAGGTCTGCTTCATCAGGCGGGAATCTGGCGGAGTGAGAGGGATTCGAACCCTCGATACGGGTTTTGCCCGTATAACGCCTTAGCAGGGCGCCCCCTTCGGCCACTCGGGCATCACTCCGGCTTGCGGCGATTTTACTCCCGATCGAGCTCGAAGGCCTTGTGCAGCACCCGCACCGCGAGCTCGGCGTATTTTTCGTCCACCACCACCGAGATCTTGATCTCGGAGGTCGAGATCATCTGGATGTTGATCCCCTCCTCGGCCAGCGTGCGGAACATCTGCGCCGCGATCCCGGCATGCGAGCGCATGCCCATGCCGACGATGGACACCTTGGCCATGCGGTCGTCACCGGTGACCTCCTTGCACTTGATGTGCGGCTTGACCTGGTCGTTGAGGATCTTCATCGCCCTGGGCAGGTCGCCGCGGCTCACGGTGAACGACAGGTCGGTCATGCCGTCGTGGCTCACGTTCTGCACGATCACGTCCACGTTGATGTTGGCATCCGCAATGGGGCCGAGGATGGCGTAGGCAATGCCCGGCTTGTCGGGCACCGCGTGCACCGTGATCTTGGCCTCGTCGCGCTGCGCCGCGACACCCGAAACCACTGCCTTTTCCATTGCCATGTGCGGGTCTTCCTCGAAAGTGATGAGCGTGCCGGCCTTCGCTTCCTGCTCCACCGGCAGCATTGGATCGGTAAGGCTGGAGAGCACGCGTGTGGGCACCTGGTACTTGCCGGCGAATTCCACCGAGCGGATCTGCAGCACCTTGGAACCTGCACTTGCCAACTCCAGCATTTCCTCGAAGGTGATGGAATGCAGGCGCCGCGCCTCGGGGACAATGCGCGGATCGGCGGTGTAGACGCCGTCGACGTCGGTATAGATCTGGCACTCGTCGGCCTTGAGCGCCGCGGCGAGCGCCACCGCCGAGGTGTCCGAGCCGCCACGCCCCAGCGTGGTGACGTTGCCCTCGGCATCCACCCCCTGGAAGCCCGCCACCACCACCACGCGCCCCTGGGCGAGACTGGCGCGGATGCGCGCGTCGTCGATCGCCACGATGCGCGCTTTGGTATGTGCGCTGTCGGTGAGCAGCTTCACTTGCCAGCCGGCGTAGCTGCGCGCCGGCACGCCGCACTCCATCAGCGCCATCGCCACCAGTCCCGCACTCACCTGCTCGCCAGAGGCGGCCACCGCGTCGAGTTCGCGCGGGTCGGAATGCGGCTGCACCTCGGCCGCCAGCGCCAGCAGGCGGTTGGTCTCGCCGGCCATCGCCGAAGGCACCACCACCACATCGTGGCCGGCGCGCTTCCATTTGGCGACGCGGCGCGCGACATTGAGGATGCGCTCCGCGGAGCCAACCGACGTGCCGCCGTACTTTTGAACGATGAGGGCCATTGGTCGCGGACAAAGGGAGTGATTTTACCCGATGGTGCTAGACTGCCCGCGCCGTGGCCAGCCTGCTCGAGGTTCGCGAACTGAGTACCACGTTCCAGACCGCCTCCGGCCTGGTGCGCGCGGTCGACGGCGTGTCGTGGAGTATCGAGCCGGGCGAAACGGTGGCGTTGGTGGGCGAGTCCGGCTGCGGCAAGTCGGTGTCCGCGCTGAGCGTGATGCGCCTGGTCTCCGAGCCGGCCGGCCGCATCGAGTCCGGGGAGATCCTGTACCAGGGGCGCGACCTCCTCAAGCTGAGCGAGGAACAGATGCGCGGCGTGCGCGGCCGCGAGATCGCGATGATCTTCCAGGAGCCGATGACCTCGCTCAATCCGGTGCTCACCATCGGACGGCAGGTCACCGAGGGCCTGGAAATCCACATGGGCATGACGCCGCTCAAGGCGCAGGCGCGCGCCCTCGAGCTGCTGGGCATGGTGGGCATTTCCGACCCGGAACGCCGACTGGCACAGTACCCGCACCATTTCAGCGGCGGCATGCGCCAGCGCATGATGATCGCCATGGCGCTGGCCTGCAATCCATCGCTGATCCTCGCCGACGAGCCGACCACCGCCCTCGACGTCACCATCCAGGCGCAGATCCTGGAGCTGCTGCGCGACCTGTCGCGCCGGCTCGGCGTGGCCATGCTCATCATCACGCACAACCTCGGGGTGGTCGCGCGCTATGCCGACCGCGTCAACGTGATGTATGCGGGACGCATTATCGAGCGGGCCAGCGCCGCCGAGCTGTACGCCAACCCGCGCCATCCCTACACCCTCGGCCTGCTGCGTTCGGTCCCGCGCCTGGACGAGCCGCGGCGCGGGCGCCTGGTGCCGATCGAGGGCCAGCCGCCAGACCTGACGCGGCTGCCCCCCGGCTGCGCCTTCACGCCGCGCTGCGCCTACCGCGTCGAGCGCTGCGAGCGCGAGGCTCCCGCGCTCGCCCCGGCCGGCGGCGCCGAACACGTCAGCGCATGCTGGGAGTCGGCGCGGCTGGTTCAGGAGCGCGCCGCATGAGCGACGCGCTGCTCGAGGTCGACAACCTGGTCAAGCACTTCTCCATCGGCGGCGGCTTCGGCGGCGGCCAGGCCGCCCAGGTGCGCGCGGTCGACGGCGTGAGCTTCACCATCCGGCGCGGCGAGACGCTCGGCCTGGTGGGCGAGTCGGGCTGCGGCAAGACCACCACCGGGCGCTGCATCCTGCAGCTCGAACGGCCAACCAGCGGCCGCATCGTGTTCGAGGGCGTCGATCTCACCACGCTCGGGCACGACGCGCTGCGCGCGGTGCGGCGCCGCGTGCAGGTGATCTTCCAGGATCCCTACTCCTCGCTCAACCCGCGCATGACCATCGGCCAGATCCTCGCCGAGCCGCTCGTGGTGCACGGCATCGTGCGCGAGAAGGCGGCGCGCGCGGCGCGCGTGCAGGAGCTGCTGTTCCAGGTCGGGCTCCAGCCGCAGCACGCGCGGCGCTACCCGCACCAGCTCTCGGGCGGGCAGCGCCAGCGCGTCGGCATCGCGCGGGCTCTGGCGATGGAGCCGGCGCTGATCGTCTGCGACGAGCCTGTGTCCGCTCTGGACGTCTCGATCCAGGCGCAGATCATCAACCTGCTAGAGGACCTGCAGAGCCGCCTCGGCCTGACCTACCTGTTCATCGCGCACGACCTGTCGGTGGTGCGCCACATCTCGGACCGCGTGGCCGTGATGTACCTCGGCAAGATCGTCGAGATCACCGACCGCCAGCGCCTGTACGAGGAACCGCTGCACCCTTACACGCGCGCCCTGCTCTCGGCGGTGCCCATCCCCGACCCCGCGCTCGAGGCGCGCAGGGAGCGCACGGTGCTGCGCGGCGAGGTGCCGAGCTTGCTCAACCCGCCGCCGGGATGCGTATTCCACCCCCGCTGCCCCATCGCCGTGGATCGCTGCAGTGCGGAAATTCCGCCCCTGCGGGAGATCAGGCCGGGGCACTCGGCCGCCTGTCATCTAGCTTGACAGAAGGGAACAATCCCTCTTATTAACTGTTTAACTGTTATTCAGTGCTGAGGGATCCCCGTTGCAGGCGCCCCCGGTCAATTCGAGGAGGAGGTGCATCATGAAACGACATATGGGGTTGCTGGCCCTCGCGGCTGGCGCATTGCTGGCTTTCCCCACGCTGGCGCAATCGCCCCGCTACGGCGGCGAGCTGGTGTTCCCGGTTCCCTCGGAACCGCCCTCGTACGACGGGCATCGCGAGGAGACCTTCGGCCTGATCCATCCGATCGCGCCCTTCTACAACACGCTGCTGCGCGTCGATCCGAATGATGCCGGCGGTACCAAGCCCTACCCGTCGCTCGCCGACAGCTGGACGGTCTCGGGCGACGGCAAGACCTACACCTTCAAGCTGCGCCGCGGCGTCAAGTTCCACGACGGCAGCGAGATGACATCGAAGGACGTCAAGGCCTCCTACGACAAGATCATCTTCCCGCCGGCGGGCGTGGGCTCGACGCGCAAGGGGCAGTACGCAGTGGTCGAGGCCGTCGAGGCGCCTGATGCGTACACGGTGCTCTTTCGCCTCAAGTACGCCTCGGGGTCGTTCCTGGCATCGGTGCTGTCGCCCTACAACTTCATTTACAAGGCGGAGATCCTCGCCAAGGACATGAACTGGTACGAGAAGAACATCATGGGCACCGGGCCCTTCAGTTTCGTCGAGCACGTCAGGGGCTCGCACGTGGTGGGCAAGAAGAACCCGAACTACTGGGACAAGGGCAAGCCCTACCTCGAGGGCTTCCGTGCGATCTTCATGCCCAGCTCCTCGGCACAGGTGGCGGCGGTCCGCGGCGAGCGCGCCCACATCCAGTTCCGCGGCTTCACGCCGAAGGACCGCGAGACCCTGCAGGCTGCGCTGGGCGACAAGATCACGGTGCAGGAGAGCCCGTGGGACTGCATCCTGATGGTCGGCATCAATCACAACAAGAAGCCGTTCGACGACAAGCGCGTGCGCAGGGCGTTGTCGCTCGCGCTTGACCGCCATGAAGGTTCCAGGGCGCTGTCGCAGATCGCGATCGTGAAGGCAGTTGCCGGGGTGCAGGTACCCGGAACGCCGTTTGCAACGCCTCCCGAGGAGTTGAACAAGCTCGCGGGCTACTGGACCGACGCGGCGAAATCGCGCGCCGAAGCGAAGCGCCTGCTCAAGGAGGCGGGCGTGCCCGAAGGGTTCTCGTTCACCTTCACCAATCGCGGCATCCCGATGCCCTATGAGCCGCTCGGCGTCTGGATGATCGACCAATGGCGCCAGATCGGCCTGAACGTCAAGCAGGAGGTGGTCGAGGCCGCGGCGTATTACGGCGTCATCCGCAAAGGCGACACCCAGGCATTCATGGACTTCCAGTGCGGCTACATCGTCGAACCCGATCTCGACATGTACAAGTTCCTGTCGACGTCGCGCAACCCGGCGAACTACGGCTTATACGAGGACCCGGTGCTGGACGAGCTGTACGACAAGCAAAGCCGTGCGACCGATGTGGAGGAGCGCAAGCGCCTGATCCGGCAGTTCGAGAAGCGGCTGCTCGAGGAGGAGGCCCATTACCTGATGACGTTGCAGTGGCACCGCATCATCCCGCACTCGTCGAAGTTGAAGGGCTGGACGGTGACGCCGAGCCATTACCTGAACAACA
>JANMSV010000152.1:0-3152 GCA_031389685.1 Betaproteobacteria bacterium
GGCAAGACGGGGAAGTTCCTGCCGCCATCGGTGCGCGGCAAGTACATCGCGCTGCAGTGGCTCATGTTCCAGATGGGCGGCGTGGGGCCGATGTTCGGCCAGGCGCACCACTTCCTGCGTACGGCGAAGGAACAAGTGCCCTACGGCATCCAGCGCTATACCGATGAAACGCGGCGCCTGTACGGCGTGCTGGAGACGCGGCTGAAGGAGGCGGCGTTCCTCGCGGACCAGTACTCCATCGCCGACATCGCCACCTTTCCCTGGGTGGCGCGTCACGAGTGGCACAAGGTGGACCTGAATGAGTTCCCGGCGGTGAAGCGCTGGTACGACCTCATCGCGGCGCGCCCGGCGGTGGCGCGCGGCATGGCGGTGCCGACGCCGCCGTAGTCGCGCGCTAACGCGCTTTCCTGGCGTACTTCGCCAGGAAAGCGTTGATGTCCTCGATGCGCAGTTGCGGCTCGCCGGGCACTGGCTGCGTGGCGACCACCCGGTTCATCCATTCCATGTTTTCCTGCATGCGCGCCACCACCGCGGGCCATTGCTTTGCCGTATAGCGTTGCGGGTCCGGCAGCACGTGGCATTGATTGCACGCGAGCCGGAACGGCCCGCCCGCCGCGCGGTAAGCCTCCGGGTACTGCTTCGGGTTGAGCGGCTTTTGCCCGTTTTTTTGCAGGTAGGCGACGAGCACCCTGGTCTCTTGCGCGCTCGGCGCCTTCACCCCGGCCATCATTTCCTCCATCAGCCGGCCCATGTTGCCCTTGCCCTCCATGCGCAGCACCATGCGCTCGACGATGGTGGGCCATTTCTCGGCGTGGTGCATCGCCGGGTTGGGCAGGTTGTGGCATTGCACGCAGTACTGGAGGGTGAGCCGCGCTCCGGCCGACTTTGACTGCGGCAGCTGCCGCGCCTCGAAGGTCGGCGGCAGGATGCGCTCGAGCATCGGCCCGTGCGGGCTGTCCGCCCAGCGCCTTTTCGCCTCGGCGATCTCGTCGGCGTAGGCGGCCAGAGGCAATGCGAGCAGGAGCAGGACGGCGCGGCGCATGAGGCTAAAGGGTATGCGAACGCTCGCCGCTCGCAAAGCCGAGCAACGGTCGTCGCACGCCGCGCCCCACGGCCAGCACCTTGAACAACTCCCCCATTTCGGCGGGCGAGAGCAGCTTGTGCGCTTCAGCGGCGCGCGGTGCATAACGCGCAGCGTCCGCGGCGTCTTCGCGCGCCAGCACGTCGGTGATGCCGCAGTTCACCAGGAACTGCGCCTGGTTGGCATAGCCCAGGATGTCCAGTCCGCCGTCCGCGGCCGCTTGCGCCATCGCGGTGAAGTCCACGTGCGCGGTAATGTCCTGCAGGCCCGGATGGAAGAACGGGTCGCCGTGCGCACGGTGCCGGTAATGGCACATCAGCGTGCCCATGGCGCGCTGCGGGTGGTAATACTCGCGCTGCGGGAAGCCGTAATCGATCACCAGAAGCGCGCCGCGCTCGAGGCGCGCGGCGAGGAGCTTGATCCACGCACGCGACACGAGCCCGATCTCACTCTGGTAAGGCAACGGCGCTTCGATCCTGCGCGCCGCGGCGAGGAGCTCGCCCGACGCGGGGCGCTCCGACCACGAAAGTTTCTCATCGACGCCGCGTTCCATGATGCCGTTCGCTCGCCAGGCAAGCGCGTGCACCGGCATGGCATCGGCGACTTCGTTCGCCAGCATGACGCCGCGGAAACGCTCCGGCAGGCGCTCGATCCATTGCGCGCGCGATCCGAGCCGCGCCTCCTGCCGCGCGCGCAGCCCGGCGCTGGTCTCGAGAATCAGGTAGCTCTCCGGCGCCAGTTCCCCGATCAGTGCCTCGGCGAGGGCGCCGCTTCCGGCGCCGAACTCGAGGATCGCTTCGCCGGGCCGCAGGAGTTCCGCCACCTGGCGCGCCAGCGTGGTCGCGAACAGGGTGCCCATTTCAGGGGCGGTGGCGAAATCCCCCGGGGCACCGAGCTTGGCCGAACCGCCCGCGTAGTAGCCCAGCTCCGGCGTGTAGAGCGCCAGCTCCATGTAGCGCGCAAAGCCGATCCAGTTGCCCCCGGCCTGCTGCTCGGCGCGGATGCGCTCGAGCAGCAGCGCGCTTGCGGCGAGCGCATCGGCCTCGGGTTCGGGCAGCATGCGGTGAATTTAACCTAGAATCCCCTCGATGACGGACGCATCCCTCGAGAGCAAGGTGGCACTGGTGACGGGCGCGGCGCGGCGCGTGGGCGCGGCGATCGCGCGCCGGCTGCACGCCGCCGGGGCGAGCGTGGTGCTGCACTATCGCGGCGGCGACGCCGACGCGGCGCAATTGGAAAAGGAATTGAACGCCGCGCGCGCGGGCAGCGCACTCAAGGTCAAGGGCGACCTGCTCGCGCCGGTGGCGCCCAAAGCGCTGGTGGACGCGGCACTGCAGCGCTACGCGCGGCTCGATTTCCTCGTCAACAACGCATCCGCGTTCTATCCGACCGCGCTCGGCGAGATCGAGCCGGGCCACTGGGAAGAGCTGATCGGCTCCAACCTGCGCGCGCCGCTGTTCCTCGCGCAGGCGGCGGCCCCGCACCTCGCGCTCGCTGCGGGTGCGATCGTCAACATCACCGACATCCACGCCGAGCGGCCGATGAAAGGCTACGTCGTGTACAGCGTGGCCAAGTCGGGACTTGCGGCGCTGACGCGCTCGCTGGCGCTGGAGCTCGCCCCGGGGGTGCGCGTAAACGCCGTGGCCCCGGGCGCCATCGCCTGGCCCGAGGACGGCCAGTTCGACCCCGTGGAACGCAGCCGCGTCGTCGCCACCACGCCGCTCAGGCGCACCGGCACGCCGGGGGACATTGCGCAGGCGGTACACTTCCTTTGTACGGCACCTTTCGTCACCGGCCAGACCCTGGCGGTGGACGGGGGGCGCTCGATCTTCCTGTGAACGCCATGCACGTCGTCAAGCTGCACCGCGATCCCCGCAAAGCGGACTACGAATCGAACAAGCTCGCCAAGCGCCTGCGCCGCCAGGTGGGCGAGGCGATCGCCGATTTCGGCATGATCGAGCACGGCGACCGGGTGATGGTGTGCTTGTCCGGCGGCAAGGACAGCTACGCCATGCTCGAGGTGCTGATGGCGTTGCAGGAAAAGGCGCCGGTGTCCTTCGAACTTATCGCC
>JANMSV010000186.1:0-4640 GCA_031389685.1 Betaproteobacteria bacterium
CTCGGGGCAGAAGGCGATGCCCAGGCGCGCCACCTTGTTCGAGGGCAAGGCGCCGATTGGCGCCCCCTCGAAGGCGATCGTTCCCTCGCGGCGCCCGACCATGCCCATCACCGACTTGAGAGTGGTGGTCTTGCCCGCGCCGTTGCGGCCCAGCAGCGTCACCACCTCTCCTTTGTGCACCTCGAAATCCACGCCGTGCAGGATGTGCGACTCGCCGTACCAGGCGTTGAGGCCTTTCACCTGCAGCAGAGCCTCAGGCATTGCCCGACCCCATGTAGGCCTCGATCACCTGCGGGTTCTTCGACACCGCGGCGTAGTCGCCTTCGGCGAGGATCTCGCCCCGCTGCAGTACGGTGATGGTGTGCGACAGGTTCGCCACCACCGACAGATTGTGCTCGACCATCAGCACCGTGCGGTTCGCCGCCACCTGCTTGATCAGCGCCGAGATGCGCTCCACGTCCTCGTGCGCCATGCCGGCGGTGGGCTCGTCGAGCAGCATCATCTCGGGCTCGAGCGCCAGCGTCGTCGCGATCTCGAGCGCGCGCTTCCTGCCGTAGGGCAGCTCCACCGCGGCGGTGGCGGCGAACTCGGTCAGCCCGACCGCCTCGATCAGCTCGCGCGCGCGCTCGTTCAGCGCCTCGAGCACACGCTCGGAGCGCCAGAAGTCGAACGAGGCGCCGCGCTTTCGCTGCAGCGCGATGCGCACGTTCTCCAGCACCGACAGGTGCGGAAACACGGCGGAGATCTGGAACGAGCGCACCAGGCCCATGCGCGCGATGCGTGCCGGGCGCGAGCCGGTGATGTCGCGCCCGTTGTAGAAGATCTGGCCGCGCGTCGGCTCGAGGAAGTGCGTAAGCAGGTTGAAGCAGGTGGTCTTGCCGGCGCCGTTGGGCCCGATCAGCGCGTGGATCGAGCCGCGGCGCACCTGCAGCGACACGTTCTGCACGGCGACGAAGCCCTTGAACTCCTTCGTCAGTCCGCGCGTTTCGAGGATCATGTCTTCAGCCATGGCCGGGGGCTAGTTTATCAGTCAGGCCAGCACGCGCAGCGCGCCCGGCAGCACCTCGATCTCCAGCCGGTGCGCCGATTCGAACACGATCTCGCCGTCGGCCTCGACCAGCAGCGGCTCCTGCGATTCGATGAGCACGTGCCGTACGCGCCGCAGCTGCAGGCGCGGGTCGCCGGCGTGGGCGCCACGCATGATCTTCGGCACCAGGCCGAGGATCGCCAGGCGCCCCACACCCTCGGCGATCAGCAAATCGAGCAAGCCGTCGTCGGCCCGCGCGTCGGGGCAGACATTGAAGCTGCCGCCGAAGGAGCGCCCGTTCATCACCGCGGTCATCGCCGTGGTCGCCGCAAAAGGCGCTTCATCGTCCAGCCGCAGGAGCACCGCGTGCTTCGGGTAGCGCAGCAGCGTCAGCGCCAGGGCGCCCAGGTAGGCGCCCAGGCCGGTGAGCAAGCCCGGCACTTTCCTCACGTTGCGCGAGGCGTGCGCCCCGAATCCGATGTCCATGCCGTTGGAGAAGTAGCGCACCGCACCGCCGGCGCGGATGCGGCCCGCGTCCATCGGCCGCGCCACGCGCCTGGCGATGCGCTCGACCGGGTCGCCCGGCGGCAGCATCTTGGCGAAGTCGTTGCCACTGCCCAGCGGCAGCACGCCGAGCGCCGTGCCGGCATCCGCGCGCAGCAGCCCGTTGGCCACCTCGTGCACCGTGCCGTCGCCGCCGGCGGCGACCACTGCTTCGTATTCGAGCGCCGCGCGCTCGGCGATGCCGACGGCGTCGCCCGGCGCCCTGGTTTCCACCACTTCGACCGTCAGCCCGGCGGCGCGCAAGGCCGCGGCCAGCCGCGGCCATTCGCGGCGCGCGCGGCCGCGCCCGGCAACCGGATTGACAATGACCAGGAGTCTGTTCAAGTGCCCTTGACGACGCCCTGGGCCATCAATTGCTCGATCTCGTCCTCGCCGTAGCCCAGGGCGCGCAGGATCTCCGTGCTGTGCGCGCCATGCGCGGGCGGGTCGAACCTGGGGCTGGCAGGCTCATCGTGGAAACGGATCGGCGCGCCGAGGTGGTCCCAACCACGTGCGTCCTTCAGCACAATGCCGCGCGCCTTGAAGTGTTCGTCCTCCAGCGCCTCGGGCAGCGTGCGGATTGGCGCGAAGGCAACGTCGCGCCCCTTGAACCACTCGACCCACTGCGCCTTGGTCCTGGTGCGGAAGGTGGCGGCGAGGAACGCGCGCACCGGGTTCTGGCCCTTGCCCGGGGGCAGCTTGCACAGGTCCACGAGGTCCGGGCGCCCGAGCGGCTCGAGCAGGTTTCTGGCGAATTTCGCCTCCTGCCCGGCGAGCACCACGTAGTCCTCGTCTTTCGTCTCGTAGATGCCGTAGAGCGCGTTGCCACCAAGCGCGCGTTCTTCAGCGAGGACCGGCTGGCGCCGCTCGGTCATCGCCGTCCCCATGTTGTTCGGCAGGCAGGCCAACAGGCAATCGGCCATCGCCATGTCGAGGTAATCACCCCTGCCGGTTTCCTTGCGGCGATAGAGCGCCATCAGCACGCCCGAGAGCGTCATCATCGAGGCGAGCATGTCGGCGTTCGCCAGCGCCGGGATCGCGGGCTTGCCGTCGCCGCCGCGGTTGAGCGACAGCACGCCCGTCATCGCCTCCGTGGCGAGGTCGTGCGCGGCGAAGTCGCGGTAGGGCCCGCTCTGCCCGAAGGCAGCGATCGAGGCGTAGACGATGCCCGGCGCTCGCGTGGCCACCCGCGCGTAGCCGATGCCAAGGCGATCGACCACGCCTGGCCGGAAGGCTTCGACGAACACGTCGGATTTTTCCGCCAGGCGCAGCAGCACTTCCACTGCGGCCGGTTCCTTGAGGTCCAGCGCCAGGCTTTTCTTGCCGCGGTGCGTATTGGCGAAATACACGCTCACGCCGCCGCGCTTGGTCCCGATCTCGCGGTTGGGCTCGCCCTCGTGGATCGACTCGACCTTGATCACCTCCGCGCCGTGGTCGGCCATGAATTGCGTCATCAGCGGACCCGGAAGGAACAGCGACAGGTCGATGACGCGCAGGCCTTCGAGCTTCATCACACCGCCTTTGCAGCCTTCAGCGCCGCGATCTCCGCGTCGGCGTAGCCGAGCTCGCGCAGCAGCGCGTCGGTGTGCTGCCCGAGCTTCGGTGCGGGTCGCGCCGGCAGCGGCTCGCCGATGCGGAACGGGCTCGCCACCAGCTTGAAGCCGGGCTGGTCGGGATGGTCGAACACCTGCACGCCGCCACGCTCGAGGAAGTACGGGTTCTCGAGCGCCTGCGCGACGTCGTACACCGGACCGCAGGGTACCGTTCCCCTGAGCAGCTGCAGCCACTCGGCGCTGCTGCGCATCGAGAATACGTCGTCCAGGACCTTCGTCAGCGCGTCGCGGTGCTCGCGCCGCGCGGCGAAATCGCGGAACTCCGGTTTCGCTTTCAACTCCGGCCGGCCCAGCGCATCGCACAGCAGTTCCCAGAAGCGTTGCGTCTGCGCCATGAGGAAGATCCAGCCGTCCTGGGTGCGGTAGAGCTGCGACGGGGAGATGAACGGATGCCCCGAGCGCGGCACACGCCCGGTCTTCAGGCCCTCGTTCAGGTACCAGGCGGCCGGGTAGTTGAGCTGGTGCATGGCGACGTCGTAGAGCGACACGTCGAGGTCGCGGCCGCGCCCCGTGCGCCGCGCCTCGAGGATGCCAGCGAGGAGCGCGAGCGCGCAGGTCGTACCCGTGGAGTAATCGACGATCGAAAGCCCCATGCGCGCGGGCGGTCCTTCGGGCTCGCCGGTGAGCGAGAGATAGCCCGCCTCGCCCTGCATCAGGTAGTCGTAGCCGGGCCATGATTTACGCGCGCCGTCGCGGCCGTAAGCCGAGAGGTGCGCGCAGACGATCTTCGGGTTGGCCGCGGCAAGGTCCGCGTAGGTGATCTTCAGTTTTTCAGGTTGGTCGCCGCGCAAGTTGCCCAGGAGCCCGTCGGCGGTGGCGGCGAGCTTGAGCAGCACTTCACGCCCGCGCGGATGCTTCAGGTCGAGGGTGAGCGATTTCTTGTTGCGGTTGAGCGACTGGAAAAAGTGGCTGTCCTGCTCGCCGAGAAAGTACGGGCCCACCGCGCGCGACACGTCGCCGCCTTCGCGCTGCTCGATCTTGATCACCTCGGCGCCGAGATCCGCGAGGTGCGCAGTGCCGAACGGCCCCGCGCCGTAGACCTCGACCGCGAGGATGCGCAGGCCCGCGAGGGGCAGCATCAGGCCGGGTTCCGAGCGATCAGCTGCTTGGCGATGATGATGCGCTGCATCTCGTTGGTGCCCTCGCCGATGCACATCAGCGGCGCGTCGCGGTAGTAGCGCTCTACGTTGAACTCGGTGGAGTAGCCGTAGCCGCCGTGGATGCGCACCGCCTCGATGCTGTTCTCCAGCGCCGCTTCGGAGGCGAAGTACTTCGCCATGCCGGCTTCCATGTCGCAGCGCTCGCCGGCGTCGTAGGCGCGCGCGGCGTTTTCCACCAGCAGGCGCGCCGCCTCGCAGCGCGTCGCCATCTCGCCGAGTTTCAATTGAATCGCCTGGTGTTCGCAAATCGGCTTGCCGAAGGTCTTGCGCACCTGCGAATAGGCCACCGAATCCTTC
>JANMSV010000194.1:0-8034 GCA_031389685.1 Betaproteobacteria bacterium
CCTCGACGAACACGACCTTGCCCTCGGAATTGCGCGCGATGCCGTGGCCGCCGGCGTCGAGCGCATGGACGCTCAGCCGGACCAACGGGAAAGAAACTCGCGCCAGTGCGGCGCCTTCAGTTTGTCCAGCGTGCCGCGCAACAGCGCGCATTCCTTCTGGTACTGCGCCGGGCTCAGCGCGCCGCGCAGCTGCTGGAAGCGCAGGTACAGCAGGTAGGTGTTGGCGGTGTCCGCCTCGCAATAATCGCGGATCGCCTTGATCTCTCCATTGCAGTACGCCTCCCACACCTGGGCGCCGCCGACGCCGATTTTCCCCGGGAATCCGCACAGCTGCGCCACGTCGTCCAGCGGCGCATTGCTGCGCGGCTGGTACATCGCCAGCACGTCCATCAGGTCGAGGTGCCGGGCGTGGTAGCGGCCCAGGTAGCTGTTCCAGCGGAAGTCCTTGTCGTCGTCCCCCTGGTCCCAGAACTTGCCGGCGGCGACGCCGTGCACCAGCGCCCGGTAATTGAGCACCGGCAGGTCGAAACCGCCGCCGTTCCAGGACACCAGCTGCGGCACCAGCTTTTCGATGCCGTCGTAGAAACGCTGGATCGCCTCCTTCTCCCCGGCCTCGGGCTCGCCCAGGGAAAACACCTTGATGGCCTCGCCTTCACGCAGCACGCAGGAAATGACCACCACCCGGTGCAGGTGCGGTGCGAGGAAGTCGCTGCCGGTCTGGGTGCGACGCTTCTGGAACGCGATCTCGGCGACCTCGCGATCGGGCAGGTCCGCGGGCAGCCCGTAAAGCCGCCGGATCCCGGCGCAGTCCGGGACGGTCTCGATGTCGAACGCCAGGACGGTGCTCAATCCGGAAACACTCCGGTGGACAGGTAGCGGTCCCCGCGATCGCAGATGATGGTGACGATCACGGCGTTCTTGAGTTCCCGCGAGATGCGCAAGGCCACCGCCACCGCGCCGCCGGAGGAAATGCCGGCAAAGATGCCTTCTTCGCGCGCCAGCCGCCGCGTCATGTCTTCCGCGTCCGCCTGGCTCACGTACTCGAGGCGATCCACCCGGGCCCGGTCGTAGATCTTCGGCAGGTAGGCCTCGGGCCACTTGCGGATGCCCGGAATCTGCGCGCCTTCCTCGGGTTGGCAGCCGACCACCTGGATGTTCGGATTCTTCTCCTTGAAGTAGCGCGAGCAGCCCATGATGGTGCCCGTAGTGCCCATCGAGGACACGAAGTGGGTGATCTTGCCGTCCGTGTCGCGCCAGATCTCCGGCCCGGTGCCCTCATAGTGCGACAGCGGGTTGTCCGGGTTGGCGAACTGGTCGAGCATGGTGCCTTTGCCGTCGCGCACCATTTTCTCGGCCAGGTCCCGCGCCACTTCCATGCCGCCCTTTTGCGGCGTGAGGACGATCTCGGCGCCGAAGGCGCGCATGGTCTGGCGCCGCTCCACCGACAGGTGCTCGGGCATGATCAGGATCATGCGGAATCCCCGGAGCGCCGCCGCCATGGCGAGCGCGATGCCGGTGTTGCCCGAGGTCGGCTCGATCAGCACGTCGCCGGGCTTGATGTTGCCGCGCTCCTCGGCGCGCCGGATCATGGACATCGCGGGCCGGTCCTTGACCGAGCCGGCCGGATTGTTGCCCTCCAGCTTGGCGAGGATCACGTTGTTGTTGCGGCGGCCGTCCTCGCCCGGCAGGCGCTGCAGGCGCGCGAGCGGCGTGTCGCCGATGAAATGTTCGATGCTGCGCTTCACGTCTGCATCAGCTCCCGTACATACGTCGCCACGCCCTGTTGCAGGTCCATGAATTCGCGCGCATAGCCTGCCGCGCGCAGCCGGGACGCGTCGGCCTGGGTAAAACTCTGGTACCGGGCGGCGAGCTGCGGCGGAAACGGGACGTACTCGATCAATTTCTGCGCCGCGAGTTCCGCCGGCGCGGCCTGCGTGCCGCGCACCGTATTGATCACCGCGGCGGCGAGCTCGTTGAAGCTCTGCGCGCGGCCCGTGCCGCAGTTCCAGACGCCCGACAACTCGCGGTGCTCGAGAAAATGCAGGTTGACGGCGACTGCGTCATCGACGTGGATGAAGTCGCGCCGCTGCTCGCCGCCGGCGTAGCCGCCCGAGCCGACGAACAGCTTCACCCTGCCCTCGGCCTTGAACTGCTGGTAGGCGTGGAACGCCACGGAGGCCATGCGCCCCTTGTGCGCTTCGTTCGGCCCGTAGACGTTGAAATAGCGCAATCCCGCGATCTGCGCCGTGCGCCCTTCCAGCCGGCGGCGCACCAGCTGGTCGAACAGGAACTTCGAGTAGCCGTAGACGTTGAGCGGCGCCTCGCACTCGCGCGCCTCCTCGAATCCCGCCTTGCCCGCGCCGTACACCGCCGCCGACGACGCATAAATCAGCGGCACTTCCTCTTCCTGGCACCAGTCGAGCAGCGCGCGCGAATAGCGGTAATTGTTTTCCATCACATAGCGCCCGTCGCTCGCCATGGTGTCGGAGCAGGCGCCCTGGTGCAGCACCGCCTCGAGCGAGCTGTCGAACTGGCCCGCCTCCAGGCGCACGATGAACTCGCGTTTATCGAGGTAATCGTCGATTTCGCAGGCCACCAGATTACCGGCCTTGTCCGCGTTCTCGAGATTGTCCACCGCCAGGATCTCGGTGATCCCCTGACGGTTGAGCGCCTCGACAAGTTTTGAGCCGATGAAGCCGGCGGCGCCCGTGACGACGGTGAGCATCATGCCTTGCCGAACAGTTCCCGCGGCGTGACCACCGCGGTGCCGAATTTGGTCACCTTGATGCCGCCCGCGCGATTGGCGAAGCGCACCGCGGATTCCATGCTTTCGCCCGCGGCCAGCATCACCGCCAGCGCCGCGATCACCGTGTCGCCGGCACCGGTGACGTCGGACACCTCGCGCTTTTCCGCCTTGACGTGCAAGCTGCGGCCGCGGCGGAACAGGGTCATGCCGTTTTCGCCCCGGGTGAGCAGGAGCGCCTCCACGCGCAGGCGCTCGCGCAGGCCCTGCGCTTTGCGCGCGAGGTCCTTGTCATCCTGCCATGCGCCGACCACGTCGCGCAGTTCCTTGAGATTGGGCGTGAGAATCGTTGCCCCCTTGTAGCGCGAATAGTCCTCGCCTTTGGGATCGACCAGCACGCGTTTACCCGCCTTGCGGCCTGCGCGGATCATGCTGGCGATGTGCGCCAACCCGCCTTTGCCGTAATCGGACAGCAGGACCAGGTTGCAGCCGGGCAGCGCCTTCCTGTAGTCGGCGAGCTTGGAGGCGAGCACCTCCTTCGAGGGCGTGGTTTCCATGTCGATGCGCAGCAACTGCTGCTTGCCATGCACCACGCGCAGTTTCTGCGTGGTACGGATGGCGCTGTCGCGGCGCAGGCTCGCCACCACGCCCGCCTCGTGCAGCAGCTGCGCCAGGCGCTCACCGGCCTCGTCGCGGACGGTGACAGAGAGCAACTGGGTGCGCGCACCCAGTGCCGCGCAGTTGCGCGCCACGTTCGCGGCGCCGCCCAGCCGCTCCTCCTCGCGCTGCCAAAGGAGGACCGGCACCGGGGCCTCGGGCGAAATGCGCGAGGCGTCTCCGTACCAGTAGCGGTCGAGCATCACGTCGCCCACCACCAGCACCCGCGCCTTGCTCGTGTCCGGGGCCTTCATGTCCTTCTGCCGATCGGGAAATACTCCAGACCCTGCGCCTTGACCACAGCCGGATCGTACAGGTTGCGGCCGTCAAAAATCACCGGCGAGGCGAGGCTGGACTTCAGCGCCGCAAAATCCGGGCTCCTGAACTCGCGCCACTCGGTGAGGATCGCCAGGGCGTCGCAACCCTCGAGCGCCTGCATGGCGCGGTCCACGATCTGCACCCGCTTTTCCCCGGCGTAGATGCGCCTCGCGGCGTCGCCCGCCACCGGATCGTAAGCGCGTACCGCGGCGCCCGCCGCGAGCAGATCCGCGATCAGCACGCGGCTGGCCGCCTCGCGCAGGTCGTCGGTATTGGGCTTGAAGGCCAGTCCCCAGAGGGCAAAGCGGCGCCCGGCAAGGCTCTCGCCAAAGCGCGCCTTGATCTTGCCGCCCAGCACGTGCTTTTGCGCCTCGTTCACGGCATGCACCGCCGCCAGGAGCTGGAGCGGGCGCCCCGCCTCGGCGGCGGTGCGCTGCAGCGCCGTAACGTCCTTGGGGAAGCAGGAGCCGCCGAACCCCGCCCCGGCGTACAGGAAATGAAAGCCGATGCGCGCGTCCGCGCCAATGCCGCGGCGCACTTCCTCGATGTCGGCGCCGATCCGCTCGGCGAGATTGGCCAGCTCGTTCATGAAGGAAATTCGCGTGGCGAGCATCGCGTTCGCCGCGTACTTGGTGAGTTCGGCGGAGCGCACGCTCATCTGCAGGAAGCGTTCGTGGTTGCGCTGGAACGGCGCGTACAGCTCGCGCAACAGCGCGCTCGCGCGCTCGTCGTCCGAGCCGACGACGATGCGGTCCGGTCGCATGAAGTCCTCGACGGCCGCCCCTTCCTTCAGGAACTCGGGGTTGGAGACCACGCTGTACTCGTGCCTGGCGCCGCGGCGCGCAAGCTCTTCGTCGACCGCGGCGCGCAGCCTGTCGGCGGTGCCGACCGGCACCGTGGACTTGGTGGCGATGACGCGGTAGCCGTCCATGTGGCGGCCGACGGCGCGCGCCGCCGCCAGCACGTGCTGCAGGTCGGCGGAACCGTCTTCCTCCGGCGGCGTGCCCACCGCAATCAGCTGCAGTTCGCCGTGCGCCACGCTGGCCGCGACCTCCGTTGAGAACACCAGCCTTCCGGCCGCCCGATTGCGTTGCACGATCGCCTCGAGCCCCGGTTCAAAGATCGGGATACCGCCGGCGTTGAGCTGCGCCACCTTGGAGGCGTCGAGATCCAGGCAGAACACGCGGTTGCCCGCGTCCGCCAGGCAGGCGCCCGCGACCAGGCCCACGTACCCGGTTCCGATCACCGTGACATTCATGGCGCCAGGTCGAACTCCTCGGTACGCCTCGGCGGGTAACTCTCCCAGCCGCCGCAGCCCGGGCAGTGCCAGTGGAATTGCCGCGCCTTGAAGCCGCAATCCTCGCAGCGGTAGCGCGCCAGTCGCACCGTGTGGCTGTGGACCAGGTTGCGCACCAGTTCAAGGTCGCGCCGCCGCTCCGGATGCGCGTCGGCGACGATCTGTGCCTCCAGCAGGCGGTCCAGGCCGAGCAAGGTCGGGTTGCGCCGCAACTCGTCGCGCACCAGCTTGTAGGCCACCTCCGCGCCTTTGGCCTCCATCGTGTAGCGAAACACGGTGTCGAGAAGATCGAGGGATGGGTAGCGCTCCAGGTAGCCCGTCAGCAGCGTGAGTCCCTCCTCCAGGCGTCCCGCTTCGCGCAGCGCGTCGAGCAGGCGCTGCGCCACCAGCGCCAGATAGGCGGGGTTCTGCGACTCGATCCTCTTCCACTGCCCGATGGCGCGCTCCAGGTGGCCGGCCGCGCGTTCCAGGTCGCCGAGCTGCACGCTGGCGCGCACCGATTTGTGGTTCGCCTCCAGCGCCGCTTCCAGATGTTTGCGGGCCGCGTCCGTACGCGAGTGGGTGGACTCGGTCAGCGCGAGTTCGCACAGGAACTGCGCGATCTCGCGCGCCCGCGACTCCCCCGAATCGGCTTCCAGCCGCTGCGCCATGTCGATGGCCTTCGCCCAGTCCTTTTCCTGCTGGAAGATCTCCAGCAGGTGGCGCCTCGCCTCGGTCGCGTGGGGGCCTTGCTCGAGCCGGCCGAACAACTCCTCGGCGCGATCGAGGATCCCCGCCTTCAGGTAGTCCTGCGCCAGCTCGTAGTGGGCGGTGAGCCTTTGCTCCGCGGCAAGGTCGGCGCGCTCCAGCAGGTTCTGGTGCATGCGGATGGCGCGGTCGTATTCGCCGCGCCGCCGGAACAGGCTGGCGAGCGCAAAGTGCACCTCGACGGTCTCCGGGTCCACCTTCATCACCTCGATGAAGGATTCGATGGCTTTGTCGGGCTGCTCGTTCAGCAGGAAATTCAGCCCCTTGAAGTAGGAGCGCGGCAGGGCACGCGATTCGAAGACCAGGTGCCGGATGTCGATGCGCGCCGCCAGCCAGCCCAGGCCGAAGAACAGCGGCAGCGCGAGCAGCCACCAGTACTCAAACTCCATCAACCCTCCGCCGGCGGCGGCGCCGCCGCCGGCAGCTCGCGCGCCGCGGCCTTGGCGCGAATCTCCCGTCGCAGCCGCAGGATCTCGCGCCGTTGCCGCAGCAGGGTCCCCAGCGACGCAGCGACGCCGAGCAGCGCACCCGCCGCGAAAAACGCGAGCAGCAACAGGACCAGCGGCGCCTGCCATGCGAAGCCGAACCAGAAGCGCAGCGTCGCCGGCTCGGTGTTGCTGGCCGCGAACGCGAGCAGCAGGATGAACAACACGAACCAGATCGCCCGGGTGATGATGCGCATGGTGTGCGCCGGGGTCGCGCCCCGGGCTTAGCGTGCGACCTGCGCCTGCTTGGCGGCCGCCTCGAGCTCGGAGTCCACCCGCTCGCGCAACTCCTTGCCGGCCTTGAAGTGCGGCACGTACTTCTCGGGCACCTGCACCTTTTCGCCCGACTTGGGATTGCGCCCCACGCGCGGCGGCCGGTAATTGAGACCAAAGCTGCCGAAGCCGCGGATCTCGATGCGGTGGGCCGCGAGCAGCGCCTGGGTCATCGCATCCAGAATCATCTTCACCGCGTACTCGGCGTCCTTGGCCACCAGCTGCGGATAGCGCTGCGCCAGCCGGGCGATCAGTTCGGACTTGGTCATGCAGACCGTTCCCCCTGCGTTCTCGGTCCGCTCCGCCTACGGCTGCGGGTCGGAACCGCCCTTGTCGAGCTTCGCCCGCAACAGCGCGCCCAGGTTGGTCGAGCCCGCGGCACTGGCCGCGCTCTCGGTGCGCATCTGCTTCATCGCGTCGGTGTCGTCCGACAGGTCCTTGGCTTTCACCGACAGGTTGATGGAGCGGTTCTTGCGGTCCACGTTGATCACCATGGCGTTGACCGCGTCGCCCTCCTTGAGCGCCGTGCGCAGGTCTTCGACGCGATCGCGCGAATATTCCGAAGCCCTCAGGTAGCCCTCGATCTCCGGCGTGAGCGCGATCACCGCGCCCTTGGCGTCGACCGACTTCACCGTGCCCTGCACCACGCTGTTCTTGTCGTGGCTGGCAATGAAATTGGTGAACGGGTCGCCCTCCAGCTGCTTGATGCCGAGCGAAATGCGCTCGCGCTCGACGTCGATCGCCAGCACCACCGCCTCGAGTTCCTCGCTTTTCTTGAAGTTCTTGACCGCCTCCTCGCCCGCCAGCGACCAGGACAGGTCGGACAGGTGCACCAGGCCGTCGATGCCGCCCGACAAGCCGACGAACACGCCGAAATCGGTGATCGACTTGATCTGCCCCTTGACCCGGTCGCCCTTCTTGAATTCGCGCGCGAAATCCTCCCAGGGATTGGGCTTGCACTGCTTCATGCCCAGTGAAATGCGGCGGCGCTCCTCGTCGATCTCGAGGATCATCACCTCGACTTCGTCGCCGACCTGCACCACCTTGGAGGGATGCACGTTCTTGTTGGTCCAGTCCATTTCCGACACGTGCACCAGGCCCTCGATGCCCGCCTCGACTTCGACGAAGGCACCGTAGTCGGTGAGGTTGGTGACCTTGCCGAACAGGCGCGTGCTCTGCGGATAGCGGCGCGAGATGCCGACCCAGGGATCCTCGCCCAGCTGCTTCAGGCCGAGTGACACGCGGTTCTTCTCGGCGTCGAATTTGAGCACCTTGGCCGTGACCTCGTCGCCGACGTTGAGCACCTCGGAGGGGTGCTTCACGCGGCGCCAGGCCAGGTCGGTGATGTGCAACAGGCCGTCGATGCCGCCCAGGTCGACGAACGCGCCATAGTCGGTGATGTTCTTGACGATGCCCTTCACCACTGCGCCTTCCTGCAGGCTGGAGAGCAGCGCCTCGCGCTCGGCGCCGGCGCTGGCTTCCAGCACCGCGCGGCGCGACACCACCACGTTGTT
>JANMSV010000209.1:0-6490 GCA_031389685.1 Betaproteobacteria bacterium
CCTCTGAGCGGCGACTACGCCAGCCGGCAGTCCGGCTGGTACCTGCAGGCGGTCTACCAGTTCATGCCGCGCTGGCGCGCCGGCGTGCGCTACGACCGGCTGAGTCACGGCACGGTGGACAACGCCATCGTCGCGGGCGGCTTGGGGCCGAGCGCGGCCGATTTCGATCTGTTGATGCGCGCGCATAACCCGACGCGCAGCTCCGTGATGCTCGACTGGAGCGGGACTGAGTTCAGCCGCATCCGGCTGCAGCTCGCCTCGGACAGGTCGCGTGCCGGCGTGACTGACCACCAGGCACTGGTGCAGTACATCTTCAGCCTCGGCGCGCACGGCGCGCACAGGTTCTAGGAGCCCATCATGAGATCGGTCACTGCAGTTTTGCTGATGTCGATCTCCTGGCCGGCGCTCGCCGCGCTCAATATCTTTGCTTGTACGCCGGAGTGGGGGTCGCTTGCGCAGGAGCTCGGCGGCGAGAAGGCGAGCGTGTATATCGCGACCAGCGCACTGCAGGATGCGCACCGCATCGAGGCGCGACCGAGTCTTATCGCGCGCGCGCGCCGCGCGGATCTCGTGGTGTGCACGGGCGCCGATCTGGAGGTCGGCTGGCTGCCACTCGTGCTCGCGCAATCGGGAAATCCGAACATCCAGTCCGGTCAGCCCGGCTATTTCGAGGCCGCCGCCGCAGCGCGGCTGATCGAAATCCCGGAGCGCCTCGACCGCGCGATGGGCGACGTACATGCAGCGGGTAACCCGCACCTGCACCTGGATCCGCAGAACGTCGCCCGGGTTGCGCGTGCGCTCGCCGTGCGCATGAGCGATCTCGACAAACAGGACGCCTCCTACTATGTCGGGCGCGAGCTGGCATTCCAGGCGCGCTGGCGAGACGCGACCGCGCGCTGGGAGCGTGAGGCCGCGCCACTCAAGGGCCTGCGGCTGGTGGTGTACCACCGGGACCTGTCCTACCTCATCGCCTGGCTTGGCATGCAGGCCGTCGGGTCGCTCGAGCCCAAGCCAGGGCTGCCGCCCTCGGCGGCGCATCTTGCAGATTTGCTTGCCTTGCTCAAGCAAAGGCCGGCCAGGGCCGTGGTGCGCTCCGCCTACAGTGACTCGCGCGCCGCAGACTGGCTCGCGCGGCAAGCGGGTCTGCCCTCCATCGTGCTGCCTTACACGGTCGGCGGAACCGAGCGCGCCAAGGATCTGTTTGGCCTTTACGAGGACAGCATCGCGCGACTGCTCGCGGTGGCCCGATGAACTGGACGGCGATCGACCTCGCGCTGGTCTGGCCGGCGCTGGCCGCGGGCCTTCTGGTGACCGCCACGCACGCCCCGCTTGGTATCCAGGTGCTCAGGCGGGGCATCGTATTCATAGATCTGGCGGTCGCACAGATCGCCGGCCTCGGCGTGGTGATTGCGGACTGGCTCGGTTACGCGCCGCACGGCGCGGCGGTGCAAATCGCGGCGCTCGGCGCGGCGCTTGCGGGCGCGCTCCTGCTCGACTGGACCGAGCGGCGCTGGCCGGAAGTGCAGGAGGCGGTGATCGGCGTCAGCTTCATTGTCGCGGCAAACGCCGCGATCCTGCTGCTCGCCGCCAATCCGCGCGGCGCCGAGCACTTGAAGGACCTGCTGGCGGGGCAGATCCTGTGGGTGAACCCGACAAGCCTGCCGTGGGTCGGACTGGTCACCGCGGCGATTCTGGCAGTCTGGTTCGGCCGCGGCGGGCGCCTCGGGCGCACCGGCTTTTACGTGCTGTTCGCTTGCGCCGTCACGGTTTCAGTTCAGCTCGTGGGGCTGTACCTGGTGTTCACCACCCTGATCGTGCCGGCGCTCGCCACGCGCAATATCGGGCGCAACAGGCTTGCCCTCTGCTACGTCCTCGGCGCCCTCGGCTACGCCGCGGGCCTGGCCGGGTCGCTGGTATCGGACTTGCCGGCGGGCCCGCTCGTCGTCTGCGCCATGACCGGGCTGGGCGTCGTGCTGTTCGCGCTCGGCCCGCGCGTGCCCGTCGCCTTCAGGCGTTGGTCCTAACGTCGACTTCGGCGAGCTCCCGCACGGCCTTGCGCAGGAAACGCATCTGCCGCCCGGCCCTGCGGCACCCGATGCAGATGGCGAGATGCAGGCGCAGGGCCACCCGCTCGCCAAATGCGAGCTCCCGGTCCAGGCCCTGGGATGCCAAGCGTGTCGTTTCCTTGCAGGAGAGCATCATTGTTTTTCGAACCAGGTCTGTTGCAGGCATTCGCGCAGCACCATGCGCGCGCGGTAGAGCAGCACCCAGCAATGGGTCGGGGTGATCTCGAGTTCCTTACAGATCTCGCTGGTGTCCAGTCCCAGGTGCTCGCGCATCATGAAGGCCTGTGCGGTGCGCGCGGACAGGCGCGCGAGGCAAAGCTCCAGCGCGCGGAAGAACTGCGCCTGCTCCAGCGCCCCGTCGGGGTCGCCCCAGTCTGCGGGGCGCTCAGCCCAGTGGCCGCGCCCATCGAACAAGCCCTCTGACCCCTCGAGGCCCTCCCCGGGCTCCTGGAGGACCGGCTCGCGCGCCTGGCGCCGGATGGCGTCCACGATCTTGTGCTTGAGGATGCCGGTCAGCCAGGTGCGCAGGTTGGAGCGCCCGGCGAAGCCGGCTTGTCCGGCGAGTGCCGCGAGCAGGGCCTCCTGCACGCAGTCCTCGGCGGCCGCGCTGTCGCGCAGTTGCAAGTTCGCGTAACGCAAAAGGTAAGGCCGCAGGGTCTCGAGCTGGGCGCGAAAATCATCGGGAGCCGGCATGGGGATGGGAGGATTCTAAGGGAAGGGGGTCTTGAAACCCCCGCGGGCGGACCCACTTGCAGGTCACGGGGTCGCAACCCCATGGACACGCAAAAGGAGAGACGACATGAGCAACATTGCCCGATTTGATCCGTTCAATGACCTGGTGGAGGACCTGTTCAAGGGCTTCCACGTGCGGCCGATGGCCTACAGCGCCTACGAAGGCCGCGATGCGGTGCTGCGCGCCAAGGTCGACGTCGCCGAGAAAAACGGCGCCTACCTGGTGAGCGCCGAACTGCCGGGGGTGAAGAAGGAAGACATCCAGGTGTCGATCGACGGCGCGCAGGTCACGCTGTCGGCGGAAGTGAAGCGCGAGCGCGAGGCAAACCAGGACGAGCGCGTGCTGCACGTCGAGCGCGCCTACGGCAAGGTGACGCGCAGCTTCACGTTGCCGCAGGAGCTGGATGAGGCGAAGGTCGAGGCGAAATTCCGCGACGGTGTGCTGGAGCTGACGCTGCCGAAGAAGGCCGCCGCGGCCCGCAAGCAGATCGCGATCCAGTAGTCCACCGTCGCAAGGCCGGCGTAGGAAGGGGCAGGCGCGTGCGCGCCGGCCCCTTTTTGTTTGTAGAATCCCCGCCAGCATGAACGCGCCTTCGATCCCGCAAACGGACCCGCGGTTGGACGCTGCCCTCAAGGCGCGCGTCCTCGGCGAGGCGCTGCCCTATATCCAGCGCTTCCACGGCAAGACCATCGTGGTGAAGTTCGGCGGCAATGCGATGATCGACGATGCCCTGAAGGCGGGCTTCGCGCGCGACCTGGTGCTGCTCAAGCTGGTGGGCATGAACCCGGTGGTGGTGCATGGCGGCGGCCCGCAGATCGAGCAGATGCTGGCGCGCCTGGGCAAGAAGGGCGAGTTCGTGCAGGGCATGCGCGTCACCGACCGCGAGACCATGGACGTGGTGGAGATGGTGCTCGGCGGGCAGGTGAACAAGGAAGTCGTCGAGCTCATCAACCAGGCCGGCGGCAAGGCGGTCGGCCTCACCGGCCAGGACGGCGTGTTCATCCGCGCCAAGAAATTGCTCCTGCCGGGCAAGGACAATGGCCGCATCGACCTCGGCCAGGTAGGTGAGATCGACTCCATCGACCCCTCGATCATCTCGACCCTCGAACAGGGCGGGTTCATCCCGGTGGTGGCGCCGATCGGCACCGGCGCGGACGGCACCACCTACAACATCAACGCCGACCTGGTGGCCGGAAAACTCGCCGAAGTGCTGCGCGCCGAGAAGCTGATCGTGCTCACCAACACCCCGGGCGTGCTGGACAAGGACGGCAAGCTCCTCACCGGCCTGACGCCGAAGAGAATCGACGACCTGGTCGCCAAGGGCGTGATCTCCGGCGGCATGCTGCCCAAGATCAGCTCGGCGCTCGACGCGGCGAGGAACGGCGTGAAGAGCGTGCACATCATCGACGGGCGCGTGCCGCACGCGCTGCTGCTCGAGGTGATGACCGACCAGGGCGTCGGTACGCTGATCAAGAGCAAGTAAGGCCATGCGCCTCGTCGGCCTGCCGCCCTCGCGGCGGGTGTGGTTCTTCGACCTCGATAACACGCTGCACGATGCGCACGCGCGTATCTTCCCGGCGATGCACGACCAGATCAACGCCTACCTGATGCGCCGCTTCGACATCGACCTGGCGGGCGCCAACGACATGCGCCGCGGCTTCTGGGAAAAATACGGCACCACCATGAACGGCCTGGTGCGCCACCACGGCACGAGCCCGGCGGAGTTCCTGCGGGCCACGCACCGGTTCCCCGAGCTCGCCGACATGGTGGTGCACGAGAACGCGGTGCGCCATGCGCTGGCGCGCCTGCCGGGGCGCAAGATCATCTACTCCAACGCGCCCCGGCAATACGTGGACGAAGTGGTGCGCACTCTGGGCGTGGCGCGCTATTTCGACGCCGTATACTCCATCGAGAACACCCGCTACCGGGGCAAGCCGTCGATCGCGGGCTTCCGCATGCTGCTGCGCAAACACCACCTCGCTCCCAGGCGCTGCGCCCTGGTGGACGACATGCTGGAGAATTTGCGCACTGCAAAGCGGTTGGGAATGGCGACAGTCTGGGTGAGCCGGGAGAAAAAAAACGTTTCCTACGTTGATCTGCGCATATCTTCCGTTACACAATTGCCGGGACTCGTTTTCCGCTATTCACACTAGTAGAATCTTTTCATGCCCCGGGCCAAAGGCGAGCGCAAGCTGGAGATCCTGAAGGCGCTCGCCGAAATGCTCGAGGCGCCGCGCTGGGCGAAAATCACCACCGCCGCGCTGGCGGCGAAGCTCGACGTGTCGGAGGCGGCGCTGTACCGCCACTTTGCGTCGAAAGCACAGATGTACGAGGGCCTGATCGAGTTCATCGAGAGCTCGGTGTTCACGCTGGCCAACAAGATCGCCAACGACGAGGCCGGTGGGACGCAGCAGGCCGGCCGGCTGGTCGGGATGCTTCTCGCCTTTGCCGAGAAGAACCCGGGCATGGTGCGCGTGATGACCGGGGACGCGCTGGTGGGCGAGCACGAACGGCTGCAGGCGCGCATGAACCAGTTCTACGACCGCTTCGAGGCGATACTCAAGCAGGCGTTGCGCGCTGCCGCCGACGGCGACGCCGCAGGCCGCGCCGCGATGCTGTTGCGCTACGCCATCGGCGCGCTGCACCAGTACGCCAAGAGCGGATTCGCGAAGAAGCCGTCCGAAAGCTACGCCGCGCAGCGCGGCTACCTCTGCGCTTAGGTCTTCCGATGAACAAGGTCGTGGTCGTCACCGGGGCCGCGCGCGGCATCGGCCTGGCCATTGCGCGCAGGCTCCTTGCCGAGGGTTACCGCGCGGCGCTGCTGGACATCGATGCGGCGACTTTGATGCGGGCGGCCGGCGCATTGGGGGAGAGGGAACGGGTGCTCGCTCTGGAATGCGACGTCGCCGATCCGTCGCAGGTCAAGGCGTCCATCGACGAGGTGGCGACTCGCTTCGGGCGCATCGACGCCCTGGTCAACAACGCCGGCATCGCGCTGTTCAAGCCGATCCTGGAAACCACTTATGCAGAGTGGGCGCGGGTGCTCGATGTCAATCTCTCCGGCCCGTTCATCTGCACCCAGGCCTGTGCGCCCGTCATGCTGAAGAACGGCGGCGGTGCGATCGTCAATATCTCCTCCATCTCGGGATTGCGCGCCAGCAGCCTGCGCGTCGCCTACGGCACCAGCAAGGCCGCGCTGGACCATCTCACCAAGCAACAGGCGGCCGAGCTTGGAAACCTCGGTATCCGCGTGAACGCGGTCGCGCCCGGCCCGGTGGACACCGCCATGGCGAGGCAGGTCCATACCGCCGACATCCGCGCCGACTACCACGACGCGATACCGCTCAATCGCTACGGCACCGAGGAGGAGATCGCGGCGGCGGTGGCGTTTCTGTGCAGCGATGCGGCGAGCTACATAAACGGGCAGACGCTGGCGGTGGATGGCGGGTTCGACGCCGCGGGGATCGGGCTGCCGGGCTTGCGGCGCGGGTAACCTGCGGCGATGACCGCTCGTTCGGGTATCGCGTGGCGACGTTGCGGAGTGGGAAAAAGGGGCGCCGCCCATCCGGTTACCTTAGGCCACAATGGCGGGCATGAAATCAACCGCAGGTTGTGTTGAAGGTTCGGGCAAGGTCGCCCCGTTCGTCGACCGGAATCGCTGCGAGGGCAAGGAAGACTGTGCGCGCGTCTG
>JANMSV010000250.1:0-22290 GCA_031389685.1 Betaproteobacteria bacterium
GCCGTCACCTCGCCGCCAGAGTTGAACGGCACGTACTTCACTTTGATCTTTGCCGCCTGCTCGAACAGGTGGGTAAAGATATGGTCCTCGCTGTTGGTGGCAGTGCCGCCCACGGTCAGTTGGCTGGGCTTGGCGCGCGCGGCGTTGACGAAATCGTCAACGGTCTAGTACGGCGACTCGGTGCGCACCGTCAGCATGAGCTCGTCGATGGCGACGATCATCAGGATGGTCATCGCGTCGCGATGATCCCCCGACAGCCGCCCCTCGATCTTGCCCGAGACGATCATCGGGGTGGCGCCGGCCACCACGTGGGAATCGCCCTTCTTGTTGATCAGGTAGGTGAAGCCGACGGCGCCGCTGCCCCCGGCGCGATTGTTCACGTTGATCGGCACCGGCGACCACTTGTTCTCGTCCATGATGCCGGTGATCATGCGCATCAGGTTGTCGGTGCCGCCGCCGGGGGCATAGGGCACCACGACCTCGACCGTTTTGGACGGGTACTTGGCCTGGGCGAGCGCATCGCCGACCGATGCAAGCAGCAGCCCCGCGGACGCAACAGACGCGGCAAGCAGACGCAGTGTGTACATTGTGATTCCTCCTCGTTGAACAAGCCCTGCAGGCACAGGTGCCTGCGATCCCCTGGCGCCGTAGCATAACCGCGTTAGGCGCCAGATGATACGATTCCGGCCGACCCCGAATCGAGGACCCATTCCTTCCGTGGAAAAAAATACCCCCCCCGCCAGCGACCACGTGCTCGTCACGCGCGACGGTCCCATCGTCACGGTGACCTTCAACCGCCCGGAGGCGCGCAACGCCATGACCTGGGACATGTACCAGCGGCTCTACGATGCCTGCGAGGAGGTCGACGGCGACGAATCCGTCCGCGTCCTCGTGCTCAAGGGCGCGGGCGGCAAGGCTTTCGTCGCGGGCACGGATATCAGCCAGTTCACCAAGTTCAAGGGTGCCGAGGACGGGTTGCGCTACGAGCGCGACGGCGACCAGCGCACGGGGCGCATCGCGCGCGTCAAGAAGCCGGTGATTGCGCAGATCCAGGGTTTCGCGGTGGGCGGCGGCTTCGGCATCGCCGCCGGCGCCGACATTCGCATTGCGACGCCGGACGCCCGATTCGGAGCACCGATCGCCCGCACGCTCGGCAATTGCCTGTCGATGAAGAACTACGCACGCTACATGGACCTGCTCGGGCCGTCGCGGCTCAAGGAGCTGATCTTCACCGCCCGCCTCCTTTCGGCCGACGAGGCGCTCGCCGCGGGCTTCGTGCATGAGATTGCGCCCGCTGAGACGATCGATGCGCGGGTGCGGGAGGTGGCCGAGAAAGTCGCCTCGCATGCACCGATCACGCTCTGGGTCACCAAGGAAGCCATTCGCCGCATCCAGGAATCCCGCCCCATGCCCGAGGGCGACGACCTGGTCGCCACGACCTACGGCAGCGCCGATTTCCGCGAGGGCGTGCGCGCATTCGTGGAAAAGCGCCCGCCGCGCTGGACCGGCAAGTAGCGCCCGCCCCTCAGAGCGTGGCCGGGGCCTCGTAGACGCCGCCCAGGGCGACCAGTCCCCAGGGCGCAGCCTGTGCGTCCCAGCTGAAGGCGATGTGCCCCATCAGTGAGTGGGCGTCGCGAAACAGACGCTGAATCGGGTAATGGTCGTAGATGCCCCTTGCCCCCGCCATGCCATGCAGGCTGTCGACCGCCTCGGTGCAAAGCTGCACCGCATAGGCGACATTGCGTTTCGCGCGCAGCTTTTCCTCGAGCGTCGGCGCACGTCCCACCTCGGCGATGTCCTGCGCCTCGAGCAAATCCTTGCGCACGATGAGGCGCGCCGCGTCGATGCGCGCGCCGGCCGCGGCCACGCGCAGCTGCACCGCCTGGAACTCGCGCATGCGCGCCGCGGCATAGCTGGTGGTGCGGTCGCTGACGGCCGCGGTGGTCAGCTCGAGCGCCGCCTGCGCGTTGCCGACCGCGGCGCCGGCCACGCAGTGCGAGCCAACGCTCGACAGCGGAATGCGATAGTGCGGGTGGGGATTGGACCTCGCGCCCGGGAAGTCCGCGCCGCCGCGCGCGTGGTACATGCACAGCGCCCGGTGCTCGGGCACGAACAGGTCCTTGACGCGCACCGATTTCGAGCCGGTGCCGCGCATGCCGAGCACGTGCCAGTCGTCGACGATCTCGAAGTCGCTGCGCGGCACCAGGCACATGCGGTGGTCCACCACCAGCTTGCCGTCGCGCACGGTCACCGCGAGCATGTTCCACTGGCTGCCGTCGACGCCGCTGGAGAAGTTCCAGTGCCCCTCGATGACCAGGCCGCCGTCGGCGCGCCGCGCGCTGCCCTGGGGGTAGGCGATGCCCGAGGCGATCAGCGCGTCCGGATTCTCGCCCCATACCTCGGCCTGGGCGCGCTCGTCGTACAGCGCCAGCATCCAATGATGGATCGCGAGGTTGGCGCAGCTCCAGGCGGTCGAGGCACAGCCGCGCCCGAGCTCGGCCGGGATGTCAAACAGCGCCACGTAATCGAGCTCCATGCCGCCCCAGCGCTTGGGCTGGCAGAAGCGCAGCAGCCCGCTGGCGTGCAGGTCGGCCTCGCTTTCGGGCAGCAGCGTGCGCGCGTCCTCGGCGCGCAACGCTCGCTCGCGCAGCGCCGGCACCAGTGCGCGGGCGCGTTCCATCGCCTGGTCGTAGGTGACCGCCGAAAAACCGCTGATACGCGGCGCGGCCTTGGCCCGCTTGCGCGCGGCCGGGGCGTTCACGCCTGCTCCTCGACGCGCGCCATCTTCGAGTAGTCCTCGCCGCCCCCACTCGGGCGCGTCCGCGATGCCGAAAAAATTGAGTTCGATCATCAGCCCGTTCGGGTCGCGGATCATCAGCTGGTAGAGCTGGGAGTCCGCGAGATAGCGCGGGCGGAATTCGTGACCCAGCTTGCGAAAGCGCTCGACGAACTCCTGCGGCTCCGTGGCGAGAAAGGCGATATGGTCGACGACGCCGGTCTGGTCGGTGGCGGCGTTCTTCGGCGTGCCGAGGTAGTACATCTCCTTGTTCGGGATGCCGTGCGGGGCCATGTGCACCTGGATCCTGCCGCCCACGCCGAGCCAGTAGCCCGGAAAGGGGAAGTCCGGCCGCGGCATTTCCTCGAAGCCGAGCACGTTGACGTAGAAATCCCGCGTCGCCTTGAGATCGTTGGCGCGCACGAAGTAGTGGTTGAGTTCGCTCAGCGGCATTTTTTCCTCCCGTTCAGACCTTGCCGAGAGCCTTGAGTATGCGCTCGGGCGTGAACGGTTGCATGGTCACCCGCGCCCCAAGGGGTGCGAGCGCATCGTTGATCGCATTCATCACCGCGCCCGGCGCCCCGGCGGTGCCGGCCTCGCCGACGCCCTTGGCGCCCAGTTCGGACTGCCGGGTCGGCGTGCAGACGTGCGCGATCTCGATGTCGGGCGTGTCGCCGCTCATCGGCACCAGGTAATCGGCAAGCGAACCGTTGAGCAGCTGCCCCTCGGGGCTGTAGAGGCATTCCTCGAGCATAGCGCCGCCGATCCCCTGCACCACCCCGCCGCGGATCTGTTCGTCCACCAGCATCGGGTTGATCACCGTGCCGCAATCTTCGACGACCCAGTGCTTGAGCAGCTTGACGAAACCGGTGTCGGCATCCAGCTCCACGTACGAGGCCTGGATGCCGTTGGTGAAGGTGAAGCCGTATTCCCGCGGCGTGTAATGGCGCGTCACAGTCAGCTCGGCCTGGAACTTGAGCGGCAGAGTGTCAGGACGGAAGTAGCCGATGCGCCCGACCTCGGACAGGGGCATCTTCACCTCGCCGGTGGCCTTGTCGCGTACCGCGTCGGCACTGACGTCGAGCGCGTTCCTGTCCACGCTCAGCGCCGCGGCCGCGAGCTCGAGGATATTGGCGCGCAGCGCCTTGCCCGCCTGCAGCAGCGCCTCGCCGCCGATGCCGGCGCCGCGCGAGGCCCAGGTGCCGCCGCCGTAGGGCGTGGTGCCGGTGTCGCCGGTAATCACGCGCACCTTGTCGATCGACACGCCGACTGCCGTGGCGCAGATCTGCTGGAATATGCCCTCGGTGCCCTGCCCCTGCTCGGTGACGCTCACCAGGCAGGTCACCATGCCGGTTGGTTCCAGCCGCACAGTGGCGCCGTCCTGCGCCGAGATGCGCGCCCCGCCGACCCCGTAGAAGGCCGGCGACGGATTGGTCACCTCGATCATCGCCGCCAGGCCGATACCGCGGTAGATCCTTTTCTCGCGCAGCTTGCGCTGCTCGGCGCGCAGGCCCTGGTAGTCCATCAGCGCAAGCAGCTTGTCGAGGCATTGGTGGTGCGAGAGTTGCTCGAACTTGAGGCCGGAGGGAAAGGTGTAAGGGTAGGCGTCGTCCGCGATCAGGTTGCGGCGCCGGAACTCTGCCGGATCGATGCCGAGCTTTTGCGCCGCGAGATCGACGATGCCCTCGGTGATCGCCACCGCGATCGGGTGGCCGACCGCGCGGTACTGGCAGGTGACGTTCTTGTTGGTGAACACCACGTTCAGGCGCGCACGGTAGTTCTTGTGCGCGTAGGGTCCGCCGGTGAGGTTCACGACCTGATTGCCCTCGATGCCGCTGGTGCGCGGGTAGACCGAGTAGGGGCCGATCCCGGTGAGGTCGTCCAGGTCGAAGCCAATGATCTTCCCGTCTTTGGTGCAGGCCAGGCGTACTTTGGCCTTGTGCTCGCGCGCGTGGATGTCGGTGAGAAACGATTCGAGCCTGTCGGCGAGGAACTTCACCGGCCGGCGCAGCATCACCGAAATCGCCGCGGTCGCCATCTCGTCGGGGTAGACGTGCACCTTGATGCCGTAGGAGCCGCCGACGTCCTTGCAGATCACGCGTACGTTTGCCTCGGGGATGTTGAGGTGGCGCGAGAAGATGTCCTGCATCATGTGGGGCGCCTGCGTCGCCTGGTACACGGTCAGGCTGTGCTCGCCGGCGTTGTAATCGGCGAGGATTGCGCGCCCTTCGAGCGTCACGCCGGTGTGCCGGCCGAAGGCGTAGGTCTCTTCGACCACCAGGTCGGCCTTGGCGAAGGCGTCCTCGAAGCCCTCGGTGACGAAATCGCGCTTGAAGCAGATGTTGTCCCCGAGATCGGGGTGGATGACGTAGCGGTTGGACAGCGCGTCCTCCATGTCGGTGACCACCGGCAGCTCCTCCCACTCTGCCTCGACGTGCGCGAGCGCGTCCTCGCCCTGCGCGCGACTTTCGGCGACGATCGCCGCGACGGCCTCGCCCTGCCAGCAGGCGCGCTCGATGGCCACCGCGTGCTGCGGTGGCGATTTGATGCCCTTCAGGTGCGCAAGCACTCCTACCCAGGGCGTGCAGTACTCGGCGATCGCGCGCCCGTCGAATGCGGCGACCACGCCAGGCTGGCGCGCCGCTTTCGTCAGGTCGAGCCTGCGGATGCGGGCGTGCGCGTAGGGGCTGCGGAAGAACACCACGTGCGCGAGACGGGGCAGCCTGAGGTCGTCGGTGTAGCTGCCGCGTCCTTGCAGCAGGCGCCTGGCGCCGGCGCGCGGCACGCTCAGGCCGATGTAGCCGGTCGCCGTCTTGGCATCCGCCGGCGCGCCGGATTTTTCGGCGTGCGGCGCAAGCAGGTCCGGTCGAGTGCGGTCGTTCATGGCTGCGCTCCCCTGCGGCGCGTGACGATCACTTCCTCGATCGCGTCGACGATCGCCTGGTAGCCGGTGCAGCGGCACAGGTTGCCCGACATGAAGTCGCGAATCTCCTCGCGCGTGGCATCCGGTTGCGTCGAAACGAGCTCCTGCGCGGTGAGCAGCATGCCGGGCGTGCAGAACCCGCACTGCAGCGCATTGCGCTCGTGGAACGCCTGCTGCAGCGGGCCCAGTTCCCCGCTGTCGGTCAGCCCCTCGACCGTGTCGACCGAGCAACCGTGTGCCTGAACGGCGAGCGTCAGGCAGCCGCGCCGGATCTGCCCATCGACGCGCACCGTGCAGGCGCCGCACACGCCGTGCTCGCACGCCGTGTGCGAACCGGTGAGGCCCAGTTCGTCGCGCAGGAAGTCGATCAGGTGCTGGCGCGGCTGCACGCGCCGCGTCACCGGCATGCCGTTGACGGTGAGGGTGGCTTCGAAAAATTCGTCCAATTGCCGATCCTCCTGCCTCATGGCGCGAGCGCCGCCAGCGCCCGGCCGAGCAGCACGCGCGCCAGGTGCAGTTTTGTGGCCGCCGAGTGGTACAGGTCGGGCACCGGGTCGAGGTCCTGCTCCAAAGCCGTCTGTGCCGCGGCGATCGCCTCGGGCGTTGCGCGCTGTCCTTCGAGCTTCGCCATGGCGCCTGCAGCCACCACCGGCGTGTCGCCTACGCCGAGGTAGACCAGGCGCAGCCGCGTCAATGCACCGCGTTCCAGTTGTGCAAGTGCGGCGAGGCCGACGATGGCGTAGTCGCCCCTGCGCCGTACCAGTTCGAGGAACGCGCTCCTCGCGTTCGCACCGGCGACCGGCACCTCTACCGCGGTGATGATTTCGTCGGGCGCCAGTGCCGTGGTGAACAGCGACTTGAAGAATTGCGCCGCGGCGATGCGGCGCTCGCCCTTGGGCGAGGTGGCGACGATCCGCGCCTGGAGCGCCACGCAGCAGGCCGGCCACTCGGCGGCCGGATCCGCCATGGCCAGCGAGCCGCCGATGGTGCCCGCGTTGCGGATGGCGACGTGCGCGATGTGCGGCGCTGCCTGCGAGAGCAGCGGCGCGTGCCGCGCCACGAGTTCTGAGCGCTCGATCGCGCGGTGGCGCGCCAGGGCGCCGATCGCGAGGTGATCGCCGCGCAGCTGGATGCCGTCGATGCCCGGAATCGCGGTCAGGTCGACCAGGATCGAGGGCGCGGCGAGTCGCATGTTGAGGCTCGCAATCAGGCTCTGGCCGCCGGCGAGGACTTTTGCGGCCTCGCCGTAGCGCGCGAGCAAGGCGAACGCCTCCTCGAGCGTGCGCGGCTTTGCATAGGCGAACGTGGGCGCCTTCATGCCGGATCCTCTCCCTCGGCCCGATTGTGTGCGGCTAATATACAGCCATGCCCTACCTCGTCGGCATCGACATCGGCGGCACCTTCACCGACTGCGCCATCGTCGACGGCAAGGGACGCCTGCACACGACCAAGGTCCCCTCGACCCCGCAGGACTTCTCGCAGGGCATGATGGACGCCCTGAGCGCAGGCGCCCAAGCCCTCGGGCTGTCGCTGGACAAATTCTGCCGCGACATCGCCTTTCTCTCCCACGGCACCACCGTCGGCACCAACACGATCATCCAGAAGAAAGGCGCGAAAGTCGGCCTGATCACCACCAGGGGCCACGAGGACGCGATCCACATCATGCGCGGCTCGCGCGGCTACGGTGGGCGCGACATCCGCAAGGTGGTGCACTTCCCGGAGACCTCGAAGCCGACGCCGATCGTGCCCAAGCGCCTGATTCGCGGCATCTCGGAGCGCGTGGACTGCTTTGGCGAGATCGTGGTCAAGCTCAACGAGGCGCAGGCCGAAAGCGCAATCCGGGAACTCGTCGCCCAAGGCGTGCAGGCGATCGCGATTTGCTTCCTGTGGTCGTTCAGGAATCCGCAGCACGAGCTGAGGGTCAAGGCTCTGGTCCAGAGCATCGCGCCCGACATGTTCGTCACCTGCTCGGTGGACATCGCGCCGAAGTGGGGCGAGTACGAGCGCGTCACGGCGACGGCCCTCAATGCCACGCTCGGCCCGGTGATGTCGGGCTACCTGGAAAAACTGGACCGCACGCTGACAGCCCTCGGCTACAAGCACGGCCTGCAGATCGCGCAGTGCGGCGGCGGCACGGTGCCGGTGGCGCGTGCGAGCGAAGCGCCGCTGCTCACCCTCGACTCGGGACCGGTCGCGGGGGTCACCGCCTCGATGTTCCTCGGCGCGGCGATGGGCGACGCGAACATCATCACCACCGACATGGGCGGCACCTCGTTCGACGTCTCGATCATCCAGGGTGGCAAGCCCGCCTATAGCTTCGTCAGCAACACCGACCAGTACGAGTACTTCCTGCCGAAGGTGGACCTGCAGGCGATCGGCGCCGGCGGCGGGAGCCTGGTGCGCGCGCATCCCGAGACCCGCACCATGAGCGTGGGGCCGGAGAGCGCCGGCGCATTTCCCGGCCCCGTGTGCTACGGGCGCGGCGGCACGGTGCCGACGGTGACGGACGCGCAGCTGGTGCTCGGCTACCTCGACCCCGAGAATTTCGCCGAGGGGCGACTGAAGCTCGACACGCAGGCTGCGACGCGGGCGATCGCGGAATTGGGCGCCGGAATCGGCATGGACCCGGTCGAGTGCGCCGCGGGGATCTGCCGCATCGTCGAGTTGAACATGGCCGACATCATCCGCAAGGTGACGGTCGAAAAGGGTTTCGATCCGCGCGATTTCGTGCTGTACGCCTTCGGCGGCGCGGGGCCGGCGCATGCCGGGGTGTTCGCGCGCGAACTGGGCGTCAAGAAGGTCATCGTGCCGCAGCGGAAAGCCGCCGCGACCAGGTGCGCCTTCGGCGCGGCGGCGGCCGACGTGCTGCACGTGCTGGAGCACACGGAGATCCTGTCGACGCCGGTGCCGGCGGCGCGCATCAACGCAAACCTCGAGAAACTCGAGCAGCAGGCCAAGCGCGTGATGGCGCGCGAGGGCATCGCCGCGGCGCGCCAGCGCTTCGAGTTCTCGCTCGACCTGCGCCACAAGGGCCAGATCAACGAGATCGAGGTGCTGCTGCCCTGGACGCGCGCAGCGGCCGGCTACGAGCCGGCGCTGAGAAAACGCTTCGTCGAGCGCTACGAGCAGCTGTATGGCCGCGGCTCGGCGCTCACCGGGGCACAACTCGAGATCGTGGTCTCGCGGCTGCGCGCGCGCGCCCTCACCCCACGGCCAAAGCTGGTGCGCGCGCGCAAGGCGACGACCAAAATCCCGGCCGCTGCACTGCGCGGCAGGCGCAACATCTACTGGCCAGACCTGAAGAAACGCCGCGCGACGCCGGTCTACGACGGCGAGCGCCTTGCGATCGGCAACCGCCTGCGCGGCCCGGCGATCGTAGAAACCGCGGACACCACGGTGGTGGTGCATCCGGGCCGCAGCCTGCGGCTCGATCCCCTGGGCAATTTCGAGATGACGTTCGAGCGATGAACGCCCCTCTGAAGAAACTGAGCCAGCTGACGGCGGCGCAGTTCGACGGCCGACGCAGGGGTTACGTGCCGCCGAAGAAGCTCTCGATCTCGAACTCGCTGCGCCTGCACCGCAGGTGGGAACGGGACATCGACCCCGTGACCTTCGAGGTGGTGCGCCATGCCCTGTGGAACGTCAACGAGGAGCACGGTGCCACGATTCAGCGGCTCTCGGGCTCGCCGGTGGCGATGTACGCGCTCGACCTCAATCCGTCGATCCTCACAGAGGACGCCGAGTTCGTCTATTTCGGTCCCTACATGCAGTACATGTCGGGCGTCACCGACACGCAGGTGAAATGGACACTCGAAAATCGCAGCGACAACCCGGGAATCATGGACGGCGACATGTTCCTCGCCAACGATCCCTGGGTCGGCGCCGCGCACCAGATGGACGTGATGCTGTTGTGCCCTGTATTCTGGAAGGGCGAGCTGTTCTGCTGGGTGACCAACTGCCTGCACCAGTACGACATCGGCGGCATTACTCCGGGCAGTTTCTGCCCCTCGGCGCGCGACGCTTTCGACGAGGGTATCCTCATCCCGCCGGTGAAGATCGTGGAGAACAACGCGATCCGCCGCGACATCGAGGAACTCTACCTGCGCTCGTCGCGCAAGCCCGAGGCCGTGGCGCTCGTCTTCCGCGCGCAGTTCGCCGGCAACACGACCGCGCGTGCGCGCGTCCTGCAGCTCATCAAGCGCTACGGCGCGGCGACGGTCAAGGGCGTGATGAAGAAGATTCTGGACGACGGCGAACGCGCGTTCCTGAACAAGCTCGCACGCCTGCCCGACGGCGCGTGGCGCGACCGCACCTACGTCGAGTGCTGCCGCCCGGGTGACCGCGCCGCGCACCAGGTAATGCTCACCGCACGCAAGCAGGGAAAGAAGCTGATTTTCGAGAACGAGGGCACTGACCCGCAGACGGGCGGCATCAATGCGACCTACTCGGGCTGGCGCGGCGCCATCATGGTGGCGCTGAACGAGCTGATGTGCTGGGAGCAGTACTACGCGGTCGGCGGCGCGCTGCGGCACGTCGAGTTCGACCCGACGCCGGGGACGCTGAATTGCGCGGACTTTCCCGCCTCGGTCTCGACCGCGCCGGTGCAGTGCATGGAAATCTCGCTCTACCCGGCGTACAACGTGCTCTCGAAGATGATCTATCCCGACCCGGACCTGCGGCGCGACGTGATGTGCATCGGCGGCACGAGCCAGTGGCCGGCGACCATCTTCCGCGGCATCGACCAGTGGGGCGAGCGCTACGGCTACATCCTGGTCGATCCGATCGGCGGCGCGATCGGCGCATTCTCGCATGCCGACGGCATCTCGACGGGCGGCCAGGCGAGGACGCCGATCTGCAAGCTGCCGAACGTCGAGCACACCGAACAGAGCTTCCCGGTGCTGTACCTGTACCGCAAGGAAATCATCGATTCGGGCGGCGCCGGCAAGTGGCGTGGCGGGCTGTCGGCCGAGTCGTGCTTCGTTCCGCACGGCACCGACCGAATCGTGCAGGACACGCTGTCGTCGGGCAACGCCATCCCGACCTCGACCGGCATGATGGGTGGCTATCCGGGCGCGGTGAACCGCTACCGCTTCGTACGCGGCTCGGACGTGGCCGCGCGCATGCGCGCCTCCGACATGCCGGGCGATATCGACGAGCTCGAAGGAACGCGCGAAACGCTGCAACTGCGCCAACAGGATTTCGTCCAGGCGCCCGAGGACGCGTATGCGGTGCTTTGGTCGGCCGCGGGCGGCTTCGGCGACCCGCTCGAGCGCGACCCGGCGCGGGTCGCCGCCGACGTCGACAACGGCGACGTTTCGCTCGCGACGGCGCTGGCGGTCTACGGCGTGGTGCTGGGGTCCGAGGGCGCGGCGGATACGGAAGCGACGCGCAAAGAGCGCGAGGCGCAACGTCGTGCCCGCCTGGAGCGGGCCGTGAAGCCCGCGGGCACCCCGCGCAGGCTGGAGGGAACCCTGCGCTTCCTCGCCACGGAAAACCTTGCGGTGCGCGAAGTGGAGCGAGCGCTGCACTTTGCCTGCGCGGGCTGTGCCACTGACCTCGGACCGCTGGGCGGCAACTACAAGGAGCGCTGCGCGCGCGACGACCGGCCGATCGAGGCCTCGAATCCCATCGTCGGCGATCCGCAGCGCTTTATCGACCCGCTGCCGCAGTTCCGCCAGTTCTGCTGCCCGGGGTGCGGGCGGCTGATCGAAAATGAGATCGCGCGCGAAGGCGACCCGCTGCTACGCGACATCGAGCTCAGGCTGCGCTAAATCCCGAGGTAGTAGCGCTTCACCATATCGTTGCCGCGCAACTCGGCGGCACTGCGGCCCTCGAACGCGATCTCGCCGTGCACGATGATGTAGCCGCGGTCGGCGATCTTGATCGCCTGGTTGAAATTCTGCTCGGCCATCAGAACGGTGAGGTTGCGCCGCTCCTTGAGCTCCTTGATCTTGGCGATCATGCGGTTGACCAGGATCGGCGCGAGGCCGACCGAGGGCTCGTCCACCAGCAGGATGCGCGGCTCGGACATCAGCGCGCGCGCCACGGCCACCATCTGCTGCTCGCCGCCGCTCATGCTGCCGGCGAGCTGCCGGCGCCGTTCCCTGAGCGCCGGAAACACCTCGAACACGAACTCCAGGTTCTCCGCGAGCTTGGCGCGCGCCGCGCTGCGATAGGCGCCGAGCAGCAGGTTCTCCTCGACCGAAAGGAGCGGGAACAGGCGCCGGCCTTCGGGCACCAGCGCGATCCCCAGGCCGACGATTTCCTGCGGGCTCTTGCCGGCGAGGTCGATGCGCTCGCCGTCGCGCTCGAAATGGATCTTTCCCGCGCTCGGCGGCACGATGCCCATGATGCACTTGATGAGCGTGCTCTTGCCGTTGCCGTTCGAGCCGAGCAGCACCACCGACTCGCCGTCCTCGACGACGATCGACACGCCGTGCAGCACGCGCACCGCGCCGTAGCCGGCTACGAGGCCCTCGACCACCAGCTTACTCGCCAAGGTAGGCTCGCTCCACGTCGGGGTTATTGACGATCTCGTCAGGGGTGCCTTCGGCGATCTTGTGGCCGGCGTCGAGCACGACGATGCGCTGCGAAAAGCGCATCACCGCGCGCATGATGTGCTCGATCATGATCACCGCGACCCCGCGCCGGTTGAGGGCCAGCAGGATCTCCAGGATCTCGTCCACTTCGGCGCTGGACAGGCCGGCCATCGCCTCGTCCGACACCAGCAGCCGCGGCTTGGCGGCAAGCGCACGCGCCAGCTCGAGCTTGCGCATGTCGACCTGGGTCAGGCCGGCCGAATTCTGCTGCGCACAGTGCCTGAGACCGATGCTCTCGAGCAGCTCCATTGCCTCGTCGATGACGCGCCGCTGCCCGGCCCGTGAACGCGCCGCGTACTCGAGCGGCACGCGCAGGTTCTCGAGCACCGTCATGCTCCTGAACGGCCTGGGGATCTGGAAGCTGCGCGCCACGCCGAGGCGCGCCCGCCGGTGCGGCGGCATGCGCGTGATGTCCTGCCCGTCGAACTGGATGCTGCCCTCGTCATTGAACAACGCCCCGGAAATGCAGTTGATGAGCGTGGTCTTGCCCGAGCCGTTCGGCCCGATCAGCCCGAGGCGCTCGCCCGGTCCGACATGCACCTGGATGCCGTCCAGAGCGACAAAACCGCCGAAGCGCTTGGTGAGCCCGCGCACCTGGAGTAGCGGAGCGCTCACGGCTTGCGTTTCCAGCGCTTCTGCAGTAGGCCGATGATGCCCTGCGGCGCCAGGGTGATGAACACCACCAGCATCACTCCGACGATCAGCACGTTCAGTTCGGAGGACACCGTGACCTTGACGATTTCCTGCGTCGTGCCGACCAGCAGCGCGCCGATCACCGGGCCGATCCAGTGTCCCGTGCCGCCGATCATCGGCATCGCGATGGCGTTCACCGCGATGAACAGGTTGAATGCCGACACCGGATCGACGAACGTGACGAAGTACGGGAAGGGCGCTCCGGCGACGCCCATCATCGCGCCCATCACGGTGGTTGACACCAGCTTGAGCCTGAGGGTCGGCACCCCGGCGGACTCGGCGGCAACCTCGTCGTCGCGGATCGCGGCGAGTCCCCGGCCAAGGCGCGAGGAACTGAGCATCCTGGAGATCGCCACCGCCACCAGCGTGAGCAGCAGCATCACCATGAACAGCATCTGGATGTAACTGTCGAACCAGAGGTGCTTCTCCGGCGTCAGCATGTAGGAACCCCTTGCGCCGCCGACATAGGACCAGTTGCTGATGAAGGTCTCGATCACGATCGCCATGGCGAGCGTGGCAATGGCGAAGTACACGCCTTTCAGCCGCAGCGTCAGGTAGCCAAGGCCGAACCCGACCAGGCCGCCGACGGCGCCGCCGGCCAGGATCAGCAACGGCAGCGGCAGGCCAAGCGCCTTGTTGAGCGCTACCGTGGTGTAGGCGCCCAGGGCGAAGAACGCGGCACTGCCGAAATTGACGTAGCCGGTGAAACCGCCGAGGACATTCCACGCCACCGCCATCAGCGTGGCCTGCAGGATCAGGTAGAGGGCGTTGTAGTAATACTCGTTCTCCAGCACTGCGGTGAGCGCCAAACCCGAGGCGAAGATCGCAACGAGCGCGCCCCAGAACGCGGCCGATTTCATCTAGCGTCTGCCGAACAGCCCGGCGGGACGCAGCGCGAGCGTCAGCGCCAGCAAGCCGAACGCGACCGCCGGGGACCACGACGGCCCGGCGAAGGTCGACACCATGCTCTCGACGATGCCGAGGATCAGCGCGGCGATGAACATGCCCTTGATGCTGCCCATGCCACCGAGCACCACGATGGCGAAGGCGCGCCCGATGTAGAGCCGCCCCACCGAGGGCTCGACCGGGCCGATGACGATGAGCAGCGACCCGGCGATTGCCGCGGTCGCGATGCCCAGGCCGAAGGCCCACTGCTTGATGCGTACCGGGTCCGCGCCCATCAACTGCAGCGCCAGGCGGTCCTGCGCCACCGCCTGGATGGCGCGTCCCATGAAGGTGCGCGACATGAACGTGTAGATGGCTGCGGTGAGCGCTGTGGCCACAGCGAACGGCACCAGCATACGCAACGGAAAGTCGACGAAGCCGATGCGCCAGGTCTGGCCGATGTAGTCGGCCTGTACCAGGCGGTAGTCGACCCCGTAGATCAGGATCAGCACCACCTCGATGATGAACATCACGCCGAAAAAAAAGGCCAGCCCGGAAAGCGATTCCTGGCCGGTGCGCTCGAATGCGAGGAAATACACCCGGTAGATCAGCGCGCCGACGACGAAGAACGCAGGCGCCGCCAGCAGGCCGACCAGCACGGGGTCGAAACCGAAGCGGCTGTTCAGGATGTAGGCGATGTACGCGCCGACGATGATGAATGCCGGGTGCGCGATGTTGACGATGTCGAGCTGGCCGAACACGATGGCCAGCCCGATCGCCACGGCGGCGTAAAAACCGCCGAGCAGTATCCCCGCAACGACGGCGTTCGCTAGGAGATCTGCGGAAAACACCGTCGCGCGGGTTCCCTACGGGCGCGAGCTATTGCTTGTAGGGGTAGACGATGTCCCCCGATTTCCACTCCTTGGGATACAGCACGACGCGCTTGCCCGGGCCGGCGAACTGCTCCAGGTTGTCTTTCTGCACGTCGCGGAACTGCACCTGCAGCGTACGGGACTTTGCCCACTCGCCGTTCTTGCCGAACTTCACCTTGCCGACCACGGTATCGAAAGTGGTCTTGTGCATGTGCGCGGCGAGCTTCGCGTGATCGAGCCCTTTGGTCGCCTCAACTGCCTGCGCCAGCACCTGCATGTAGGCGTAGGCGAAGGGCGGCAAGTAATGACCGTAGGGGTCCACACCCTTGCCCTTGGCGGCTTCCTGGTACTTGGCCAGAAACTCCTTCACCCCGGGGAAATCGAGCGTCGGCTCGGGTACCCAGAAGTCGTAATTGACGATCCCGTTCAGCAGTGGCCCGAGGTTCTTCTGGATCGCGGCGAACTGCAGTCCGACCATGCCGCCGCCGAACATCTTCGCCTTCAGGCCGACCTCGTGGGCCGCCTTCACCATGCCGACCGAGTCCGGCGGATAGGAGCCGACGTACACGATGTCGGGATTGGTCGCCTGGATTGCGCGTACGATCGGCGAGAAGTCGATGGTGGGCGGCGGGTAGGTCTTGTCGTAGACGATCTTCAGGCCAGCCGCTTGCGCATTCTTGCGTGCGCCGGCCGCCGCATTGAGCGCGAACTCGGCGTCCGCCGCGACGATCGCCACGGTCATCGGCTTCGGATTCTGCGCCATCGCGAGTTCGAAGAAACCTTTCGACCAATCTGTTACCGGGTTCGGGCCGGCCGGCATGATCTGGAAGTAGCGGTCGTACTTGAACTCCTCGTTGACCGCCAGCCCGAACAGCGACGGGAACACCAGCTTCTTGCGCATCACGATCGGCATCGCCGGGGCGATCTCGTTGGTGCCGTAGCTCGAGACCACCAGGTCCACCTTGTCGACGTCGAGCAGCTTGGTATAGAGACCGGGGACGTTGGCGGGCTGGGTGGCATCGTCGTAGTAGACGAACTCCACCTGCCGGCCGAGCAGGCCGCCCTTCTTGTTGACGTCTTCGCGCCAGATTTCCATGGCGATCAGCGCGCCCTTGCCCCCGCCGGCGAGTGCACCGGTGAGCGCCATGCTGAAGCCGATCTTGAGCGGCTCGGCAGCCTGTGCGGCGATCGGCAGGAGCGCAGCCGAGGCAGCCGCCAGTGCAAACGCGCCGGCACGCAGAAACGAGCGAGCAGTGTCCATCTCGAGCCCTCCTTTTTCAGTGCCTTCAGGAACGTCCTCTACTCGACTGCAGCGGGACGTTGGCAAAAGTGTAGTAGCAAACGGTCCCCTTGTATACCACCGGCCGGGGCGCGTCCGCGCGGCTCAGGAGTTTTGCGCGCGATACCAATCGAGGATCTGCTCTCCCTTCCAAAACAGTACGCCGGGCTTCGCCTGGAGGTGCGCGTAGAGCTTGTCCAGCCAGCCGATGCGGTGCGGCACGCCGGTGATATAGGGGTGGATGCTGATCGCCATCACGCGCGCACTGTTCTCGCTTTCGGCATACAGCTGGTCGAATTGCGCCGCGCCGCGCTTGTACATTTCGTCGGACCCGTGGTGCTGCAGCGCCATCATCGGGATGTCGTTGACCTCCAGCGTGTAAGGCACCGAGACGATGTGGCCTTTCGAGGTGCGAATCTTCACCGGCTGGTCGTCGAGCACCCAGTCGGCGACGTACTCGATGCCCTCTTCGTGCAGGATGTCGATGGTGTCGTAGGTCTCGGTGAGCCCGGGGCTTTCCCAGCCGCGCGGCGGTTTGCCGGTAAATTTCCGGATCGCCGCGATAGTGTCGCGGATCGCCTGCCGCTGGTCCTCGACGTGGTGCATCGGTCGTTGGTGAAAGCCGTGCCCCATGAACTCCCACCCGGCCTCGCGCGCGGCTTCGGCGACGCGCGGGTAGCTCTGCAGCGCCGATCCGTTCACCGCCATGGTCGGTGTTACGCGGCGGCGCGCGAGCACGTCGACGATGCGCCAGAAACCCACGCGCATGCCGTATTCGTGCCAGGCCCAGTTCGGCAGGTCGGGCTGCAGCGGCTGGCCCATCGGCGGCGGCAGCACGGTGCGCGGCATGTTGCGCTCGATGGACCATTCCTCGACGTTCACGATGGTCCACACCACCATGCGCGCGCCGCCCGGCAGCTTGAGCGGCGCACGGTCGACGATCGCCGAGTACGGAACGCGCTCGCGCGGCAGTTTTCCCTGCGTCATCTTCAGCGTCCCCCGATTGCACGGTTCAGCGCCGGCATCACCTTCGCGGCCATCAGCTCCATCGAGCGGCGCGCGAGCTTCGGGTCCGCCCAGTCGATGCCGCAGTAAAGCAGCGTGCCGAAATCGCCCGTGGTTGCGCGAAATGCGAGCAGGTCCTCGACCACCTTGTCGGGCGTGCCGGAGATCACCAGGTCTTCGACCACGCGCTCGAGCGTCACCTCGGCATCCGGCGTGTCTTTCGTCGGCTTGAACAGGTTGATGCGCCCTGCGCGCACCAGCTTGAAGAATAGCTGCTGGTAGTAGAACCTGTAGGGGCTTTGCGCGCCGTAGCCGTACTCGCGCGCGGTGGCCGCATCATCGGCGACGAACACGGTCTTTGCAACGCGCCAGTTGGCCGGGTCGGCCCTGCGCCCGGCGGCGGCGCAGCCCTCGGCGTACTTTCCCCAGTGCGACTTCACCCACTGCGGCAACAGGAAATTCGCCGAGATCGGATCCCAGCCGCGCTTCGCCGCCTCCGTGACCCCGCCCGAGAACGGTTCGACCGCGGTGACGACGATTGGCGGGTGCGGTTTCTGGTAAGGCTTGGGGACGATGCCCTGGCCGATGTCCGGGATCATCGTCTTCTCGGTCGAGATATTCCAGAACTGGCCGCGCAGGTTGTACGGCGGCTCGCCCGTCCAGATGCCGATCATGTGGTTGATGCACTCGATGAACATCGCCTTGCGGTCCCTGCCCATGGTCTCGAACGCTTCCCAGTCCGAAGGCAGGCCGCCCGGGCTGATGCCGACGATCAGGCGGCCCTCCAGCAGGTTGTCGAGCATCGACACGGTGGCGGCAAGTTGCAGCGGGTGGCCGTTCGGCAGGTTGAGCGTACCGGTGCCGAGCTTGATGTTCTTGGTGTCGTGCGCCAGGCTGGCGAGGAAGGCTGCGCAATTGGTGACCGACTCGGCGATGTCGGTGAGGTGCTCGCCGACGAAGGCCTCGCAGTAGCCCAGGCGATCCGCGAGCAGGATCGCTGCGCGATCCTCCTTGAGCGTCTCGACGTACGCGCGCTGCGGCGGATGCAGCGGCATGGTGAAGTAGCCGAGCTTCACATCGCCCTCCCCTTGTTCCCCGTTCGGCCGATGATAAGCTAGCGACGCGACCGTGTCGAAGGCGCGGCGCCGCAACCAGGAGGACCAGATGGACTATCGCGAAACACTGCCGCGCATCCGCGTCTCGCGCAACAACATGCTCAAGCGCGTCGCACGCTTCGGCCGGCTGAAAGGCTCCGACGGCGGACTGCCCGACAGCCGCTACCCGGGCTGCGAGCGCATTCTTTACAACGTGATCGGTTTTCAGCCGCCCAAGAACGAGAACCGGGGCGGGGTCACCTCGCCGGTCGGCGACCAGGCATCGCGGCTGGCGGCGATCAAGGTCTCGGAGGGCTTCAACCTGGGCTACTGCCGCGCGCTCCCCGGGCGCGGGCCGATGTTCCACAACCACGACACGAACGAGACCTTTATCGCCATGACCGGGACGTGGCGCGCGAGCTGGGAGAATCCAAAGGGCCGGATCGAGCACGTCGAGCTCAAGCCGCTCGACGTGGTTTCGTTCCCACCGGGCGTTGCGCGCCGCTTCATGAACGTGACCCGCGGCTCGAAGCGAAAAATGTCGATCCTGATGTTCGTCATCGGCGGCGACGCGCCGCTCGCGGAATTCACCGCCGAGTCGGTGCGCGAGCTCGCCGCAAACGGCTACTGGGCGCCGCCGGCGCCCGCCGCGCGGCGACGCCGGGCGAAGCAGCGTCGCGCCGCCTAGCTGCGCGCGATGCCCAGCGGCGGCGGAGCCAGTTCCACGATGCGATCGAGCAGGCGCTCGTACTCGTCGCCGGACTCGATGCCCTCCAGCGGATCGTGATGGGCGGCCCATTGCGCGTTCAACTCGGCCCACTCCGAGTCGCCGAGCACGCGGCTCGCGATCGGCATGAGTTCCTGCTCTTCCTTGCGCATGTGCTCGCGATAGCCGGCCACGAAGCGGGTCGTTGCCTGCTGCAGGGCCTCGAGCTCGGCCGCGCCGCCCTGCTCGTAGCGCAGCAGCGCCTGCTCGAGGGAACGGATCGCCTGTTCGCCCGCTTCGTGCTCGCGCGACAGGTCTTCGAGCACATGATCCGCATCGTGCGTGTGGCGGCGGACCGCCGCGAACAGGTAGTTCTCCTCCTTGGGGTGATGCACGCGCTCGGGAAAGACGTCGAGGTAGTACAGCATCGCGCGCAGCAGCTTCGGATCCGGACGCCGGCCGTGCGCGTCCGCGTCGCGCAGGACACGCGTCATCGCGTGCAATACCGCCGCGATCGAGCGGTGCTCGTTCCACAGTGCATCGAGAAGGGTTTTCATGGTCCGCGCTCCCGGGGACAGCGTGCGCCATGCTCGCCCGCGTGCCGCCCCGGGATATTGACCATGATCAAACCGGAGGCGTCGGGGTGCTGAACGTCGCCGTCGTGGGCCTGGGCTGGTGGGGTCGCATCATCGTACAGCGCCTGCGCGGACATCCAGGCCTGCGCGTGGTGATGGGGGTGGACCTTGCCCCCGGGCCCCAGGAGGCCTTTGCGCGCGAGCAGGGCATCGAGCTGCGCTCCGGTCTCGAGGACGCGCTCGCCGATTCACGCATCGAGGCGGTAATCCTGTGCACGCCCCACTCACAGCACTGCGCCCAGATCGTCGCCGCGGCGCGCGCGCGCAAGCACGTGTTCTGCGAGAAGCCGCTGTGTCTCACGCGCGCCGAGGTGCTTGAGGCGGTGGGCGCCTGCGCTGCACAGGGCGTCGCGCTCGCCGTCGGCCACGAGCGGCGCTTCGAACCCCCGATCGAGGACCTGTTCAGCACGCTGCGCGCGGGAACGCTCGGCAGGCCGCTGCAGGTCGAGGCGAACTTCAGCCAGGACAAGTTCCTCGCGCTCGACCCGACCAACTGGCGGCTTTCGGCGCGCGAGGCGCCGGCCGGCCCGCTCACCGCCACGGGGATTCACCTGCTGGATCTCTCGATCGGCGTGTTCGGGCCCGCCGAAAGCGCCTACGCAAGCGTGCGCCAGCTCGGCAGTCAGCTCGCGAATGGCGACACGCTCGCTGTGCTGCTCGGCTTCCGCAGCGGCGGCCACGCGCTGATCAGCGCGATCCTCGCCACGCCTTTCGTCGGACGCTTCGCGGTGTACGGCAGCCAGGGTTGGATCGAGGTGCGCGACAAGAACCACCCTGAAGCGCCCGAGGGCTGGGTGATGACGACCTGCCTGCGCGGCGGGCGGGCGCAGGCGAAGGAGTACCCACCGGCCCCGGCGGTCGTCGCGAACCTGGAAGCCTTCGCCGAGGCGGCGCGCGGCGGCCGCCCCTACCCGGTGCCGCGCGAGCAGATGATCGCCAACGTGTGCGCGCTGGAGGCGGTGGTGAAATCCACGCGCAGCGGGCGCGCCGAGCCGGTCGAGAACTAGCGCCGCCCGCCGCCTCGGCGCCGCCCTGCGTCACGTGGATCACGTCACGAAGCTCTACGCGCCGAACGCAGAAGCGAACGGCTGGTTCAGCAAGGAAAAAGCCCGTTACCAGGGCATTTACACCGATTACTGGTCGAGATTCCAGCGCAAAACGCCGGAAGAGAAAGCCGAGCGCACGCTCGAACCACAGGACGGCGTGTTGAAGTAACTTAGGCGCGGATCTCGACCGGCGCGTAGGGCGGGATCAGGTCAAACACCTCGGCCACGTCCTGATTGCGCATGCGCACGCAGCCGTGCGAGCCGGGCATGCCCATTTCGGCGCTGTCCGGCGCGCCGTGGATGTAGATCATGCGGCGCATGGTGTCCACCTCCCCCAGCCGGTTGCGGCCGACCTCGCAGCCCGAAAGCCAGAGGAGGCGTGTCAGCATCCAGTCGCGACCGGAGTATTTGGCATGCAATTCGGGAGTCCAGACCTCCCCGGTCGGCCGGCGCCGCACGAACACGGCGCCCAGCGGCTGGCCGGCGCCGATTTTGGCACGCACAATGTGGCGGCCGCGCGGCGTGCAGAAACTGCCGTTCCGTTCGCCCACCCCATTCTTCGCAGTGGAGACAGGGTAGCGCCCGCCATTCGACAACCGCAGCTCCTGCCTGGCAACGTCGATCTCGATGTTCATCGTCGCGCCGCGAAAAAGCGCTTGAGCACTTCGCCGCACTCGTCGGCCAGCACGCCGCCTTCCACCCTGGCATGGTGATTGTGGCGAGACATGAACAGGTCCGCAGCGCCGGTTTTGGAGTCGGCCGCGCCGTAAACGACCCTTGCGATGCGCGCCAGGAACACGGCACCGACGCACATGGTGCAGGGTTCGAGGGTGACGTAGAGCGTGGCGCCGGTCAGCCGGTAGTTGCCGATCGCCCTGCCTGCGGCGCGGATTGCCGCGATTTCCGCGTGCGAGGTTGGGTCATTTGTGGACAACGGCTGGTTCCAGCCCTCGCCGACGATCCTGTCCTCGAGCACGACCACCGCCCCGACCGGCACTTCGTCCCCGGCGCGTACGGCGAGCTCCAGCGCCCGGCGCATGTACTGCTCATCGCTCATTCCCGCTCAATTTTTCCGCATCTGCACACGCCTGAAGGCATTGTCACACGCCGCGCGTTGAGCAGGCAACGCCGAGAGCCTTTTGGACAAGGGATTCCCTGGTCTGCCGCCAAACGAGGTCGCCGCTCCCTGTCAAAAGCTGTGAAAGAGCTTGTGTACCGCTTGCGTTGAGAGGACCATTTCGACGAGGGCCCAGGGGCGAGTCAGGGAGGAGCGATGGCAAGACAAGAGCGCATCTACCAGCGTACCGACGCCGGGCGCAGGGCTGCGGAAAGTAGCGACGCCTCGCTGCCTGCCGAGTATCGACGGATACTCAGCCTGATCCAGAACGGAACGCACTCGGACGAAGTTCGAGCGGCACTGCGCCGCTACTCCGACGAAGATATCTTTACCTGGCTCGCCGACCTGGAGAATCTGGGCTTGGCCGTGTCAGAGCCGGTGACCTCGAAACACGACCTCGATTTCACCGGGAATTTCAGCATTGCGGAGATCGCTGCGGCGCATAAACGCACACCGCCCGGGCAGAGCTAGAGTGATCGGGCTCTGACCCCGACTTGAATCTCCTATCGCTTCGCTACTCCCACTCAATCGTGGCAGGCGGCTTGGAGGAGATGTCGTAGGCGACGCGGTTGATGCCGCGCACCTCGTTAATGATTCGGCTGGAGATCTTCGCCAGCAGATCGTGCGGCAGCGGCGCCCAGTCCGCGGTCATGAAATCGG
>JANMSV010000272.1:0-41080 GCA_031389685.1 Betaproteobacteria bacterium
CCGCGCGGCGCTGGAGATGACGCGCCGGGCGAGCCGCATCGTCGCCGAGGCGCACAGGAGCGTGCGCTTGCCCTGGAGCGGGACGTTTCATTCGGTGGCCAACCGTCTCATCCGCCGCCACTGCGCCGCGGTGGGCCTCACCGAGAGCTTCAGCGTGCTCGACCGCGGCGACGCGGCGGACCTGATGGACGTGGTGCGGCACGAGCTGGGGTTCTCGAAGACGGAGTAGAGGTTCCCGAGGAAAGACACCTGCGTGGCGATCTACTCGCACCGCGTGAACACCCAGGGAACGCTCGAAGGCACGCTGAAAGAGGCTTTTCCCTGGTGCGTGGAGTGGGAGGAGGAACTCAGGAAGCTGTTCAAGGGTTTTGTGGACAGGAAACTGAACAACCAGGCGCTCGACTACAACGACCTGCTCCTCTACTGGCACGCGATGATGGAGGACGCGTCGCTCGCGAACAAAATCGGCGAGCGCTTCGACCACGTGCTGGTGGACGAGTACCAGGACACCAACGCCCTGCAGGCGGAGATCCTCGCGCGGCTGCGCCCGGACGGAAAAGGATTGACGGTGGTGGGCGACGACGCGCAGGCGATTTATTCGTTTCGCGCAGCGACAGTGGAGAACATCCTCGAGTTCGAGAAGCGCTTCGGCGCCTCGGTGGTCACCCTGGAGGACAACTACCGCTCGACCCAACCGGTCCTCGACGCCGCGAATGCGCTGATGCGCGAAGCCTCGCGCCAGTACCAGAAGGAATTGAAAGGCACGCGCGGCGAAGGCCCGAAGCCGCGCTACGTGACGGTGGCGGACGACGCGGCGCAGGCCCAGTACGTGGTGACGCGCGTGCTGGAAGCGAGGGAGGAGGGCACGGACCTCAAGCGCCAGGCGGTGCTGTTCAGGAGCTCGCACCACTCGGACGTGCTGGAGCTGGAACTGGTGCGCCGGAACATCCCCTACGTGAAGTACGGGGGCCTGAAGTTCCTCGAAGCGGCGCACGTGAAGGACGCGCTGGCGGTGCTGCGCTGGGCGGACAACCCGAGGAACCGTGTGGCGGCCTGGCGCGCGCTGCAGCTCCTGCCCGGGGTGGGCCCCAAGGGCGCCGAGCGCGCCTGGACCGCGTTCGAAGCGGCAAGCTGGCACTGGGGCGCGCTCAAGTCCGAGTCGGACGCGTTCGATGCGCTCCTCTCCAGCCTCGCCGACCCCGCTGCGCCCTGGACCGGCCAGATGCAGCGCGTGCGCGAGTGGTACGCGCCCGTCATGGAAAGAAAATACGACGCCGCCGAAGTGCGCGCGGGCGACCTGGTGCAGCTGGAACGGATCGCCGGCACCTACGGAACGAGGGAGAGCTTCCTCACCGAGATGGCGCTCGACCCGCCCGCGGCGAGCTCCGACCTCGCGGGCGAACCTTATCTCGACGAGGACACCCTGGTGTTATCCACCGTGCACTCGGCCAAGGGCCAGGAATGGGAGGCGGTGTACCTGTTGAACGTGTCGGATGGCAACTTTCCCAACGAGTTCGCCACCGGCAAGCCCGAGCAGATCGAGGAAGAGCGGCGCCTGCTCTACGTGGCGATGACGCGCGCGAAGACCAGGCTCGATCTCATCGCCCCGCTCAAGTACTACGTGACGCAGCAATCGCGCATGGGCGACCGCCACGTCTACGGCGCGCGCAGCAGGTTCCTTACCAAGGCGGTGATGGCCTGCCTGGACGAAGTGGCCTACGGCGAGCCCGAGAGGGCGGAGAAGCCGCAAGGCGGCAAGCCCGCGGTGGACGTCGCCGGGCGGCTGCGGGGCATGTGGGCGTAGAAGCGATGCCAGTCGCCTGGTCATTGCTTCGCAATCCCGAGCCAACGGCGCTCGCCGCCGCACGCGCCCTCGCGCACCGCGCCGTGCAGTGGCCCGCTCGTGCGGCACGGGCGAACCTGGATCCGGCCCCGGACGACAGCCATTCGAGCTTCGCCTGGGACCCCGACATGGCGGCGCTCCTCAGCCAGCCGCTGGAGGGCGGGGTGCGGGTCGGCCTGCACGTGGCGGTGCTCGAGCTGGCGTTCACCAAGGGATCGCGCTCTGAAGTGTTCGCCCTGGCGGGTAAACCGGATACGGAGGTCGGCGGTTGGCTCGACGGCAAGCTCGTCGCGGAGGGCCTGCAGCCGGCCTCCGGAACGAAGCTCCCCTACGAGATGCCCTCAACGCTGTTTGCCCGGGCGGCGAACGAAGGCCCGCGCCTGGCCGCGCTCGGCGTCTGGTTCGCCGCCGGGGCGGAGCTCCTGGAGGAACTGCGCAAGAAATACCAGCGCTGCAAACCCGGCCCGACCCCGGTGCGCTGCTGGCCGCACCACTTCGACATCGCCCTGCTCGTACAAGTGGACGATACGCGCTCGATCGGCATCGGCCTTTCGCCGGGCGACAACTACTATGCCCAGCCCTACTTCTACCTGAGCCCGTACCCGCGCCCGAACACCGACAACCTGCCGTCGCTCCCGCCGGGAGGCCGCTGGCACACAAAGGATTTCTTCGGCGCGGTGGCTCCAGCCACCGACCTCCTTGCGCTGCCCGACCCGCGCGCGGGGCTCGACAAGATCGTCGATGCCGCGTTCGAGGAAAGCCTGAGGAGGCTCCAGCGCTGAAATCCGCTACTTCGCCCTTCGCCGGCGCAACACGCGCGCAAGCGTGAGTCCCTGCACCACGATCGAAAACACCACCACCGCGTAGGTCACTGTGATCAGCGCGTCGCGGAACTTGCTGTTGGGCAGCGAGAGCGCGAGCGCCACCGAAATTCCCCCGCGCAGCCCGCCCCAGGTAAGGATGCCGATGACGTAGGGCGGAAAATCAGCCCGCAGGCCCGGCACCAGCGCAGCCACCGACACCGAGAGCGCCCGCCCGAGCAGCACCGCGGGAATGGCGAGCGCCGCGGCCCAAACGTACCTGGCATCGTAGTCCAGGCGCAGCAGCTCCAGCCCGATCATCACGAACAGCACCGCGTTCAGGATCTCGTCGATCAGCTCCCAGAAGGTGTCGACGCGCCCGCGGCTCTTCGCCGACATCGAGTATTTGCGGCCGTGGTTGCCGATCAGCACGCCGGCGACCACGATCGCGATCGGACCTGACACCCCCAGCTGGTTGGCGAGCGCATAGCCGCCGGTTACCAGCGCCAGCGTGAGCAGGATCTCGACCTGGTATTGGTCGACGCTGGCGAGCATGCGGTAGGCGGCGTAGCCGATGGCGAGGCCGAACAGGGCGCCGCCGATCACCTCCTGCGCGAACAGCGCCGCCACGTGCAGCGTAGTCGCCTTCTCGCCGCCGAGGGCGATGCCGAGCAGCAGCACGAACAGCACCACGGCGAAGCCGTCGTTCAGCAGCGACTCCCCGGCCAGCTTCATCTCGAGGGATTTCTCGACGCGCGCGTGCTTGAGGATGGCGAGCACCGAGATCGGGTCGGTGGGCGAGATCAGCGCGCCGAACAGCAGGCACCAGATCAGCGGGATCTTTTGGCCGAGCGCGGCGAAGAGCAACCACATGGCGACGCCGACGAGCGCGGTGGAGACCACCACGCCCAGGCTGGCGAGGAAGGCCACCGCCCACTTGCGCTCGGCGATCTCGCCCAGGTCGACCTGCAGCGCGCCGGCGAACAGCAGGAAGCTGAGCATGCCGTTCAGCAGCGCCTGGTCGAGCTGGATCTTGTCGAGGACCTCCTGCGCGAGGCGCTGGGCATCCAGGCCCAGCATGCCGAGCGCGACCACCGCGAGCGAGGTGGCGAGCGAGAACAGCAGCAGCGCGATGCTGACCGGCAGCCGGACGAAGCGGTGGTTGAGCCAGCTGAACAGCGCCGCCAGCACCAGCAGGATCGCCGCGGCGTTAAGAAATGCCATGACACTCCGGTGCAGCCATATTAGCGGCCGACCCCCTTAGCCCGCAGCCTTCCCCGTACCACCCACCTGTTCGAAGTTCGAAATCCGGACTTCCCCGTCCGGAAAGCGCGCAACGATCTCGAGCTCGCCTCCCATCGCCCGGATGTGGGAGCGCAGCGTACTGATGTACATGTCAGCGCGGTGCTCGAGCTTTGAGATGCTCGCCTGGCGCACCTTGAGCGTCGCGGCGAGCGTCTCCTGCGACAGGCCCCGCGCGAGGCGCAGTTCCTGCAGCGGCATTTCGGCCAGCATGGTGCGGGCGCGCGCCTGGGCGCGTGCGCGCGCCGCCGGGGACATCTTTGCCCGCAGTTCGCTGAATTTCCTAGCCATCGCCCTTTACTCCTTCCTTTCGCAGTGCCGCAAGGTGCTCGTCATAGAGCCGGTCGGCCAGCGGTACGTGCTCTTCGTACCAGCGCTCGTCGCCCGTCTTGTCTGCGCCGATCAGCAGGCGCACCGAGGCGTCGTCCGATTCCTGTTCCGCTTCCGTCAGGCCGTTCCACCAGGCGCCGAATTCGTCCGTGTACTCGACTGCCCAGCGCGCCATCGACTATAGCCTTTAAGGAATATGCCGTCAAGGGAATGACAGGCGCCTGCCGGCGTTGGAGTCCAGGAGAAAGCTCGCGGCCGGGGAACCGTTCCTCAAGCGCGTGCTCGCGGAGCCGACGAGCGTGCGTGGATCGAAAGGGGGTCTGATCCCATTCCTGCTCGGCTTGACGATGTTCCCAAATGGGGAACATCGTGGTAACCCGCGTCGAGACCGCCAGGTGGCAGGCTCCACAGCACATACGCCATCGCTACGCATCGGCGAGTTTCCTTGGCGGCGGACTGGTGATCTTCAACGTGAAGGGCAATGCCTATCGCCTGGAAGCCACCATCGCCTGGCGTACGGCCACAGTCGTCGTCGAATGGATCGGGACGCACCGCGGGTACGACGAGAGAAACAAAGGTCGATAGCAGACATGGAACTTCGAATCATCAAGACCGAAGAGCAGTTTCACCGCTACCTCGACGAGGCGCGGCGGCTCGCCGGGCGCGATCCGGATCCGCAGACGCCTCAAGGCGCCCGGCTGGAGCTTCTCGCCAAGCTGGTCGAGGACTATGAGAAGGAGCGCTTCAAATTCCGCAAACCCGATCCAGTGGAGGCGATCCTGTTCAGGATGCAGGAGCAGGGCCTGCGGCAGAAGGACATCGCGGCCATCGTAGGCGGCAGGAACCGGGCCTCTGAAGTCCTGTCGCGCAAGCGTCCGCTCACGCTTGCCATGATTCGCGCGCTGCACGAAAAGCTCGGCATCCCGTCCGAATTGCTGATCCGGCAGCCAAGCGCCGAATACCCGTTGTCGGCAGGACGGCGGAAGGCCAGGACATGAAAATGCACTTTGACGAAAAATCGGCCTGTTCAGCCTTGATGCGCTGGGCCTAGCCCTTCTCGAACCCCCGCACCAGGCTAGCGCGCGCCGCGGCTGCCTGCTGCAGCAGCGAAAAGTCCGACCCGGAAAGGATCAGCCGCACGCCCATGCCGATGTGGCGCTCGAGCAGCTCCTTCGTGTACATGCCGCCCATGCCGGCGAATTTCCCATGTTTCTTGCAGGCAGCGATGACCCTCTTGTAAGCCTCCGCCACGCGCGGGTCGTCGAACATTCCCGGGATGCCCATCTCGAAGCACAGGTCGTTGGTGCCGATGAGCAGCGCATCGATTCCTTTCACCGCGGCGATCGCCTCGCAGTTCTCGATCCCCTTGGGCGATTCGAGCATCACCACCACCAGCGTCTCCTCATTCACGATGCGCGCCGCCTCGCCCACCGGCATCGAAGCGAAGCCGAGCTGCTGCAGCCCGCCCCCCATCGAGCGGTGCCCGAGCGGCGGAAAGCGGCAATGGTCGGCGATGCGCTTGGCCTCGAGCTCGGTATCGACGTGCGGCACGACGACGCCCTGCGCGCCGTTATCCAGCATGCGAGAGGCGAGCCAGTGTTCCTTGCCCGCGACGCGCACCACCGGCGTGATGCCGATGGCGAGCGCGGCGGAGGCGAGTTGCGCGGCGGTGTCGGTGCCCATCGAGTTGTGCTCGCAGTCGATGAACATCCAGTCGAAGCCCGCGGTCTTCAGGATCTGCGCGGTATCCACGGTGCGCGCCTGGCGCAGGCCCAGGCCGATGGCGAGCTTGCCCGCGCGCAGCTGGCGCAGGGCGTGGTTGGGAACGGTGCTCATGCGGTGCTCCTCGGATTCGGCATGCGCCGACTATAGCAACGATGGCAGCGCGGCGGCGAAACCGCGCAGCAGGCGCGCCCGGCCGTGTGAAAATGCGCACTCACCCCATTTTCCACCAGGAGACCCCGATGCCCAAGGCCTACATGGTTGTGACCTATCGTTCGATCAGCAACACCGACGCGCTCGCGGCGTACGCCAAGCTCGCCGGGCCCGCGATCCAGGCCGCGGGCGGAAGGTTCCTGGTGCGCGGCGCGCCCGCCAAGATCTACGAGGCCGGCATGAAGGAGCGCACGGTGGTGGTCGAGTTCGACAGCCTCGCGCAGGCGACCGCGGCCTACGAAGGGCCGGGCTACAAGAAAGCGCTCGAGGCCCTGGGCAAGAACGCCGCGGTGCGCGACATGCGCCTCGTCGAGGGCGTGGCCTGACCGGGCGCTGACCCGCGCCTTGTCTCAGCCGCGCCGCGCCCTGAGCCTGGGCGTCATCGCCCTCACGCTCGCGCTCGCCTACGGCGTCTGGTACGCCTACAGCGTGATCCTGGTCGCGCTGCTGCAGGAATTCGGCTGGAGCCGCTCGGTGCTGGCCGGCGCGTTCTCCGTGTTCACGCTGGTGCACGGCGGCGTCAATCCTCTCATCGGCGCGCTGTGCCACCGGCTGCGGCCGCTGCGCCTCATGGCGGGAGGCGGCGTGGCCCTCGGCGTCGCCCTGTGGGCCGACAGCTACATCTCCACCCCCTGGCAGCTGTACCTCGGTTTCGGCGTGTTCACCGCGCTCGCCGTGGCGGCGGCGGGCTGGGTGCCGGCGCTGGTGCAGGTGCAGCGCGACTTCCAGGACCAGCTCGGCCTCGCGCTGGGCATCGTCAGCTCGGGCGTGGGCGTGGGCATGCTGCTGGTGGTGCCGCTCACGCAGCTCCTGATCGACGCCTACGGCTGGCGCACGGCGTTCCGCGTGCTCGCCGCGATCTGCGTGCTGTGGATCGTGCCCTCCTCGATCTTCCTGTTGCGCCAGGCGCCCGCGCGCCGGCCCGCGCCGCAGCCCACCGCCACAGCGCAAAAATCCCCGTCGACGACCACCCTCGCCGAAGCCATGCGCGGCACGCCTTTCTGGCTGATGCTCGCGGCGTTTTTCTTCGGCAACGTCTGCTCGCAGACGCTGCACGTGCACCAGGTGGCCTACCTCGTCGACCAGGGCGCCACCGCGCTCATCGCCGCCTCGGTGGTCGGCGTGGTCGGCGCCGCCAGCATCGTCGGCAAGACCGGTGGCGGCTGGCTCTCGGACCGCGTGGAGCGCGAGTTCGTGTACTTCGCCGGCATCGCCATCATGGTGGCGAGCGTGGCGGCGCTCGCCGCGATAGGCGCCGCGCCCGCGCACTGGGCAATCTACGGCTACGCGGTGCTCCTCGGCCTGGGCTACTCGGTCACCGCCTCGCTCATCCCGGCGATGGTGAGCGACCGCTTCAGCGGACCGCACTTCGGCACCATCGTCGGCGTGGGCCTGATGGGGAGCGCCGCGGGCAGCGCCATAGGCCCCTGGATGGCGGGCTACCTGTTCGACCACACGGGAAGCTACATGCTCGCTTTCGCGATCGCCGCCGGCTGCGGCGTCGCAGCCGGCGCCGCGGGCTGGCGCGCGCGGACTCTGCGCGTGCGCGCAACGGCCCCCTGAACTACGACCCCGCCGGTGCGTTGACGCACAGACGGGCGCGGCGCCGGGGGCGGAGCATGGCGCGATGAAACCTCCCTCCACAACGCTTCCAGCGCGTTATACCAAATGGCTGAACACCAGCTGGTCAATGCTCAAAGGCAAGCTGTCGACAGCGCCGGCCAAGGAATTGACCCCCAAGGCTGCGCAAGTAGTGGCCGATCAGGAATGGGAGGATGAAGGCGGCAGCGTCAAACAGGCGAAAAAACCGCGGACGGAGCCCGAGCCCAAGATTCCGCTCTGAAGGCGCCGCGCCGGTTAGGAAACTGCGGCCTTGGACTTGCTTTCCAGCGCCTCCCAGCGCTCCAGCTTCTCCATCAGCAGCGCCTCGAGCTCGCCGCCGCGTCTCTGATCGGCGCGCAAGGCATCAGCTGACTTCCTGAAATACTCCGGCGCGCTCATCTTCGCGGCAAGCGCCTGTTGCTCCGCTTCGAGCGCTTCGATCTCGACCGGCAGAGACTCCAGCGCACGCATTTCCTTGTAGCTGAGCTTCACGCGGCCCTTTTCCCGCGCCGCCGCCTTCGACCCGGCCTTCTCCTCGGTCATCGCCGCGGGGCGCTGGCGCACCCAGTCCGTGTAGCCGCCGACGTACTCCTTCCACGTACCGCCGCCTTCCGCCGCCAGGGTCTGCGTCACGACGTTGTCGAGGAACGCGCGGTCGTGGCTCACCAGCAGCAAGGTGCCGTCGTAATCCTGCAGCGCCGCCTCGAGCAATTCGAGCGACTCGATGTCCAGGTCGTTGGTCGGCTCATCGAGCACCAGAACGTTCGCGGGCTTGGCGAACAGGCGTGCGAGCAGCAGCCGGTTGCGCTCCCCGCCGGAGAGCATGCGCACCGGCGACTGCGTGCGGCGCGGCGGAAAGAGGAAATCGCCGAGGTAGCTCATGACGTGCTTGCGCCCGCCGGAAAGTTCGACCCAGTCCGAGCCCGGGGCGATGGTTTCGGCGACGGTCTGCTCCGGATCCAGCGCCTCGCGCATCTGGTCGAAGTAGGCGGGCTGGACGTTGGTGCCGAGGCGCACGCTGCCGGCATCGGGCTCGAGAGTGCCGAGGATCAGCTTGATGAGCGTGGTTTTCCCCGCGCCGTTGGCGCCGATCAGGCCCAGGCGATCGCCCCGGCTGATCAGGAGCTCGAGGTCTTTCACGATGGGCCGCCCGGCGAAGGACTTGGAGACCCCCTTCAGCTCCGCCACCAGCTTGCCCGAGCGCTGCCCGGCGGAGAGCGAGAGCTTCACCGAGCCGAGGCGCTCGCGCCGCGACGCGCGCTCGTCGCGCAGGCGCTCCAGGCGCAGCACGCGGCCTTCATTGCGCGTGCGCCGCGCTTCCACCCCCTTGCGGATCCAGACCTCTTCCTCGGCCCAGAACTTGTCGAACTTGCGCTGCGCCACGGCCTCCGCGGCGAGCTCGTTCGCCTTCACCCCCTCGTAGGCGGAGTAGTTGCCCGGGTAGGAGCGCAGCATGCCGCGGTCCAGTTCGAGGATGCGCGTGCAGACGCGGTCGAGGAAGGCGCGGTCGTGGGTGACGACGATCGCCGCCTGCTGGCGCAGGAGCAGGGTCTCGAGCTGCTCGATGCCGGCAATGTCGAGGTGGTTGGTCGGCTCATCGAGGAGCAGCAGCTCGGGCTGCAGCGCGAAGGCCAGCGCGAGCGCCGCGCGCTTCGCCTCGCCGCCGGAGGCCGCATCGGGCGAGAGCTCCTCGTCCAGGCCGAAGCGGTGCAGGAACTCGGTGAGCCGCGCCTCCACCTGCCAGCGCTCGCGCTCGTCATGGATGGAAGGAATGTGCCCGCGCAGGAGGAGGCTCGCGCGCAGCGTGGGCGCGTGCGGGAGCCTGGGCTCCTGCTCGACGGACGACAGCCGCAGGCTCTCGCTCTTGCGCAGCTCGCCGTCATCCAGCGTCGCCTTGCCGGTAATCACGGAGAGCAGCGAAGACTTTCCGGTGCCGTTGCGGCCGATGAGGCCGATGCGCTCGCCCGCATCCATCGAGAACGCGGCGCGGTCGAGCAGCGGGAAATCGCCGTAGGCGAGCTGGCCCTCGAGGAGGGTGAGGATGGGCACGGGGGCGCAAGTCTATAGCGTTCCCAGGACGGGCTTAGTATCCGGCCGATGAACCATGCAAGCGTGCCGATGCTCGCGGGCGCTTCGGGCGCCACCTTCTCCGCCTGCCGCCGCTGGCGCACGCTGCTCTGGCGCATATGGGACGAATCGAAACCCGTTGCCAACTTCCTCATGCTCAATCCAAGCACCGCAGACGAGAAGGTTCTCGATCCGACCTGCTCCCGCGCACGGGACTACGCGGAACGCTGGGGCTACGGCGCGCTGCTGGTGACGAATGTCTTCGCCTGGCGCGCCACCGACCCGGGCGAGATGAAGGCCGCCAGGGATCCGGTGGGCAAAGGCAACGACGCCGCGATCCTGCGCGCCGCGAAGGAATCAAAACTCGTCGTCTGCGCCTGGGGGAACCACGGCGCGCACCTCGAGCGCTCGGCGCAAGTGCGGCGCCTCCTGCACCAGGCCCGCATCGCGCTCCACGTTCTGCGCCGAAACGCCAACGGTGAGCCCGCGCACCCGCTCTACCTTCCTGGCAGGCTTCGCCCGCAGCGCTGGCGCTAGCCTTTCAGCAGTGCGTCCAGGTGTTCGATGTCGTTGATCACCCGCCACTCGCTGGCGCCGGCGGCCTTCACGCGCTTTTGCCAGTCCTCCAGCCGCCCCATGTAGCGCCGCGGGTCGATGTTGTCGGTACTCAACTTCACCACGTTCACCGCCACCACGCGGATGTCCTTCAGGTCGATGGGGAAGTTGCGCACCGTGGCCTTGTCCAACTCCTCCTGCATGTCGGAGAAGATGAGGATGGTCTTCCTGCCTGCCCCGGTTTCTTTCAGGAACTGGGACCCCTGGATCAGGCCCCCGGTGATGTCGGTATTCACGCTGCCGCGCGCGGAAGCGGTGAAGGCCTCGACCTTTTCCTTGAGCGCGCGTTTTTGCGCATTGGCCTGCGAGGGCCGGTTGTCGAAGGTCGCCTTGGCGATGATGTCCTTCTCGCTGAAGCTTCGGCTGCGCACCCGCGCCACCGCCAGCGAATCGCCAGGCTGCAGGCTGCCGAGGAGGTAGTTGACGATCAGCTGGGCCTTGCCGATTTCCTGCGCGTAGGTGCCGGAGGTATCCACCAGCATGTATACCGCGTGCGCGTGGCTGCGCTGGTCGGTGCAACCCGCGGCGTACGCCAGGCCGAGGAGCGGGACCGAAACGACGAACGCGCGCCGCCTCATGAGCGCTCTCCCGCCTGCAAGCCGGCGCCGCGCGCCTTGGCGCCCGCACGGCCGGCCTTCACCAGGCGCTCTCCGAGCAGCGGCAGCACGATGGAGATGTCGTAGACCATGATCAGCACGCGGCAGAGCTGCCGGATGAAGCTGCCAGCGAGCCGCAGCGCCACCGCTACCGCGCGCGCGAGGATCACGAGCGCCGCGCCGCCCACAGTGCGCGCCGAGTTGATGAACGATTCGAGCGGGATGGCGACGAACGCGAGCGCGAAGGGCAGGATGAAGCCCAGGAGCATCTGCCCCGCCGTCGGGATGCGCGTCAGCCATCCGTCCGCCACGACGGCCTGCGTCGCCGCCAGCGATTGCAGCAGCGCCTGCTTGTCGGCGATCAGCATGTCGCGCATCAGCGCGAGCGCGGCCTCGATCCCCGCCAGGGTGAGCAGCAGGACGAACGAGGCCCACATCATGCGCTTGCGAATCACCTCACCGAGGCTGTGGATGCGCGGGAAAAGATGCGTGATGTGCAGCGTCTCCATGAGGAACAGCCCCATGGTTGCCTCGACGAAGATGATCACCAGCGCGGCTACCTCGGAGGTGCGCAGCGTGCTCGTCAGGTAGTCCCCGGCGCCCACCATCTCCGACATCGGCAGCGCGATCAGCTTGAAGTTGATCAGCGCGCCGCCGGCGGCGATCAACAGCACCAGCGCGGCGATGAAGAACTGCGTGAGCGCGGACACCGTCAGGGCGTGCTCGGCCTTGTCCGTCTTCTTCGCGATCTGCTCGAACTTCTCCATTTGCGCGTCGATCACCGAGGCGCGCTCGGTCAGGCTGGTGATCTTGCTGTCGGTGCGCGCGAGCGTCTTGTCCAGGGAGCGCCAGAACGGCATGAAGCCGTCGAGGATCTTGTGGCGCGACTGGTAGGCGCGGCGGTACTCGGCGAGCGCCTTGTCGTGGATCACCACCACCGACTTCTGGATTTCCTCGAGGATGCGCTGCACCATCTCGTTGCCGTTCGACTTCACCTTGGCGACCGCGGTGACCGCCTCGATCCACTCGGGCGGGGGCGGCGGCACCTCGCCGCACTTGCGGTAATCCTCCTCGACGCGGGTGATCTCGTCGAGCAGCTTCCTTTGCAGTGCCGGGTAGCCTTCCAGGTCGTGGCGCACCAACGCCGCGACGCGCTCGAACTCGCGTGCGATCTGCTGGCCGGTTTCCTCGCGCCCCTGTGCGAGCAGCACGGCGCGGTTGCGCTCCTGCAGGGTGCGCGCCGCGTCGAGCAGCCAGCGCGAACACATGCGCAAGGGCCCGCCGGCAAGCTGCCCGAGCGCGCGCAGGAGCCCGTGCACGGGCATGCGGGCCGCGTACAGGAATGGCATGGCGATCAGGAACAAAATCAGCGCGGAAAGCGCTGCGTTACCGGGCCAGATCATCCAGAACGGAGAATCAGCCATACGGCACTCCTTTCAACTGCTCAGTGTTGCCCCCCCTACGCCGCTCAGTCTAGCGCAGTCGAGCTTGCCGCCGCCGGTACTATTTCTCGATTCCGAGGAGCTCGACCTCAAATATCAGGGTGGCGTTGGGCGGAATTGCACCGCCCGCGCCGCGCGCGCCGTAGCCCAGATGGGGCGGGATGGTGAGGGTGCGCTTGCCGCCGACTTTCATGCCGGCGACGCCTTCGTCCCAGCCCTTGATCACCCGCCCGCCGCCCAGCGGAAATTCGAACGGATCGCCGCGGTCCTTGCTGGAATCGAACTTTTTCCCGCGCTCCCCGCCGTAGAACAGCCAGCCGGTGTAGTGCACGGAAACCTGCTGGCCGGGCGCGGCCGCCGCGCCGCTGCCGAGCACGTTGTCATCGATGATCAGTCCGCTTGCAGTGGTGGTGGGCATGCGTGGCTCCTCCTGGTTCATTTGCCCAGCCGTTCCGCGGCCAGGTATTTCTTGCGATACTCCTCGAACGGCAGCGCATCGGCCGCCTCGATCAGTTTTTGTGCCGCGAGGGATTCCCCGGCCATGCTGGCGTAGCGCTCCTCGAGATCGCGCGGCAACGGCAACTTGCCAAGCGTCTCCCGATGCTTGCGCGAGAGCTCGCGCACGAAGTCCGTGTAGGAACCCTGGTAGCTGCGCCGCATCTCGACCAGCACCTTCGCGGAAGGGGTGCGCGCAGGATCGCGCAGCACCGCCAGCTGCTGCGCATTCGCCTCGCGAAAGTCGCGTCCGCCGCAGGCGGCGTCCAGCGCCGCGGCCACCGGTTCGCACTCGGCGAGCAGCTGCTCGCCCCAGTCGTGCAGGCCGATCAGTTCCGGCCCGCAGCCCAGGCGCAGTCCGGGCTCGCGCCCGCGTTCCGCGACGCACTCCTGGTTGCGCGACACGCAGGCGATTTCTTCCGGCGTGTCGGGCGGGCTGTCGGAGAGCAGGCAGTGCAGCAGGAACACGTCGAGGAAGCGCATCACCGGCAGCGTGATGCCCACCGGAGCGAAAGGGTCGAGGTCCATCAGGCGCACTTCCACGTATTCCACGCCGCGCTCGCGCAGCGCATGCAGTGGGCGCTCTCCGGGCCCGATGGTGCGCTTGGGACGGATCTTGCCGTAGAACTCGTTCTCGATCTGCAGCAGCGTGGTGGACAGTTGCCGGTAGGTTTCGGGGCCGTCGCCCAGGGCGCCCGGCTCGCGCACGCCGATCTTCTGGTAGGCCGGGTGCACCTGCGTCAGGCCGCGCTGCAGCGTGGCACCGTAGGTCTGGAGGTCGTTGCAGATCACGGCGAGCGAGGATTGCGCGTCGCTTTGGTAGCCCAGACGCCCCATCCTGAGCGAAGTCGCGTGCGGCAGGTACAGCGTACCCGGCTTCAACTCCTGCAAAGGGTGCGCGCGCCCTTCGACGAAGCTCGAGCACACTGCGGGCGAGGCACCGAACAGATAGAACAGCATCCAGCCGTGACGGCGGAAATTACGGATCAGCGCGAAGTACTCGGCGTTCCCCAGCCCCGGCATCGACCAGTTGTAGTGGATGCCCGAAATGGTCTGCATGCGCCGCCCGTAGCGCCAGGACAGGCCGTTGCGGTACACGGTCTTCGCGCACCCGACGTTCGACGTGCCGTAGCGCCCGATGGGGATGTCCTGTTCCGCGGGCAGGCCGCAGGGCATGCTCGCGGCCCACATCAGCTCCTCGCCGATGGCGCGATAGACGAACTGGTGGATGTGCGTCAGCTCCTCCAGGCAGGCCTCGGCGCTCGCGTGCACGCCGGTGATGAGCTCGAGCTGCGACTCGCTGAAATCGGTGGTGATGTTCGGATGCGCGAGCGCCGAACCGAGCGCGGCCGGGTGCGGCGTGAGCGCGAGCGCGCCGTCGGGCTGCGAGCGCAGCGACTCCTTCTCGATGCCGCGGCGCATGCCAAGCAGCTGTTCGCGCGACAGTCCGCGCAGGCGTTCCTGCCATTGCATCAGGGGGATTCCTCCGGACCGCAAGTATCGCGCACCGCGCGAGGCGCTGCCGGTGGCCTTTCCCGGGCTGGCCCTGTGGCTGCCGAGGCTGCTCGCTGCCTCTTGATTCCCCCGCATTCGCCCGCACCTACGCTGGCGACACCTGCATCCGCCAGGAACCGGGAGACCAGCATGAACTTTTGGAGCAGGAAGCAGGACGCCCTGGAAAGCGGCGCTACGGGCGGCAGCGGGAAGCCCGGCCGAGGCGCGCGTTCGACCTCGCTCGCCGTACGCCCCATCCCCGACGACGCACTGATCCTGATCCCGATGCGAAATGCCGTGCTGTTTCCGGGCGTGATCTCGCCGGTGGCGGTGGGGCGCAGCTCGTCCATCGCCGCGGCCAACGAGGCCGTGCGCCAGTCGCGCAAGGTGGGCTTCGTCCTGCAGCGCGACCCCAAACTCGACAGCATCGGCCCGAACGACCTGCATTGGGTGGGCACGGCGGGCGACATCGTGCGCTACGTGCCTTCCAGCGAAGGCGCGCACCACCTCGCGGTGCAGGGCCAGGCCAGGTTTCGCGTCGTCGAGTTCCTCGAGGGCTGGCCGTTCCTCGTGGCGCGCGTGGTGTGGGTGCCGGAGGCCACCGAGGGCGGCGAAGACGTCGAGGCGCGCTTCCTGCAGTTGAAGACGCAGTCTGCCGAGGCAATCAAGCTGCTGCCGCACGTCCCCGACGAGCTTGCCGCTGCGGTGCAGGGCATCGACTCGGCCTCGCAGCTCGCCGACATGGTGGCCAACCTGCTCGACATCGAGAGCGAGGAAAAGCAGTCGATCCTCGAGGCTTTCGAGCTGAAGCAGCGCCTCGACAAGGTGCTGGTGCACCTGGGCGAGCGCGTGGGCGTGCTGCGCCTGTCCAAGGAAATCGGCGACAAGACGAAGAAGGAATTCGACGAGCGCCAGCGCGAGCACGTGCTGCGCGAGCAGATGCGCCAGATCCAGAAGGAACTGGGCGACGGTGAGGACACGGCCGCGGAGCTCGATGGGCTGAAGAAAGCGCTCGAGGACGCGGGCATGCCCGAGGAAACGCTCAAGGCCGCGCGGAAGGAGTTCAAGCGCCTCTCGCGCATGGGCGAGAGCTCGGGCGAGGCCTCGATGCTGCGCACCTGGCTGGAACTGATGGCCGAGCTGCCGTGGAAGGCCGAGCCGCAGAAGGCGATGGACATCGCCGAGGCGAGGAAGGTGCTGGACGATGATCACTACGGACTGGAGAAAATAAAGCGCCGCATCCTCGAGTACCTGGCGGTGAGGAAGCTCAACCCCGAAGGCAAGAGCCCGATCCTGTGTTTCGTCGGCCCCCCGGGGGTCGGGAAGACCTCGCTCGGCCAGTCGATCGCCAGGGCCACGGGGCGCAAGTTCCAGCGCGTGGCGCTGGGCGGCCTGCACGACGAAGCGGAAATCCGCGGCCACCGCAGGACGTACATTGGCGCGCTGCCGGGCAACGTGATCCAGGCGCTCAAGCGCGCAGAAACGCGCTCGGGCGTGCTGATGCTCGATGAGATCGACAAGACCGGCGCGGGCGGCTTCCACGGCGACCCGTCCTCGGCCCTGCTGGAAGTGCTCGACCCGGAGCAGAACGCGAAATTCCGCGACAACTACCTGGGCGTGGATTTCGACCTGTCGCGGGTGCTGTTCATCGCCACGGCGAACATCCTCGACACGATCCCCGGGCCCCTGCGCGACCGCATGGAGATCATCCAGCTTCCCGGCTACACCGAGGAGGAGAAGCTGCAGATCGCCCGCAAGTACCTGGTGAACAAGCAGCTCGAGGCCAATGGATTGCAGATGGCGCAGGCGTCGTTCACCGATGCGGCGCTGCGCGCGATCATCGCCGGCTACACGCGCGAAGCGGGCGTGCGCAATCTCGAGCGCGAGATCGGCTCGGTGCTGCGGCACGTCGCGATGCGGATTGCGGAAGGCAAGGCTGAAGCCGTGGCGGTGGACGCGGGCGACCTGCACGCCATCCTCGGCGCGTGCAAATTCCAGAACGAGGTGGCGCTGCGCACCGCGGTGCCGGGCGTGGCCACGGGCCTCGCCTGGACGCCGGTGGGCGGGGACATCCTGTTCATCGAGGCCGCCCAGGTGCCGGGCTCGGGCAAGCTCATCCTCACCGGGCAGTTGGGCGACGTGATGAAGGAGTCCGCGCAGGCGGCACTCACGCTCGCCAAAACCTGGAGTGGCGACTCACTGGAGAAGACCGACATCCACGTGCATGTGCCGGCGGGCGCCACGCCCAAGGACGGCCCGAGCGCGGGGGTGGCGATGTTCCTCGCCCTGACGTCCTTGCTGGAAGGCAAGCCGGTGCGTTCGGATGTGGCGATGACGGGCGAGATCTCGCTGCGCGGACTGGTGCTGCCGATCGGCGGGGTGAAGGAAAAGACCCTGGCCGCGCTGCGCGCCGGCATCAAGACCGTCTTGCTGCCCAAGAGGAACGAAAAAGACCTCGAGGACATCCCGGCCGAGGCCAAAGCGCAGTTGAATTTCGTGTTCCTCGAAAATGTCGAGGACGCCGTGCGCGCCGCCCTCCAGCCGTAGGGCCCGGCACTACTTTTTCTTCTCCCACAGTTCCAGGCCCTTGGCCGCCGAGTACTTGGCGACGCGCAGGGCTTCGGCGGGAATCGCGCCGAGCAACAGCGGCGCGCGCGGCACCCGCTGGTAGGGCGTGCCGCGGAGGCGGATGTACTCCTCCTCGAAGATTGCCCAGGGCTGGCGATCGCGCGGCTGATTGGTGGTGACGCCGCCGTGGAACTGATGGAAAGTGCCTTCGCCCAGCAGCACCACGTAATCCAGCTCCGTGCGCAGCAGCGCACGCCGGAACAGGTCCAGGTTCACCAGGCCGCCGCCGCGCGATTGGAAGCGTTCGTCGTAGCCGCCCAGCGCGAAAAAGTCGCGCTTGCGCAGCCCGAAACAACCGCTCTCGAACAGCATGCCGAACCAGCCCTCGCTGGCGTCGGCAAACGCCGCGGTCGCGGAGTAAAGCCGGTACCCGTCCTGTTTCCAGCCGCTGGTGGCGAGCACGTCGTCCTCCACCTGCTGGTTGTAGCCCTCGAGCACCGAGTCGTACTGCTGCTTGGGACCGAGGTGAAAGGGCACCGTGGCGATGAAGGGCGAGGGCAGCGCGTCGAACGCCATGCACGAGCGCTGCAGGATCCGCGGCGAGAGGATGTGCGCGCCGTCGATGACTACCAGCAGCTGCTCGCCGGCGGCGTCGCGGCAGGCGGCGTTGATCGCCGCTGCCGGAGACACGGAGGCTTGATCCACGTAGCAGTAGCGGAACTGCGGGCCGTAGGCGCGCACCTCGGCCTCGGACAGGGGCTCGCTCGAGCCGTTGTCCACCGCGATCACCTCGTAGGCCAGGCCCTCGGCGCCGCACTGGTAGCCCGCGGTAAGCGAATGCAGTGTATTGCGCGCTTCACGGCGGTTGTTGAAAAAGTTGACGACGACGGAGAGCATGGAAAATGGGGTCCGTCGCTATTTTCCAGCACAAATGAAAAGCCCGCCGGACGGCGGGCTTTCCCTGCTACTTTTTCTTTTTCTTCGTCGCAACCCTGCGTTTCGGGCTGCTGCGCTTGGCGCTTGATCGGGCCGGCTTGCGGCCCGGTTTGGCGCTCAGGCGGCTTTTTTTGCTTTTGCGAGGCCCTTCACGGTCTCGGTCGCGGCGGCGACGTTGGCTTCGGCGATTTCGGTCGCCTGCTTGGTCACCTTGGTGAAGTTGTCATAGGCCGAGTTGGCGGCTGCGAGCATCGACTTGATGCCGGCGACTGCGACGTCGGAGCCGGCGGGCGCGTTCTTCACGGCCTTGTCCAGCAGGGCGGTGAGGTTCTCGTTCCACTCGGCGGCGCGCTGCTCGGCCACCTTGGAGATCCCGGCGTTGGTTTCGGTCGCGACTTCGTACACGCTCTTCGAGTAGGCGATGGCCTTCTCGATCGCGGGCGTCGCCAGGGTGCTCTGCAGGCTGATGAACTCCTGCACGTCTTTCGCGCCGAACAGGGCGCGGGTATTGCTGAGGCTGTCTTCGAACGCGGACTTCACGGCGTTGGCGTTCAGGGTCGCGAGTTTCTCGATCGCGGCGAATTGCATTGCGGCGAAAGAAAGCATCGTGTCCACGTTGGTCTTGCCGGCCGTCTGGATCTGCTCTGGGGTCACATACATGGTCTGGCTCCTTGGTAAGTAAAATTAGGTGCGTCTGGTTTCGGCGTTCATTGGTGCAGCGCAGCAACCCGTAGTTTACGCGCCGACCCTTGAAAGTCAAACGTTTTGTGCGACGCAGCATAAACCCTTGATCTTTCGTGGAATCCCGGCAGAAGGGGATTTCCGGTTCGTTTCAAATGGCTTGGGACGAGGACCTGAAACGCTGCTGCGGAGGCGGCCGCCGCCGGCGACAATGCCGGCATGAGCGCGAGCGCTGCTGGCACCGATCCCGTGCGACGTGCCGCCTGGGTCTTCCCGGGCCTGTTCGTCGTCCTCTGGAGCACCGGGTTCATCGGCGCGAAGTTAGGGCTTCCTTACGCTGAACCGGCGACATTCCTGGAGATTCGCTTCATCGCGGTGCTCGCGATCCTCCTGCCCCTGTGCTGGCTGATGCGTGCACCCTGGCCGCGGACCAGGGCCGAATTCCTGCATATGGCATTTGCGGGCGCCTTGATCCAGGGCGGCTACCTCGGCGGCGTATTCCTCTCGCTGTCGCGTGGCATGCCGGCGGGTGTCTCGGCGCTAATTACCGCGCTCCAGCCGATCCTCGCGGCGGTGCTGGGCGGCTGGCTGCTGGGCGAGCGCACCAACGCGCGCCAGTGGCTGGGGCTCGCCCTGGGCATCGCCGGCGTGGCGCTGGTGGTGCGCGAAAAGTGGGTGCTGGAAAGCGTGGGCTTTGCCGCCACGGCGCTCTCGGTGCTGGCGCTGGCGAGTATCAGCCTGGGCGCCGTGTGGCAAAAGCGTCACTGCGCGCACATCGACCTGCGCACCGGCGCGGCGATCCAGTTCGGCGCCGCCTTCCTGGTGCTCGCGCCCGTCGCCCTGTTGTTCGAGACGCGCCAGGTGGCCTGGAACCTGGAGCTCGTCCTCGCCATCACCTGGCTCGTGTTCGCGCTGTCCCTTGGCGCGGTGTTCCTGCTGTTCTGGCTCATCCGCCACGGTGCCGCGACCAAGGTTGCGAGCCTCATGTACCTGGTGCCGCCGTGCACCGCGCTGGTCGCCTGGCCGCTGTTCGGCGAAACCTATACTGCGTACTCCGCCGCCGGCATGGGGCTCGCCATGCTCGCGGTCTGGCTGGTGAGCAAGGGATGAGCATTTCGTCGGAACACCTGCCGCGGCACTTGTGGTGGGTGCTCATCGGCATCACGCTGGTCTGGGGCTTCAACTGGACGGCGATGAAGGTGGCGATTTCCGAGGTCGCGCCATTCACGTTCCGCACTTTCTGCCTCGCCGCCGGCTCGGGCGTGCTGTTCGCCGTGCTGAAGGCGAGCGGCCAGCCCCTCTCCATCCCGCGCTCGCAGTGGGGCCGGGTCGCGCTGATCGCCTTTTTCTCCATCACCTGCTGGAACCTGCTGGTGGTGTTCGGGCTGCGGCTGATCCCGTCCGGGCGCGCGGCGATCCTCGCCTACACCATGCCCGCCTGGGCGATCCCGCTGTCGGTGTGTTTCCTCGGCGAGCGCATGACGGTGCGCAAGCTTCTCGGCCTTGGCTTGGGCATGGCGGGCATGGCGCTGCTCCTGGTGCAGGAATTCACCAGCCTCACCGGCGTGCCGCTGAGCGCGCTGATGGTGCTGGGCGCCGCCTGCACCTGGGCGATCGGCACGCTGCTGCAGAAGAAATACCCGGTGCAGGCGCCGGTGGCCGCGCTCACCGCCTGGATGATGCTCATCGGCGGGGTCCCGATCTATCTCGGCGCGCTGCTGTTCGACGACTTCAGTGCGCTCGGCGAAGTGAGCTTGTGGCCGTCGCTTGCGGTGGCCTACAACGTGCTCTTTTCCTTCGCCTGGGCGCACTGGGCCTGGATCAAGCTCGCCACTTCGGTGTCGGTGACTACTTTCTCGCTCGCCATGCTGATGACGCCGGTGGTGGGCGTGTTCTCGGGGATGCTGTTTCTCGGCGAGCGCCCGGGCTGGCTGGAATTCGCGGCGCTCGGCCTGGTGCTCGCCTGCCTTGCGACGGTCGTCATTCCAGCGCGGAAATAGCCTGCACCCGCACGCGCGGCACGCGCGCGGGATCCCAGCCGTCCTCGTCCTGTCCGAGGAAGCGCCGCGCGCGCGCCAGTTCCGCTTTCGGGTCCGAGAGATCGAGCGGCTCGGCACCGGTCTGTTTGGAGAGCTTTTCGCCGGCGGCGTTCACCGCCGCCGGCACGTGGGCGTAACGCGGCGGGCGGCACCCAAGCAGGCGCTGCAGGTGGATCTGGCGTGCGGTGGAATCGAGCAGGTCCGCGCCACGCACTACGTCGGTAACGCCCTGGTCCATGTCGTCCACCACCACCGCGAGCTGGTAGGCGTAGATGGCGTCCGCGCGCAGCAGGACGAAATCGCCGACTTCCTTGCCCACGCTCTGTTCGGTCCAGCCCTGGATGAGGTCGGCGAAGCCGATGGGCGCAGCGTGCGTGCGCAGGCGCAGCGTGCGCGCCGCCTTGCCGGGCGCGAGGCCGTGGCGGCAGGTGCCCGGGTAGATTTTCGAGCCGTCGATGGCGAGGGCGGAATCCTCGAGCTCCCTGCGGGTGCAGGCGCAGGGATAGGTAAAGCCGCGCTGCGAGAGCTCATCGAGCGCCGCCCGGTAGCGCTCCAGGCGCGAGCTCTGGGTGAGCACCGGCCCGTCCCATCCGAGGCCGAGCTTTTCCAGGGCGCGCAGGATTGCATCCGCCGCGCCGGGCTGCTCGCGCGGCTGGTCCAGGTCCTCCATGCGCAGCAGCCACTTGCCGTTCGCGGCCTTCGCCTCCATGTGGCTGGCGAGCGCGGCGACCAGCGAACCGAAGTGCAAAGGCCCCGTCGGCGACGGGGCGAAGCGGCCCACATATTCACCCATGGAAGCTAGAGTACACTGCGCGTTTTTGACGAGAGGCCGGCATGGCGACGGTCGAATTGGGCAAGGACAATTTCGAGAAAGTGATCACGGAAAGCCCGATGGTCGTGGTGGATTTCTGGGCGCCGTGGTGCGGTCCCTGCCGCAGCTTCGCGCCGATCTACGACCGGGCGGCCGAGGCGCACCAGGACGTGGTGTTCGGCAAGGTCAACACCGAGCAGGAGCAGGAACTGGCCGGCGCTTTCAATGTCCGCTCGATCCCGACGCTGATGGTGTTCCGCGAGAAGGTGGTGCTGTTCCAGCAGGCGGGCGCGTTGCCCGCGTCCGCCCTGGAGCAGGTGATCACACAGGCCAGGTCGCTCGACATGGCCAAGGTGCACCAGGAGATCGCGGAACGCGACCAGCAGGGCGAGCAGAAGCGGGCCTGAGCCGGACCCTTGCCCGGGGCGCGAACCGCGGGAAACTTGTGCGCCGGATTGCGATCCAACGCATACCACCGATGAAACCGAGATGACCGAACTGCGACCCGCAGGCGAGCGCGGCTATGCCGACCACGGCTGGCTGAAGTCCTACCACAGCTTCTCCTTCGCCGATTACCACGACCCGCGCCACATGGGCTACGGGCCGCTGCGCGTGATCAACGAGGACCGCGTCGCGCCGGGCACGGGCTTCGGCACGCACGGCCACCGCGACATGGAAATCGTCAGCTACGTGCTGGAAGGCGCCCTCGCGCACCAGGACTCGATGGGCAACGGATCGACCATCGTGCCGGGCGACGTGCAGAGGATGAGCGCGGGCCGCGGTGTGCGGCACAGCGAGTTCAATCACCACCAGGCGCAGGCCGTGCATTTCCTGCAGATCTGGATCGAGCCCGATGTCTCCGGCATCGAACCCTCCTACGAGCAGAAGCACTTCGACACCGCCGCGAAGCGCGGGCGGCTGCGCCTGGTCGCCTCGCCCGAGGGCACCGAGGGCGCGGTGCGCCTGCACCAGGACGCGCGCATCTACGCGGCGCTCATCGATGGCGCGGAGCGTGCCCTGCACCCGCTCGCCCAGGGGCGCCTGGGCTACGTGCACCTGGCGCGCGGCAAGCTGCATGTAAACGGGCACGCGCTCGGCGCAGGCGACGCGCTCAAGCTCCCGGCGGGCGCGCAGGTGCTGCTCGAGCACGGCGCGCACGCGGAGGCGCTGCTGTTCGATTTGCCCGGGGAGTTGCGACCATGATGGACGCGATCGCGCTGCGGCGCGAGGTCACCCGCATCATCGCCTCGCATGTCACGCCGGTTACGCCGACGCTGCTGGTGCGCCGCGCGCTCCCCGATGCGAGCCTGCGCAGCGTGGGCCCATGGATATTTCTCGACCATTTCGGCCCGCTGCAAGTGGCGCCGGGCGACCGCGGCACGCCGCCGCACCCGCATGCCGGCATCGAGACCGTCACCTACCTGCTCGAGGGCGGCATGCACCATCGCGACTCGGTCGGCAACGAGGGCGAGATCGGCCGGCACGGCGTGCAGTGGATGACCGCGGGCAGCGGCGTCGTGCACGCCGAGCGCCCGATCGGCGGCGAGCAGGGCCGCTTGCACGGCCTGCAGCTGTGGGCCAAGCTGCCGCGCGCGGTGCAGTTCATCGCACCGACGTACCGGCATTTCGCCGCCGAATCGCTGCCGCTGTTTCGCGCCGGCGATGCGCAGTTGCGCGTGGTGGGCGGCGAGCTGATGGGGCGGCACAGCCCTGCGCCGACGCACTCGCCGCTGCTGCTCGCGCACGTGGCCCTGGCGGGCCGCGGACGCGCCGACCTCGAATTGCCGGCGGGCTTCGACCTGGCCGCCTACGTGGCGCTCGGCCACGTACGGTTCGGCGAAGTCGAGGCCGACACGGGCAAGCTGCTGCGGTTTTCTCGCGAGGGTGCCGGCATCGAGATTGCAAACGACCTCGACGAGCGGGCCGACGTCATCCTGCTGGGGGGCGCACCGCCGCAGGAGCCGATGGTGTTCGGCGGCCCCTTCGTCATGGACTGCGCGGCGGCAATCCGCCGTGCGGAGCAGGACTACGGCGCCGGGAAAATGGGCCGCCTGGCGGAGTAATTTGAGCGCCACGCGCCTCGAGAGAGATTCGTTCGGGACCATCGAGGTCCCCGCCGCACGACTGTGGGGCGCGCAGACCGAGCGCAGCCGCCGCTACTTCCGCATCTCCGGCGAGCGCATGCCGCTCGCCGTGATCCACGCGCTCGCGTTGGTAAAGCGCTCCGCGGCGCGGGTCAACCGCGCGCTCGGGCTGCTCGCGCCGGAGAAGGCGCAGGCCATCGAGCAGGCCGCCGACGAGGTGCTCGCCGGCCGCCACGACGAGGAGTTCCCGCTGGTCGTATGGCAGACCGGTTCGGGCACGCAGTCCAACATGAATGTGAACGAGGTGCTCGCCAACCGCGCCTCCGAGCTGCTGGGCGGCGAGCGCGGCCAGAAGCGCCTGGTGCATCCCAACGACGACGTCAACCTCGGCCAATCTTCCAATGACGTCTTCCCCACCGCCATGCATATCGCGGCGGCGCGCGCTGTGGAGCACGACCTGCTGCCCGCGCTCGAGCGCCTGCAGGCGACACTTGCCGCCAAGGCCGAGGCCTTCGCGGGTATCGTGAAAATCGGCCGCACGCACCTGCAGGATGCGACGCCGCTTACGCTGGGGCAGGAATTCTCCGGTTACGTCGAGCAGCTGGCGCAGGCCGAAGCCGCCATCGAGATGACGCTACCCGGGCTTTGCGAACTGGCGATCGGCGGCACAGCGGTGGGCACCGGCCTCAATACCCATCCCCAGTTCGGCGCGCGCGTCGCCGAAGACCTGGCGCAGGCTACCGGCATGGCCTTCGAGCCGGCGCCCAATAAATTTGCGGCACTCGCCGGCCACGAGCCGCTGGTGTTCGCGCATGGCGCTTTGAAGACGCTCGCCACGGCGCTTAACAAGATCGCCAATGACGTGCGCTGGCTTGCCTCCGGTCCGCGCTCGGGCCTGGGCGAACTGTCGATTCCCGAGAACGAGCCGGGCAGCTCGATCATGCCGGGCAAGGTCAACCCGACGCAGGCCGAGGCGCTGACCATGATCTGCGCGCAGGTGCTCGGCAATGACACGGCAATCGGCATCGGCGGCGCTTCGGGCCAGTTCGAGCTGAACGTGTACAAGCCGCTACTGGCGCACAACTTCCTGCAGAGCGTGCGCCTGCTCGCCGACGGCTGCGCTTCGTTCGAGGAGCATTGCGCGCGCGGCATCCGGGCCAACGAATCGCGCATCCGCGAGCTGGTGGAGCGCTCGCTGATGCTGGTGACCGCGCTCGCGCCGCACATCGGCTACGACCGCGCGGCCGAGATCGCGAAAAAGGCGCACCAGGAGGGCGGTACGCTCAAGGACGCGGCGCTCGCCCTGGGCTATGTCAGCGCGGCCGATTACGATCAGTGGGTGCAGCCCGGCGCGATGACCAAGCCTGCGGCGTGAAGCGCCGCGCGTACCCGGCCATGCCGCCCGAATGGAACGGCGATGCGGCGATGCGGCTGGTTTAAACTGCGCGCCTCATGTCGGTCGTCGTTCTCATCTCCGGCCGCGGCAGCAACCTGCAGGCGATCCTCGAAGCCGGAATTCCCGTCTGCGCGGTGATCAGCAACCAGGCCGATGCCGCGGGACTTGCCGTCGCCGCGCGCCACGGCGTGGCCACCGGCGTGGTCGAGCACCGCGCCTGCGCGGGGCGCGAGTCTTTCGATGCGGCGCTCGCCGCCGCCATCGACCGCCACGCGCCCAAGCTGGTGGCGTTGGCCGGTTTCATGCGCGTGCTGACGCCCGGTTTCGTCGCGCGTTACGCCGGCCGCCTGGTGAACATCCACCCGTCGCTTCTGCCCGAGTTCCCGGGCCTGGACACCCATGCGCGCGCGCTTGCAGCGGGCGTGCAGCGCCACGGCTGCACGGTGCATTTTGTCACCGCGCAGCTGGACCAAGGCCCGGTCATCTCCCAGGCCTCGGTGCCGGTGCTGCCCGGCGATTCCGCACAGACGCTGGCGGCGCGCGTCCTCGAGCAGGAGCACCTGCTGTATCCGCAGGCCATCCGCTGGTTTCTCGACGGCAAGCTGGTCATCGAAGGGGATCGGGTGCGCGTTAAGGATCATCATGGGTAGATGGTGGTCAGCGATCGCGCTTTGCTGCGCGGCAGCCGCCCAGGCGGCGCCGCCGGCGCGCGTGGAGATCGACTACCAGGTGCTGCACAACGGGAGTCAACTGGCCACGGTGAAGCATGTGCTCGAGCATGATGGCCGGACCTACCGCCTCACGGAGACCTGGGAGGGTAGCGGGTTGCTGGCGCTGCTCGGGGAGGTGCTGCGCACGAGCCGCGGCAAGATCGCGACCGGCGGCTTGCAGCCACTCGAGTACATGGATAAGCGCCCGCGACGCGACACCGCAAGGGCGCGGTTCTCCTGGGAGGAGAACACGCTCACCCAGGAGTTTCGCGACGGGCCGCAGGTCAAACCGCTGCCGCCGCACGCGCAGGACCGCCTGAGCTTTCTTTTCGCGCCCGCGTTCCATGCGCCGAGCGCGGGGCCGATCGAGTACAACGTCGCCGACGGCAAGGGCGTCTCGCACTACCATTTCCGCGTCGTGGCCCGCGAGCGCCTCAGTCTGCCCGCGGGCGAATTCGACGCGCTGCGCCTCGACCAGGTCGACGACGGTGGCCGCGCGACGCAGGTCTGGTTCGACGCGGCGCGCTCCTATCTGCCGCTGCGCGTGCTCGTGGTGCAGAAGGACGGCACGCGCATCGACCAGGTCGCCGCACGCATCACCATGGCGCAGTGATCTACCGCGCCCAGCTGGCGCGCGCCGCGGCGTTGCTCGGCGAGCTGCTGTCCTCGTCCGGCCCCGCGGACGCAGCGGTGTCGCGCTACTTCAGGGCACACCGCAACCTCGGCCAGCAGGACCGCGCCTTCGTCGCCGAAACCGTGTACGCGGTGCTGCGCCGCCGGCGCTCGCTGGAAGCCGCGGCGCAGTCCGCAACGCCTCGCGACCTGGCAATCGCCTCGCTGGTGCGCGTGCGCGGCCTGTCCGCGCGCGCGCTCGAGGGCGTGGTGCGCGAGGACGAGCAGCCGCTCGTCGCCCGCATCCGCGCCGCGAAGGCGGAGACCTTCTCGGCCGCGGTACGTGCCGACCTGCCCGACTGGCTGTGGGAACGGCTCGCCGCGCTGCACGGCGAGGAGGAGGCGATGCGCTTGGCGCAGGGCCTGCTCAACCCCGCGCCGCTCGACCTGCGCGTGAACCTCGCCAAGCTCGGGCGTGACGAGGCGCTGGCGCAGTTGCGCGCGAGCGGTATCGAAGCTGCGCCGACCCCGCATTCTCCGGCAGGCTTGCGCCTTGCCGCGAAGCCGGCAATCAACCGCCATCCGCTGTTCCAGCATGGCGCGGTCGAGGTGCAGGATGAAGGCAGCCAGCTGCTTGCCTACTTGCTGGCGCCTCGGCGCGGCGAAATGATCGCCGACTACTGTGCCGGCGCGGGCGGCAAGACGCTCGCGCTCGCCATGCTGATGCGTGGCACCGGGCGCATCTACGCCATGGACGTGTCGGCGAAGCGCCTCGCCGAGCTTGCGCCGCGCGCGGCGCGCGCCGGGGTGACCAATGTGCACCCACTGGTACTGTCCGGCGCTGGCGACGCGCGCGCGAAGCGCCTCGCCGGGAAGCTCGAGCGCGTGCTGGTGGACGCGCCGTGCAGCGGTTTCGGCACGCTGCGGCGCAATCCAGATCTCAAGTGGCGCCATGGGCCGCAGGCGATCGCGGAACTCGCCGCCAAGCAGGCCGGCATTCTGGCCGCCGCGGCGCGGTTGCTGAAGCCGGGCGGCCGGCTGGTGTATGCAACCTGCAGCATCCTGCCGGAAGAAAATGAGGCGATCGCGGACGCCTTCGCGGCGGCGCATGCAGATTTTGCCCCGGTGTCCTGCCAGGCGCTGCTGGCCGCGCAGCGTATCGAACTCGATTGCGGTGAGCGGCTGCGATTGTGGCCCCACCGGCATGGTTGCGACGGATTCTTCGCCGTGGCCTATGAGCGCCGGTAGAAATTCCCTTTCCGCAACGGGACGTTAGGCTCCCGTAAGGAAATGCCTCACGCAATAGGGGATATTCTGGTTGCGCGGGGGGTCTAATCGCGTACAATCCAGCCCACTGTTCGCACATAACTATCAGAAAGAACTAATGATTTTCTCCGGACTGCTCGATCTGCCCTGGTGGGGCCTGGTGCTTCTGGCCCTGGGGCTGACACACGTCACCATCGCCTCCGTGACCATCTTCCTGCATCGCCACCAGGCGCACCGCGCGCTGGACCTGCACCCGATCGCGTCGCACTTCTTCCGCTTCTGGCTCTGGCTTACGACCGGGATGGTGACCAAGGAGTGGGCGGCGATCCACCGCAAGCACCACGCCAAGTGCGAGACCGAAGACGATCCGCACAGCCCGCAGGTACTGGGCATCAACAGCGTGCTGTGGGGCGGCGTGTTGCTGTACGTGAATGAGTCGCACAAGCCCGAGACCATGGAGCGTTACGGGCATGGCACCCCGGACGACTGGCTCGAGCGCAACATCTATTCGCGCTACGCCATCCTCGGCCTGACGATCATGGGTCTGCTCAATGTGACCCTGTTCGGTCTGGTGCCAGGGGTCCTGATCCTGCTCACGCAAATCGTGTGGATCCCGTTCTGGGCGGCGGGCGTGATCAACGGCATCGGCCACTACTGGGGCTACCGCAGCTTCGACCTCGAGGACGCCAGCAAGAACATCGTTCCCTGGGGCATCCTGATCGGCGGCGAGGAGCTGCACAACAACCACCACGCCTACGCCACCTCGGCCAAGCTGTCGGCCAAGTGGTACGAGTTCGACATCGGCTGGATGTACATCCGCATCCTCGAGGCCCTGGGTCTGGCCACGGTGAAGAAAGTGGCGCCGACGCCGCGCTTCGAGCCGGCGAAGACCATGTGCGACTACGACACCCTGCACGCCGTGATCACCAACCGTTACGACGTGCTGGCACGCTACGCCAAGGCGCTCAAGCGCACCTGGAGCGACGAGGTGGCGCGGCTGCAGCACTGGTCGCCGCGCGATGCCGAGGTGCTCAAGCCGCTGAAGCGCGCGCTGGTGCGCATCGGCTACGGTTCCGAAGCAGACCGCGAGCGCGTCGCCGCGGCGCTCAAGCCCTCGAAGCCGCTGCAGGTGGCGGTGAGCATGCGCGCGGAGTTGATCGCCCTCTGGGAGCGCTCCAACGCTTCCAAAGAGCAGCTCCTGCGGCAGCTGCAGGACTGGTGCCATCGCGCCGAGGCGAGCGGCATCGTGCCGCTGATGGACTTCTCGCGGCGCCTGCGCAGCTACGCCTGAGCAGGCTGCGGAAAAGAAAAAGGCCCGCGCGAGCGGGCCTTTTCATTGGTGCTGCCGGACGGGCTACTTGAGCTTGGTTTCCTTGTAGAGCACGTGCTTGCGCGCCTTGGGATCGTATTTCATCATCTCCAGCTTGTCCGGCTTGGTGCGCTTGTTCTTGGTGGTGGTGTAGAAGTGGCCGGTGCCGGCGGTCGATTCGAGCTTGATCTTCTCCCGCATGATCAGGCCTCCTTCGCCTTTGCCGCGGCCTTGGCGCGGATCTCCACCAGCACGGCTTCCACGCCGAGCTTGTCGATCTTGCGCAGTCCGGCAGTCGACACCCGCAGGCGCACCCAGCGATTCTGGCTCTCGATCCAGAAGCGGCGGTAGTGCAGGTTGGGCAGGAACACGCGCTTGGTCTTGTTGTTGGCGTGCGAGACGTAATTGCCCTTCAACGGCTTCTTGCCGGTGACCTGGCAGACACGGGACATGGCGGACTCCGGAATACGCGAAAGGCGCGGATTATAGCAGCCCGCGCTCGGCGAACGAGAGGGCCTGGTTGCCGGCGACGATGAAGTGGTCGAGCACCTTCACCTCCACCAGCGCGAGCGCCTCCTTCAGCTGGCGCGTGAGCAGCTCGTCGGCCTGCGAGGGCTGCGCCACGCCCGAGGGGTGGTTGTGGGCGAAGATCACCGCGGCGGCGTTTGCCGCCAGCGCCGCTTTCACCACCTCGCGCGGGTAGACGCTGGTCTGCGTGAGGGTGCCGCGGAACAGTTCCGCGGTCGCGGTGACGCGATGCTGCGCGTCCAGGTAGATGCACACGAACACCTCGTGCGGGCGGCCGCCGAGCACGAGGCGCAGGTAGTCGCGCACCGCCCCTGGCGACGTGAGGGCGCTGCCCGACTTCAAGTCGTCCCGCAACGCGCGGCGCGCCAGCTCGAGCACGGCGGCGAGCTGCGCCGCCTTCGCCGTGCCCAGGCCACAGACCTTGCGCAGCGACGCCAGGTCGGCGGCAAGCAGGCCGGCGACGCCGCCAAACCCTGCGATGAGCTCGCGCGCCAAGTTCACGGCGCTCTTGCCGCGCATGCCCGAGCGCAGGCACACGGCGACCAGCTCCGCGTCCGAAAGGCTCCCGGCACCCTGCGCCAGCAGTCGTTCGCGCGGCCGTTCCAGCAGCGGCCAGTCGGCGATGCCCAATGCGGCCTCCTGCGAATTCCCCTAGAATCCCGCTTCCCTTAACGCGCCAGCTCCACGCACGATGACCCTGAAGGGCAAAAGGCTGTTGCTGGGCATCACCGGCGGCGTCGCTGCCTACAAGGCTGCCCAGCTCGCCCGCCTCCTGGTAAAGGAAGGCGCGGATGTGCGCGTCGCGATGACCGAGGCGGCCACCCGTTTCGTCACCCCGGTCACCCTGCAGGCGCTTACCGGCCAAACCGCGTGGACCGACCTGTGGGACCCACGCGTGCCGGACAACATGGGGCATATCGAGCTGTCGCGCGACCGCGAGCTGATCGTGGTGGCGCCGGCAAGCGCCGATTTCCTCGGCTAGCTCGCTGCCGGCCTGGCCGGCGACCTGCTCTCGACGCTGTGCCTGGCGCGGCGCTGCCCGCTGATGGCGGCGCCGGCGATGAACGTCGAGATGTGGGAAAACGCGGCGATGCAGAGGAACCTGCACACCCTGCGCGGCGACGGCGTGTTCCTCGCCGGGCCGGCGGCGGGCGACCAGGCCTGCGGCGAAGTCGGCATGGGCCGCATGCTCGAGCCCGAGGAAATCGTCGCCGAGATCGAGGCTTTCTTCCAGCCGAAGCTGCTTGCCGGCAAGCGCGTGCTGGTGACCGCGGGGCCGACCGAGGAGCCGATCGATCCGGTGCGCGCGATCACCAACGCGAGCTCGGGCCGGATGGGCTATGCGGTGGCGCGCGCTGCGCGCGAGGCGGGCGCGAAGGTCACGCTGGTGAGCGGCCCGGTGGCCCTGGCGGCGCCCGCGGGGGTCGAGCGCGTCGACGTGAAAAGCGCCGAGCAGATGTTCGAGGCGGTGAAGAAGGCGGCGCCGGCGAACGACGTGTTCATCGCCGTGGCGGCGGTCGCCGACTACCGGGTGAAGAACCGCTCTGCCCAGAAAATCAAGAAAGGCGCGGGCGGCATGACGCTCGAGCTCGCCGAGAACCCCGACATCCTCGCCTGGGTGGCGGCGATGAAGAACGCGCCGTTCTGCGTCGGCTTCGCCGCCGAGAGCGAGAATCTGGCGCAGAACGCAAAGGCCAAGCGCACGAAGAAAGGCATCCCGCTGCTCGCCGCCAACCTCGCGCAGCGCGCGCTGGGCGCCGAGGACAACGAGATCACGCTGTTCGACGACCGCGGCGAGCATGCGCTCGGGCGCGCGCCGAAGCTCGAGCTCGCGCGCAAGCTGGTCGCGCACATCGCCGCCATGCTCGCAGGAGAGAAGCGCGCGCGTGCGAAAGCTTGAAGTCCGGGTCCTCGACCCGAGGCTCCGCGGTAACCTTCCCCAGTACGCCACGGCGGGCGCCGCCGGCCTCGACCTGCGTGCCTGCCTGGACGCGCCGCTGGTGCTGCAGCCCGGCGACAGCCAGCTGGTTCCCTCGGGCATCGCCATCCACCTCGGCGACCCGGGCCTCGCGGCGATCCTGGTGCCGCGCTCGGGGCTGGGCGCCAAACACGGCATCGTGCTGGGCAACCTGGTCGGGCTGATCGACTCCGACTACCAGGGTCAGATCTTCGTTTCAGTCTGGAACCGCGGCAAGGCGGCGTTCACCATCGAGCCGCTGGAGCGCATCGCGCAACTGCTGGTGGTGCCGGTGGTACAGGTGCAGTTCGAGGTGGTGGAGCAGTTCGCCGCCAGCGCGCGCGGCGCTGGCGGCTTCGGCAGCACTGGGAAGGCTTAGCCCAGCATATCGGCCCAGATGTTCTGCGCCCAGGCCCAGGCGTACCTGCCCTCGAGCGTGCTGCGCGCCGACGACACGCCGCCCGCGCCCTTCACCGCGACGAAGGTTTTCCTGCTGTCATCGAGCTCGTGCACCGACGCGACGTGGATCACCTCGCTGTCGGAGACGTAGCTGTAGCACATGTTGACGATCTTCGGGTCCGCATCGGGCTCGCGGCCGTTGATCATCGCCACCACCGCTGCGGCGCAGACTTTCGCCTGCTGGTTGGCCATGCTGCCGGACTTCGGCATGCCAGGAGCCGAAAGCGTGGCGTCGCCCAGCACGTGCACGCCCTTGACCGCGGTCGACTCCGTCGTGCGCCAGTCCACGCCGCACCAGCGGTCGTTGGCGGTGATCAGCCCCGCCTTAACGGCGATATCGCCGGCACGATGCGGCGGCACCAGGTTGAGCACGTCGCCCTTCACGTCCTCGACCTCGAGCTTCACCGTTCGGGTCTGAGCGTCGACGCCGATGACCTTGGAATTGCCGCGGAACTCGATCATGCCGGGATACAGGTCCGCCCAGGCCAGCTTGAACAGGCCGCCCTTGGAGGTGACGTCCGGGTTGGCATCGACGAACAGCAACTTGGCGCGCGGCTTGTGTTTCTTGAAGTAGCTGGCCACCTGGCTGGCGCGTTCGTAGGGTCCCGGAGGACAGCGGTAGGGCGCGAGCGGCACCGAAAGCACATAGACGCCACCGTCGCGCATCTCCGCCAACTGCCGCTGCAGCGCCACCGTTTGCGGCCCCGCCTTCCAGGCGTGCAGCACGCGGTTCGCGTCCATGGCCGCCTCGTAGCCGGCGATCTGCTCGTACAAGAAATCGATGCCGGGCGACACGACCAGCCGGTCGTACTTCAGTTCGCCGCCGCGCGCCAGCCGGACGCTTTTCGCCGAGGCGTCCACCGCGGTGGCCTCGTCATGCACTACCTGCACGCCGTAGCGCGCGAGCCCGCTGTAGCCGTAAGTGATGTCCGCCATGGTCTTCGAGCCGCCGAACACCAGGTTGGAAATCGGGCACGAGACGAAGTCGGTCTGGCGCTCCACCATGATCACCTCGATGGCGGGACCCCACATGCGGATGTACTTGGCCGCCGTGGCGCCACCGAAGCCGCCGCCGATCACCACCACCCGCGCCTTGGTGCCCCCGGTCGTGGCGCAGCCGGCGGCGGCGAGCGCCGCGGCAGCGCCGCCGAGCTTGAGGAAGTCGCGTCGATCGAAAGTCGTGCTCATGGCTACCTCCTATTTCTTCTGCGCCGCGAAAAAGGCGGCGATCTGCTCGATCTGCCGGTCGGTATAGCCCTTGGAGATCTGGTGCATCGCGGTCGCGGGCCTCGCGCCGGAGCGGAACTCCCTGAACTTGCGCTCCAGTTCGTCCTTCGGCATGCCGGCCAGCGGCTCGTTGCCGCCTACGCTATGGCCGGTGGTGCCGTGGCACATTGCGCACGACGCGGCCAGATTGCGGCCGGCATCCTGCGCGCTGACGGCAAGGGGCGCGACCGCAAACACGGCCGCGCAGAAAAGAGCGATTCGCATATTGAGCTTCCTCCCGAGGTTCATTGAAAGTACGCGAAAGTCTCTGCCGGGCGCGCGCCCAGGTCAGGCGACCGGCACTTTCGCGGCCGGCGGCGCGGCCGGCGTCGGAATCTCGAACTGCAGCGCGACGTTGCCGGCGTCGTCGACGTCGACCGTCACCTTGCCGCCGTGCGCCAGCTTGCCGAACAGCAGCTCGTCGGCCAGCGCGCGCCGGATGGTGTCCTGGATCAGGCGCGCCATCGGCCGCGCGCCCATCAGCGGATCGAAGCCCTTCTTCGCCAGGTGCTCCTTGAGCTTTTGCGTGAAGTGCGGTTCGACTTTCTTCTCCTGCAGCTGCTCCTCGAGCTGGATGAGGAATTTGTCCACCACCCGCAGGATGACGTCGTGGTCCAGGGCGCGGAACGAAATCGTCGCGTCCAGGCGGTTCCTGAACTCCGGCGTGAACATCTTCTTGATGGCCTCCATTTCGTCGCCGGGTTTGGCCGACAGGGTGAAGCCCATGCTGTTCCTGGCCAGCGCCTCGGCGCCGGCGTTGGTGGTCATTACGATCACCACGTTGCGGAAGTCGGCCTTCCTGCCGTTGTTGTCGGTGAGGGTACCGTGGTCCATCACCTGCAGCAGGATGTTGAAGATGTCCGGGTGCGCTTTTTCTATTTCATCGAGCAGCACCACCGAGTAGGGCTTCTTGGTCACCGCCTCGGTGAGCAGCCCGCCCTGCTCGAAGCCGACGTAGCCCGGCGGCGCGCCGATCAGCCGGCTCACCGCATGGCGTTCCATGTACTCCGACATGTCGAAGCGGATCAGCTCGATGCCCATGCAGTAGGCGAGCTGGCGCGCCACCTCGGTCTTGCCGACGCCGGTGGGGCCCGAGAACAGGAAATTGCCGATGGGTTTTTGCGGATTGCCCAGCCCGGAGCGCGCCATCTTGATGGCGGCGGCGAGCGCGTCAATGGCCTGGTCCTGCCCGAACACCACCGCTTTCAGGTCGCGGTCCAGCTTGGCGAGTGCACTGCGGTCGTCGCTGGACACGCTGCGCGGGGGGATGCGCGCGATTTTGGCCACAATCTCCTCGATCTCGGTCTTGCCAATGACCTTCTTCTGCTTGCTCTTGGGCGCGATGCGCTGCGCCGCCCCGGCCTCGTCGATGACGTCGATGGCCTTGTCCGGCAGGTGGCGGTCGTTGATGAAGCGCGCCGAGAGTTCCGCCGCCGAGGTGAGCGCGGTGGCGGTGTACTTGACGCTGTGGTGCGCTTCGAAGCGTGTTTTCAGCCCCTTGAGGATTTCGATCGTTTCATCCACCGAGGGCTCGACCACGTCGATTTTCTGGAAGCGGCGCGACAGCGCATGGTCCTTCTCGAATACGCCGCGGTACTCGTTGTAGGTGGTGGCGCCGATGCACTTCAGCTGCCCGTTGGAGAGCACGGGCTTCAACAGGTTGGAGGCGTCCAGCGTGCCGCCCGAGGCGGCCCCCGCGCCGATCACGGTGTGAATCTCGTCGATGAACAGCACCGCGTTCGGATTGTCCGCCAGCTGCTTGAGCACCGCTTTCAGGCGCTGCTCGAAGTCGCCGCGGTACTTGGTGCCGGCCAGCAGCGCGCCCATGTCGAGCGCATATACCGTGCACTTGCCGAGCAGTTCCGGGACGTTGGCTTCGACGATGCGGCGCGCCAGGCCTTCGGCGATCGCGGTCTTGCCCACGCCCGCTTCGCCCACCAGCAGCGGGTTGTTCTTGCGCCGGCGGCACAGGGTCTGGATCACGCGCTCGAGTTCCCTCTCGCGGCCGATCAGCGGGTCGATCTTGCCGGCGAGCGCCAGGGCATTCAGGTTCTGCGTGTAGTTGTCGAGCGGGCTGTTGGCGGGCTCGGCCTGCGTCTCCTCGCCGGCTTCCTGCTCGCCCTTGCCGTGGTGCGGCTGCGGCGTCTTGGTGATGCCGTGGGAGATGAAGTTGACCACGTCGAGGCGCGTCACGCCCTGCTGCTGCAGGAAGTACACCGCGTGCGAGTCCTTCTCGCCGAAGATCGCCACCAGCACGTTGGCGCCGGTGACCTCCTTCTTGCCGGAGGACTGCACGTGCAGGATGGCGCGCTGGATCACCCGCTGGAAGCCCAGGGTCGGCTGCGTGTCGACCTCGCGTTCGGCGGCGATGCGCGGGGTCTGCTCGGCCACGTGCTGGGCCAGGTTCTTGCGCAGATCGTCCAGGTTGGCGCCGCAGGCCCGCAGCACCTCGGCCGCGGTCGGATTGTCGAGCAGCGCCAGCAGCAGGTGCTCGACGGTGATGAACTCGTGCCGCTTCTGGCGCGCTTCGACGAACGCCATGTGCAGGCTGACTTCGAGTTCCTGGGCGATCATGCTACGTTTCCTCCATCACGCACTGCAACGGATGCTGGTGGCGCCGCGCGTACGCGGCGACCTGCTGGACCTTGGTGGTGGCAATGTCCCGCGGAAATACCCCGCACACGCCGATGCCTTCCCGGTGCACCTTCAGCATTACCTGCGTGGCGCGCTCGCGCGTCATGCCGAAGAACTTTTGCAGCACCAGCACCACGAACTCCATCGGCGTGAAATCGTCGTTCAGCAGCATGACCTTGAACATCGGCGGCGGCTGCAGCTTGCTCCGCTGCGCCGCGAGCAGCGTGTCGTCCTTGAACTGCGCCATGCCGCCTAAACCGCGCCCATTCGCAGCTATCCTAATCAATGTGTACGCGGCGTGCAATGCGGCACCCGGGGGGTCTTGACTGGGCTGGGGAAGGCGGGTAGAAGCCGCCTTGTGTTTGGAATCAAGCCAATAGGGGGAAGCGGCAATGGCGACAGGCACGGTGAAATGGTTCAACGACGCGAAGGGTTACGGCTTCGTCACGCCGGACGACGGCAGCGAGGATCTGTTCGCGCATTTCTCCGCCATCCAGATGGAGGGCTTCAAGACCCTCAAGGAGGGCATGAAGGTGAGCTTCGACGTGGTGCAGGGTCCCAAGGGCAAGCAGGCCTCGAACATCAACAAGGCCTGAGAACCGGCGCTGCAAGAAAAAAAGGGCCGCGGCAGCGGCCCTTTTCGTTTGCACCGCTGCCGGCGCCTCACATCCTTTCGATCATCGCCTGGCCGAAACCGGAGCAGGACACCTGCTTGGCGCCCTGCATCAGGCGCGCGAAGTCGTAGGTCACTACCTTGTCGCCGATCGCCTTTTCGATCGACTTCACGATCACGTCGGCGGCCGCGGACCAGCCCATGTGGCGCAGCATCATTTCCGCGGACAGGATCTCCGAGCCAGGATTGACGTAGTCCTTGCCGGCGTATTTGGGCGCCGTGCCGTGGGTGGCCTCGAACATGGCGACCGAATCACTCATGTTGGCCCCCGGCGCGATGCCGATGCCGCCGACCTGTGCGGCAAGCGCGTCCGAGATGAGGTCCCCGGTGAGGTTCAGCGTGGCGATGACGTCGTATTCCGCCGGGCGCAGCAGGATCTGCTGCAGGAACGCGTCAGTGATCACGTCCTTGACCACCACGTCGCGGCCGCTCTTGGGGTTCTTGAAACTGCACCAGGGGCCGCCGTCCACCAGCTTGGCGCCGAACTCCTTTTGCGCCAGGGCGTAGCCCCAGTCGCGAAAGCCGCCCTCGGTGAATTTCTGGATATTGCCCTTGTGCACCAGCGCCACCGACTTGCGGTCGTTGTCGATGGCGTACTGGTAGGCCTTGCGGATCAGCCGCTCGCTGCCCTGGCTCGACACCGGCTTGATGCCGATGGCCGAAGTGTCCGGGAAACGGATCTTGGTCACCTTCATCTCGTCGATCAGGAACCTGATCAGTTTCTTCACCTCGGGCGTGTTCGCCGCCCACTCGATGCCGGCGTAGATGTCCTCGGAGTTCTCCCGGAAGATGACCATGTCGGTCTTCTCCGGCTCCTTGACGGGCGAGGGCACGCCTTTGAACCAGCGCACCGGACGCAGGCAGACATAGAGGTCAAGCGCCTGGCGCAGCGCCACGTTGATCGAGCGGATGCCACCGCCCACCGGGGTGGTGAGCGGGCCCTTGATCGACACCACGTACTCCCTGGCCGCCTCGAGGGTCTCGTCCGGCAGCCACACGTTTTCGCCGTACACCTTGCAGGACTTCTCGCCGGCGTAGATCTCCATCCAGACGATCTTCTTCTTGCCCCCATAGGCCTTTTTCACCGCGGCATCGACCACCTTGATCATCACCGGAGTGATGTCGACGCCGATCCCGTCGCCCTCGATGTAGGGGATCACCGGGTGGTCGGGGACCGCAAGCGAGAAATCCTTGTTGACGCGGATTTTCTCGCCGCCGGCGGGGACCTTGATGTGCTTGTAGGCCATGGAATCTCCTGCGTGAATACGCGGAAAAGGCCGAATTATAAGAGCTTCAGGTCGAATATCCGCTCGACCATCCATACTGCGGCGATGAGCGCGATCGCCGCCGAACCGCCGGTGAAGACCAGTCGCCGGTAGGTCCAGCTGCGCCGTGCGAGGTAGGCCGCGGGCAGAAACAGGCAGACGATCGCCAGTTGCCCGGCCTCGACGCCCAGATTGAAGCCGACCAGGGAGATGAGCAGCGCCTCGCGCGGCAACCCCAGGTCGGCGAGCACGCTGGCGAATCCGAAACCGTGCACCAGCCCGAAGCCGAAAGCCACGGCCCAGCGCCGCGCCAGCACCAGCGGCTTCAGGTTGTTGAGCGCCGCCAGCACCACCGACAGCGCGATCACCGATTCGACCAGGCGCGACGGCAGCTCGAGTACGGCGAGCGCGGCCAGCGACAGCGTGATCGAGTGCGCCACGGTGAACGCGGTCACCACTTTGAGCACGTCCCAGAACACCGCCGCGAAGCGCGGCGCGGGCGCCCAGCCGCGCCCCGAATACACCAGCACGGCCGGCAACAGCAGCGACACCAGAAACAGGACGTGGTCGACGCCGATCCAGATATGCCATACGCCCTCGCGGCCGTAGTCGAGGAATTGCCGCAGGCGCGAGGCCGTGGCCAGCGGCACTTCGAGGCGCGGCCGGTCGGGGCCGAGCACGCCGGCGGCAGTCCCGGCCGCGCTCTCGACGCGCACCAGGCCACGGTGCGTGGGATCGAGATCGGCGAACAGGCTGTAGCCGATCGTCAGCGTGCGCTGGGCAGGGGCGCCGCAGTGTGCGGAGAAGCGCAGTACCGAGTACGCACCGTCGCTATGCTGATCGACCAGCTGCTCGCCCGCTGCCAGGCGGCAAGGGCGGCCGTCGGCGCTCAGCGCAAGGCGCGCCAGCGCGTAGGCGGCGATCTCGGCATGCCGCGAACGCAACTCGCCCCAGGTGATGGTGCCGTCGCCGTCGGCGTCCAGGCCGATGGCGTGCTCCAGGTCGCGCAGCGCGATGTCCCACTGGCCCTCGATCACGGCGCCGCCGGTGCGCAGCGCAAGGTAGCTGTCGCTCGGCTTGTGCGCCAGCGCCGGCCCGCAGGAGAGCGCCAGCGCCAGGATCCAGGCGCGCCTCATCGCATTCCGGCGGCCAGGCGGCGCATGCCTTGGTGCTCGAAGCCGCTGCGTTCCAGCCAAGCGAGCGCTGGGGCGGCGGCCGCCGGGTCGCGCGCGGCCTGAGCCGCCTGCAGCAGCACCAGCGCATCGCGCGGCTCGCGCTGCGACTTCCAGTTCTCGGCGGCGGCGGCGAGCGCGGCTTTCGCGTCCCCGCGCAACTCGAGCTGGTATCTCGCTTCCTCCGCCAGATGCTGGCGCTCGCCGCGCGCCGCGGCCGCCGCGAAGCGCTCGCCCAGCGCCTGGCCAAGGCGTTGCGCGCCGGGCAGCCCGAGGTCGCGCTCCGCCAGCGCGAGGCGCAGCAGGAGCGTGTCGGACTGAGTCCAGTCGCCGAGCAGTGCGACCACCTCGCGGCTGCGGCGCTGCTCGAGCAGGAAGTTGTCGCTCACCTCGAGCGCCAGGGCGGCGCGGAAATGGCGCTCTGCGGCGGCCGTGTCGCCCAGCCGCCAGGCGATCTCCGCGAGGCGGGTCAGGATCCAAAGGCGTTGTCCCGCGCCCGGCGCGCGGGCAAGGGCGTCGATCAGCCTGGCGTAGCCGCTGCGCGCCTGGCCCGTGGTCGCCGCGACATAGGCGCTGCAAGCCGTCGCCAGCAGCTCGTCGCCCAGCGAAGCGAGCGCGGCACATTCCCGTGCCGCGGCCGGGTAGTCGGCGCGCACCATGAAGATCGCGGCGCGCCAGGCGTGCGCGTCCCCGTCGCGCGGGTCGATTTCCAGCGCGCTCGCGAGGTCGGCGAGAGCGCCGTCGAAGTCGTGCCGGTACTGCCGCAGCAGGGCACGCAGCACCAGGATGCCGGCCGGCGCACGCTCGGCGCCGTTCCAGGGCTGAAGCGCCGCATCCGCATAACCGACGTAGCGGGGATCGCCCAAGGACATCGCCAGCTCGAAGTAGCGTCGTGCCAGGGCGACAGCGGCGGCGGGATCCGGCGGCACCGCCGCGGCAGCCGCGCGCAGGCCGCGCAATTCCGCGGCTACGGGGTCGCCGGGTTTGATCGGCAGGCGTTCCAGGACCTCGCGCTCGTCCGCAGGCAGGCGCGGCGCGGCTGCACCCTGCAGCGCGGTAAGGCATAGCAGGGCACCAAGCAGCAGTTTTGGCAAGTCGGGAAAATTCATAAAAACTTAATAATATCATGTGGTTACATTAGAACGGGTCGCGTTGCCAGGTGCCGCCGGTCAACCTAGACCCGACAGCGGCGTTATTCGCTGCGGGGGCGTGGCGGATTCGTCGCGCCGACCCGCTTTGGTGTACACCAACTAGGAGATAGAGATGAACAAGCTTCTGACCCTGATCGTCGCGGGCATGTTTGCCGCCGTCAGCGCCTCCGCATTTGCTGCTTCGCACGCGGGCGCGCCGATGAAGGACGACAAGAAGATGGAAAAGAAAGCGGAAAAGAAAGCGGAAAAGAAAAAGCCCGCCAAGAAAGACGCGAAGAAGGAAGAGCCGAAGAAGTAACGCGCCTCTTTCGGAAAAAGGGCGGGGACGCTACCCTGCCCTTTTTTTCGCCCATGAAAAACCTGCTGCTGTCGCTACTTCTCGCCGCCGCGCCCGCGCTGGCGCAGCAACCGCCCCTGCGCAGCCTCGAACTGGGCGCGGGCATGCACCTGATCCGTGCCGAGGTGGCCGACAGCGACGCCACGCGCTCGCTTGGTCTCATGCACCGAGCGTCGCTGGCGCCGAACGGCGGCATGCTGTTCTTGTTCGGCGCTCCCGGGATGTACTGCATGTGGATGAAGAACACGCCGCTGCCGCTGTCGGTGGCGTTCATCGACGAGGCCGGCGCCATCGTCAACATCGCGGACATGCAGCCGCATACCGAGCAGTCGCACTGCGCCGAGCGCCCGGTGCCCTACGCGCTGGAGATGCGCCAGGGCTGGTTCGGGGAACGCGGCATCCGCGCAGGATTTCGCCTGCGCGGGCTGGAGAAGCTGAAACCGCGCTGACTACAGTCCGCCGTGCTGCTGCGCCACCATGAAGTAGAGCAGCGGGATCGACAGCAGGGTGTTCAGGCGCGAGACCAGCATCGCCGTGCGCGCCGCGGCGGCCTTCTCCTCGGGGCCCACCTGCACCATGCCCAGCGCCTTCTTCTGGTTGGGCCAGATGATGAACCAGACATTGAACGCCATCACCAGGCCGAGCCACATGCCGATGCCGATGGCGGTGAACGGCTGCTGCAACGACATGGCCTGCACCAGGTAC
>JANMSV010000041.1:0-14262 GCA_031389685.1 Betaproteobacteria bacterium
GCGCGCAAGAGCTTCATGCCGCGGCTGGCTGAATTCCCGAACCTGGTGGTGATGCGTACCGTGTCCAAGCTGGGACTCGCCGGAATACGGCTCGGGTACCTGGTGGGGCGGCCGGAGTGGATCGGCGAGTTCAACAAGGTGCGCCAGGCCTACAACGTCAACGTGCTGACGCAGGCGGCGGCGACCTTTGTATTGGAGCGACTGGACGTGCTCGAAGAGCAGGCCGCGAAGATCCGCGCCGACCGCACCGGTCTCGGCCAGGCGCTCGCCGCGCTGCCCGGCGTGACGGTCTATCCCTCGGAAGCGAATTTTTTCCTGGTGCGCGTGCCGGATGCCGACCGGGCCTACGAGGCGCTCCTGCGCCAGAGCGTGCTGGTGCGCAACCTGAACGGCCCCACCCTGAGGAACTGCCTGCGCATCACCGTCGGCACGCCCGACGAAAACCGTATACTCCTCACCGCCATGCGAGAAGCGCTGTGAGCCGCACCGCCGAAGTGACCCGCAACACCAAGGAGACCCAGATCCGGGTGAAACTGAACCTGGACGGCAAGGGCGTCTCGAAACTCTCCACCGGATTGCCGTTCCTCGAGCACATGCTCGACCAGGTGGCGCGCCACGCCATGCTGGACCTGGACATCGAGGCCAAGGGCGACCTGCACATCGACGCGCACCACACGGTGGAGGACATCGGCATCACCCTCGGCCAGGCGTTCCTCAAGGCGATCGGCGACAAGACCGGAGTGCGCCGCTATGGGCACGCCTATGTGCCGCTGGATGAAGCGCTGACGCGCGTGGTGATCGATTTCTCTGGCCGTCCGGGCCTGGAGTACCACGTGAAATTCACGCGCGCGCTGATCGGCGAGTTCGACGTGGACCTGATGCACCAGTTCTTCCAGGGCTTCGTCAACCACGGCCAGGTGACGCTGCACATCGACAACCTGCGCGGCGACAACGCGCACCACCAGTGCGAAACCATCTTCAAGGCTTTCGCGCGCGCGTTGCGCATGGCGGCGGAAGCCGACCCGCGCGCGGCGGGCTCCATTCCTTCCACCAAGGGTTCGCTCTAGTTGAAGATTGCGGTAGTCGACTACGGCATGGGCAACATCCGCTCGGTGTCGAAGGCGCTCGAGCGCGTGGCGCCGCAAGGGCGGGTCGAGGTCACCTCGGACCCGGAGTTGATCCGTGCGTCCGATCGGGTGGTGGTGCCGGGACAGGGCGCGATGCCCGACTGCATGCGCCAGCTCGCGGCCAGCGGCGCGCGCGAAGCCGTGATCGAGGCGACGCGCACCAAGCCCTTCCTCGGCATCTGCATCGGCATGCAGATGCTGTTCGAGCGGGGCGAGGAAGGCGATACGCCCGGCCTCGGGCTGCTTGCCGGGGGCGTGCCGCGCTTTCCGGCGGCACGCATGGCCGGCCTGAAGGTGCCCCACATGGGCTGGAACGAAGTGCGCCAGGCCGGCCCGCACGCGCTCTGGTCGGGCATCCCGAGCGGCGAGCGCTTCTATTTCGTGCACAGCTACTACCCGGCGCCCGCGGATGCCGGCCTGGTGGCGGCGACCTGCGACTACGGAGTTGCCTTTACCTGCGCGATTGCGCGGGATAACATCTTCGCCGTGCAGTTCCACCCGGAAAAAAGCCAGGCCGCCGGGCTCCGCTTGCTCTCCAACTTCGTCCAATGGCGGCCGTAGCCCTCTAAAGGCTTTGCGCTTCACCGCGTGCTGATCATCCCGGCAATCGACCTGAAGGACGGCCGCTGCGTGCGCCTGCAGCAGGGCGACATGAACACGGCCACCGTGTTCGGCGACGATCCGGTCGCCATGGCGAAACACTGGGCGGCGCAGGGCGCGCGCCGCCTGCACATCGTCGACCTGAACGGCGCAGTGGCCGGCCGGCCGAAAAACGAGAAGGTGATTCGCGAGATGATCAAGGCGGTCGGCGCGACCACCCCGATCCAGCTGGGCGGCGGCATCCGGGACCTCGATACCATCGAAAGCTACATCGACGCCGGCGTCACCTTCGTGATCATCGGCACCGCCGCGGTAAAAAATCCCGGCTTCCTGTCCGACGCGAGTTACGCCTTCCCCTGCCACATCATCGCCGGGCTGGACGCCAAGGAGGGCAAGGTGGCCGTCGATGGCTGGTCGAAGATGACCGGGCACGATGTCGTCGACCTGGCGAAGAAGTACGAGGACTACGGCATCGAGGCGCTGGTCTACACCGACATCGGTCGCGACGGCATGCTGACCGGCGTCAACATCGAGGCCACGCTCAAGCTGGCGCAGGCGATCAAGATTCCGATTATCGCCTCGGGGGGGCTGAACAGCCTCAAGGACGTACAGGCGGTGTGCGAGCGGCTGGTGTCAGAAGGGGTGATCGGCGCGATCACCGGGCGCGCGCTGTACGAGGGCAAGATCGACTTCAAGAAGGCGCAGGCCGCCGCCGACAAGGCGGTAGGCAAGTAATGGGCCTCGCCAAGCGCGTGATTCCCTGCCTGGACGTCACTGCGGGCCGGGTGGTGAAGGGCGTGAATTTCGTCGAATTGCGCGACGCCGGCGACCCGGTGGAGATTGCGGCGCGTTACGATGGCGAGGGCGCCGACGAGCTTACGTTTCTCGATATCACGGCAAGTTCGGACCAGCGCGACATCCTGCTGCACGTCATCGAGGCGGTCGCGGCAAAGGTGTTCATCCCGCTCACGGTCGGCGGTGGCGTGCGCAAGATCGAGGACGTGCGCCGTCTGCTCAACGCCGGTGCCGACAAGGTGTCGATCAACACCGCCGCGGTGCAGAACCCGGCCCTGGTGGAGGAAGCCTCGGGAAAAGTCGGCAACCAGTGCATCGTGGTGGCCATCGACGCGAAGCGCAAGGCCGGCGGCGGCTGGGAGGTCTACACCCACGGCGGACGCAAGCCCACGGGCCTGGACGCGGTGGACTGGGCGCGGCGCATGGTGGCGAGCGGCGCGGGCGAGATCCTGCTCACCAGCATGGACCGCGACGGCACGCGCGAGGGCTTCGACCTCGCGCTCACCAGGGCGGTGGCCGATGCGGTCAGCGTGCCGGTGATCGCCTCGGGCGGCGTCGGCACCATGCAGCACCTCGCCGAGGGCGTGCTGCAGGGCAAGGCCGATGCCGTGCTCGCCGCGAGCGTGTTCCACTTCGGCGATTTCACCGTGCGCGCGGCAAAGGAGCACATGCGCGGGTGCGGCATCGAGGTGCGCTTGTGATGGAATGGTTCGAGCAACTGCGCTGGGACGCGCAGGGCCTGGTTGCGGCAATCGCGCAGGACGCGGCGAGCGGACGCGTGCTGACGGTGGCGTGGATGAATCGCGATGCGCTCAAGGCAACTGTGGAACAGGGCGTGGCGGTTTACTGGTCGCGTTCGAGGCAGCGCCTGTGGCGCAAGGGCGAGGAATCGGGCCACGTGCAGAAGGTGCTGGAAGTGCGCCTGGACTGCGACGCCGATGCGATCCTGCTCAAAGTGGAACAAGCGGGCGGCATCGCCTGTCATACCGGGCGCGAGAGCTGTTTTTTCCGCAAACTTGAAGACGGGGGATGGGTGAGCACGGATCCGGTGCTGAAGGACCCGAAGCTCATCTACGGCGACCAATGAAACTCGGACTGGCACAGACCCTGGAGCGCATCGCCGCCACCATCGAGCAGCGCAAGGGCGGCGATCCGCGGAAGTCCTATGTCGCCGGCCTGCTCGGGCCCGACGAGGATGCGGTGCTCAAAAAAATTGGCGAGGAGGCCACCGAGACGGTGCTGGCGGCGAAGTCCGGCGACCGGCTGCACCTGGTGCGCGAAACCGCCGACTTGTGGTTCCATTGCCTGATCCTGCTCGCGCGCCGCGGCCTGGGGCCGGGCGACGTGCTCGCCGAGCTGCACCGGCGCGAGGGCATCTCCGGCATCGACGAGAAGGCGGCGAGGAACAAGCGGTGACCGATCCGGACTGCCTGTTCTGCAAGATCCTGCGTGGCGAGATCCCGTCGAAAAAGGTGTACGAGGACGAGGACGTGCTCGCCTTCCACGATGTGCGGCCGGTCGCGGCCGTGCACTTCCTGCTCATCCCCAAGGCGCACGTGGCGACGATGTACGAGGTGAACATGACGCACCATCGTGCGCTCGGCAAGATGCTGGCGCTGGCCGGCGAGCTGGCGCGCAAGGAGGGCGCCGCCGATGGCTTTCGCAGCATCATCAACACCGGCCGGGTGGGGCACCAGGAGGTGTATCATGTGCACATGCATGTGATCGGTGGGCCGGATCCGCTGGGCCCGATGATCCTGAGACAAAAGTAGGAGGTAAACATGGGCTCGTTCAGCATCTGGCACTGGCTGATCGTTCTCGTCATCGTGATGCTGGTGTTCGGCACCAAGAAACTGCGCAATATCGGCGCGGACCTGGGCGGCGCGGTGCGCGGCTTCAAGGACGGCATGCGCGAAGGTGGCGACAAGGCGGCCGAGGGTGCGCCGCAGATCACCGGCAAGACCGTCGAGGGCGAGGTCAAGAGCAAGACCGAATCGAAGGCCTGAGCGGCTTTACTCCCAGCCTGACGCGGGCGCCTACGGGCGCCCTTTGTTTCTCAACCGCCCCCCATGTTCGACATCGGATTTACTGAGTTGATGGTGATCGCGCTGGTGGCGCTGATTGTGATCGGCCCCGAGCGCCTGCCGCGCGTGGCGCGCACCCTCGGCCACCTTGCGGGGCGACTGCAGCGCTATGTGTCCGACGTCAAGGCCGACATCAATCGCGAGGTGGAGCTGGACGAGCTGCGCAAAATGCGCGATTCGATGCAGGAGGCTGCCACCGGGTTCGAGTCCTCCGTGACCACGGAGTTGAACAAGACCGAGGCCGAGCTGAATGCGGCCGCGGAGGGGAAGGCGGAAGCCGAGGGGAAGGCGGATGCTCCGGTTTCGCCGGCGCAAGAAGCCGCGCCGGCGATCGATAAAAAGCAGGAAGCATGAGTACGCAGGAGACTTTCGTCTCGCACCTGGTCGAGCTGCGTACGCGCGTGATGCGCGCGCTGATTGTCTTCGGCGTCGTTTTTGTCGCCATCTTCCTGTGGCCGGGCGCCGGGCCGATCTACGATTTCCTCGCCGCGCCGCTGATGAACGCGCTGCCCGAGGGCGCCAAGATGATCGCCACCGGGGTGGTGACGCCGTTCCTGGTGCCGATGAAGGTGACCGCGCTGGTCGCGTTCCTGGTGGCGCTGCCCTACGTGCTGTACGAAGCCTGGGCCTTCGTCGCGCCGGGCCTCTACGACCGCGAAAAGCGCCTCGCGCTGCCCATCGTCATCGCCAGCACGGTGCTGTTCATGCTCGGCGTCGCGTTCTGCTACTACCTCGTGTTCGGCAAGGTGTTCGCGTTCATCAACGACTTCGCGCCGAAGTCCATCACGCCGGCGCCCGACATCGAGGCCTACTTCAGCTTCGTGATCACCATGTTCCTCGCTTTCGGCGTCACCTTCGAGATTCCGATCGTCGTGCTGGTGCTGGTACGCTCGGGCGTCGTGAGCGTCGAAAAACTGCGCGACGCGCGCCCCTACGTCGTGGTCGGCGCTTTCATCGTGGCGGCCGTGGTCACGCCGCCCGACGTGCTGTCGCAGTTCATGCTGGCGGTGCCCATGTGCATTTTGTACGAGACGGGGCTGTTCCTCGCGCGCTTCATCGGCAAGCGCGTGGAGGAAAAACCGGAGCCGGGCGCCGCCGTCGAAGAAAAATAGCTCCGTCCCAATTTATTCCCGCACTTGCGGTTTCGGGCGGCGCCCGACCTTCACCGACACGTCGATCGACTGCGCCTGGCGCCAGACTTTCATCTGCGCGCTCGAGCCCGGCTGCAGTGCGGCGACCAGGTTGAGCATGTTCTGCGGATCGGACACCGGCGCGCCGTTGATCGCGGTGAGCACGTCGCCGGGCTTGACCCCCGCCTTGTCCGCCGGGCCGCCGCGCAGCACGCCGGCGATGATCGCGCCCCGCGCGTCGGCCAGCTTGAAGGATTCGGCCAGCGCCGGGGTGATCTCCTGCACCTCGACGCCGATCCAGCCGCGCGTCACCGTGCCGCTGCGGATGATCTGCTCCATCACCATCTTCGCCGTGGACACCGGGATGGCGAAGCCGATGCCCATCGAGCCGCCGGAACGCGAGTAGATCGCGGTGTTTATGCCGACCAGGTCGCCGCGCGCGTCCACCAGGGCGCCGCCCGAGTTGCCCGGGTTGATGGCGGCGTCGGTCTGGATGAAATTCTCGAAGATATTGATGTGCAGGCCGCTCCTGCCGAGCGCAGAGACGATGCCCGAGGTCACCGTCTGGCCTACGCCGAAGGGATTGCCGATCGCCAGCACCACGTCACCGACGCGCAGCTGCTCCGACTGCCCCAGGGTGATCGCCGGGAGCTTGTCCGCATTCACGCGCAGCACCGCGAGGTCGGTCTCCTGGTCGACGCCGACCACCTTGGCGAGCAGCTTCTTGCCGTCCGAGAGCGCCACCTCGATCTCGTCCGCCGCTTCGACCACGTGGTGGTTTGTGAGGATGTAACCCGACGGGCTGACGATCACGCCCGAGCCCAGATTGGTGGCGCGCTGCGGATCCTCGCTGAACTGCTCGCCGAAGAAGCGCCGGAAGGTCGGGTCGTTGAGCAGCGGATTGCGTGGCGCTTCCTTCGACGTGAAGATGTTGACCACCGAGGGGGTGGCGCGCCCGACCGCGTCGTGAAATGAAGCCGGCCGCGGCGTCGCGGCGTCTGGCACGGCGACGGACTGCACCGGTATCACGATCGCGGCCTTGGGCGCGTCCTGCCTGGCCGGCAGCCACTCGGGCCTCAGGGTCGCGACGACGAACAACGCAGCCACGCAGACGGTCGCGGTCTGCGCAAAGATGAGCCAGAGGCGGTGCAGCATAAGGGGTCGCTAATTTAGCACAAAGCCCTTCAAATTGAACCGCTTAGACCACAAATCGTGGACATTCCCAGGCTCGCTCGATAGAATGGCGCCTCTTTCGCACCCTCGCACCCTTTCCAGCATCGAATCAACTCCATGAGCGACAACCAGAAAGTGGACAAGGCACGGCGCAACCTCGTGGTGGCGACCTCGGTGCTCGGCGGCGCGGCCTCGATCGGCGCGGCGATCCCCTTCGTGGCGAGCATGCTGCCTTCGGAGCGCGCCAAGGCGGCCGGCGCGCCGGTCGAAGTCGACTTCTCCAGGCTTGCGCCTGGCGAGGTCGGCATCTTCGAGTGGCGCGGCAAGCCGGTGTGGGTGATCCGGCGCACCAAGGCGATGCTCGATTCGCTCAAGGCCGTCACGGCCAGCCTGACCGACCCCGCCTCGCGCGCCTCCATACAGCCCGAGTACGCGAAAAACGAGCAACGGGCGATCAAGCCAGAGTTCATGGTGGTCGAGGGCGTTTGCACCCATCTCGGCTGCTCGCCGCAGCTCAAGACTGCAGAGGCGAAGGCCGAAATGGGCGCGGACTGGGAGGGCGGCTTCTACTGCGCCTGCCACGGTTCGAAGTTCGACTTCGCCGGCCGTGTCTACAAGGGCGCGCCGGCACCGACCAACCTGACGGTGCCACCCCACACCTTCCTGTCCGACAGCACGCTCCTGATCGGCGACGACAGGAAGGGCGCGTAGACGATGGCCTCCCGCCTGATGGCGCTGTGGGACTGGTTCGACTCGCGCATGCCCAGCGTGGGAGAGGAGTGGCGCAAGCACGCCTCCGAGTACTACGCGCCGAAGAATTTCAACTTCTGGTACTACTTCGGCGTGCTGTCGATGCTGGTACTGGTGTTGCAGATCGTCTCCGGCATTTTCCTGACGATGAACTACAAGCCCGACGCCGCGCTCGCCTTCGGCTCGGTCGAGTACATCATGCGCGACGTGCCGGGCGGCTGGCTGATCCGCTACATCCATTCCACCGGCGGCTCGGCTTTCTTCGTCGTGGTCTACCTGCACATGTTCCGCGCCATGCTCTACGGCTCGTACAAGGAGCCGCGGGAGTTGATATGGATCTTCGGCGTGCTGATCTACCTCACGCTGATGGCGGAGGCCTTCCTGGGTTATCTGCTGCCCTGGGGCCAGATGTCCTACTGGGGTGCGCAGGTGATCGTGAACCTGTTCGGCGTGGTGCCGTTCATCGGCCCCGACCTCGCGCTGTGGATTCGCGGCGACTACGTGGTGTCGGACGCCACGCTCAACCGCTTCTTCGCCCTGCACGTCATCGCGCTGCCGCTGGTGCTGCTCGGCCTGGTGGTGGCGCACATTCTCGCCCTGCACGACGTCGGCTCGAACAACCCGGACGGCATCGAGATCAAGAAGAACAAGGACGCCAACGGCAGGCCGGTGGACGGCATCCCGTTCCACCCCTACTACACGGTCAAGGACACGGTCGGTGCGGTGGTGTTCCTCGCCATCTTCTGCATCGTCATGTTCTTCATGCCGGAGATGGGCGGCTATTTTCTCGAGTACAACAACTTCATTCCGGCCGACCCGCTGAAGACGCCGGAGCACATCGCGCCGCTGTGGTACTTCACGCCGTACTACTCGATCCTGCGCGCGGTGCCGCCGCTGTTCAATTCGCAGTTCCCTGGCGTCGCGGCGATGGGCATCGCCACCCTGATCCTGTTCCTGCTGCCGTGGCTGGACCGCTCGCCGGTGAAGTCGATCCGCTACCGCGGCGCGTATTACAAGAGCGCGCTGGCGATCTTCATCGTCGCGTTTCTGGTGCTGGGCTACCTCGGCGTCAAGTCGACCACGGTGTGGGGCCAGTTCGGCTTCGACGCCTTCTTCCTCGACACCAAGGACCGCGCCACCTGGGCGGCGCGCGTGTGTACGGTGATCTACTTCGCCTTCTTCATCCTGATGCCCTGGTACACGGCGAAAGACAAGGTGAAGCCCGTACCGGACCGGGTGACGATGTGAAGACGAGCATGGGAAAGCTCCTTGCCGCCCTCTTGTTCACGCCCGCCACGCTGCTCGCCGCCGGCGGCTATCCGCTGGACCCGGCGCCGATCGAGCCGCGCGACCTCGTCAGCCTGCAAGCGGGGGCGCGCAGTTTCGTCAACTACTGCATGGGCTGCCACGGCGCGCAGTACATGCGCTACAACCGCCTCACCGATCTCGGCCTGAGCGAAGCGCAAATCCGCGACAACCTCATGTTCAGCGCCGACAAGGTCGGCGAAACCATGAAAGTCGCCATGACGGTGAAGGACGGCAAGGCCTGGTTCGGCGTGCCGCCGCCCGACCTGTCGGTGATCGCGCGCTCGCGCGGCGCGGACTGGCTGTACACCTACCTGCGCACCTTCTACCGCGACGAGAAGTCTGCTAACGGCTGGAACAACAAGGTGTTTCCCAACGTTGCCATGCCGCACGTGCTGTGGAAACTGCAGGGACAGCAGAGCACCGTACAGTACGACACCACGGTGCGCGACCTGGTCAATTTCCTCGTCTACGTCGGCGAGCCTTCGGCGCAGTCGCGCAAGTCGATCGGCATCGTCGTGCTGTTTTTTCTTGGCGTGCTGTTCGTCTTCGCGTACGCGATGAAGAAGGCGTTCTGGAAGGACGTACGCTAATTCGGCTCAAGACCAACCCCGAAGCCGGGCGGGCGATCCCGTCGGGCTTTTTCATCAGGACCTCCGTACCATGATGCAACTGTACTCCGGCACCACGTGCCCCTTCAGCCACCGCTGCCGCTTCGTGCTCTACGAGAAGGGCATGGATTTCCAGGTCATCGACGTGGACCTGTTCAACAAGCCCGAAGACCTGGCGGTGATGAACCCCTACAACCGGCTGCCGGTGCTGGTGGAGCGCGACCTCATTCTGTACGAGTCGAACATCATCAACGAGTACATCGACGAGCGCTTTCCGCACCCGCAGCTGATGCCGGCGGACCCGGTGATGCGCGCGCGCGCGCGGCTGATGCTGTTCAACATGGAAGCGGAGCTGTTCAGCCAGATCGAGGCGCTGGACTCGGGCAAGGAAAAGCAGGTGGAGAAGGCGCGCGCCCAGGTCACCGACCGGTTGATCGAGCTCGCGCCCGTGTTCAGCAAGACCAAACACATGCTGGGGGACGACTTCACCATGCTCGATGTCGCCCTCTCGCCGCTCCTGTGGCGGCTGGACCATTACGGCATCAAGCTCGGCAAGCCCGCGGCGCCGCTGATGAAGTACGCGGAGCGCATCTTTTCGCGTCCGGCGTTCATCGAGGCGCTGACGCCTTCCGAGAAGGTGATGCGAAAGTAAAGGCATGAACGAGATCGCCACCAAGCCCTACCTGCTGCGCGCGCTCTACGAGTGGTGCGTGGACAACGGCTACACGCCGCATGTGGCGGTCAAGGTGGACTCGAACACCCAGGTGCCCTCGGAGTACGTGAAGAACGGCGAGATCACGCTCAATGTCTCGCCCTCGGCAGTGCACAAGCTGCAACTGGGCAACGAGCTGATCGAATTCTCCGCGCGCTTCGCCGGCGTGGCGCGGCAGATTTCGGTCCCGGTGGCCAATGTCTACGCGGTTTATGCGCGCGAAACAGGCCACGGCATGACCTTCGACGTGGAGTCCGCCAAGCCGGCGACGCAGGCGGTGGCGGCAGCCGAACCGGGGGCGCCGAACGAGGCGCCGGCGGGGCTGCCCGCGCCGGCCAATTCCTCCGAGCTGCCCAAGAAGCCCGGGGGCGGCAAGCCCACACTGCGCCGCGTGAAGTAGGGATACTGCAAACTTTCTGGAGCCATCATGAAGAAGAAATACGGCGCCGCACTGGCGCGGGAATCGATCGCCGAACAACGCATGCGCGAGGCCGCCAAGGAAAAGGGCGACAACAGCTTCAACTTCGGCACGTTCCTGAAGAAGGGTTCGCCGCAGCGCGGCAAGAAGCGCGGCAGGGTGTACCGCATCAAGTAGCGCTCGCCCGGCCAGCGGCTGGAATTCGCCCTGTGCCGGCTTGGCTCAGTTGGTAGAGCAGCGGTTTTGTAATCACTGAGCCGCACGGGAATTCTGCGGCAAAACCACTAAAAACCAAGCCGATACGGGGACACTAGCCGTTGCCACGAAGGCCACAGTCAGCAAGCTGGGGCACAATAGTCACCTAGGGCCGCTTTAGCTCAGTGGTAGAGCAACCGCCTTGTAAGCGGTAGGTCGTCTGTTCAATCCAGACAAGCGGCACCACTGTGGCCTTTGGGTAGCCGCCGGCCGTCATCACGTCGTGCCGTTCGGGGAGTTTTTCAACAGCCTGTTACTGGCGCAACAGGTTTCCTAGGGCGCATCAATTCCGGATTCTTGCGCTCGTAGTAACCGGCTCTGAAGCCCAGGCAATACTCATCGATTCCGATCTGGGCATACTTCGAGGGGGTCGTGCCGCGCCGGCGATAGTTTTCACCATCGATATAGCCTTCCGCATGCGCCAGCGACCAGCTGCTTTTTTCCGCCAGCAACTTGACCTTTTCCTTGGACAAGACTTTCATCTGGCTCCTTTCCCCCACAGCACAACTTCCACAGTGGCAATCAAGATCATGATGTCGAGAAACAGGGAGTTGTTCTTCACATAGTAAAGATCGTGCTGAAGTTTTTCGATGGCATCATCGACCGACGCGCCATAGGTGTAGCGAACCTGCGCCCAACCCGTGATTCCCGGCTTGGCGCCATGGCGCAAAGCGTAGTAGGGAATCTGCTTCACTAGCTGGTCGACGAAGAACGGCCGCTCGGGCCGCGGGCCAACGAAGCTCATTTCTCCTTTGAAGACGTTGAAGATCTGCGGCAGCTCGTCGATCCGCCACGTGCGGATGATGCGCCCAATCCGGGTGGTCCGGTCGTCGTTGGCCGCCGCCCACTGCACTGCCCCGTCGCGCTCCGCATCGTTTCTCATGCTGCGCAATTTATACAGGGTAAAAACGCGCCCGCCCTGACCGACCCGCTCCTGCCGGTAAAGCACCGGCAGACCGCTCTCCAGATATATGCATAGCGCGGCGACGAGCAGGATCGGCAAGTAGAGCAGGAGCAATGCGCCGCTCACGGTCAGATCAAACAGGCGCTTCACCAAGTTTCTGAACAAGCCCTGGCGAAAACCATCCCCGAGGACCATCCAGCTCGGATTCAGCGACTCCAGCATCACTTGCCGGTACTCGCGTTCGAAGAAGGTGGGCAACTCGACGACCTTCACACCCTTCATCTTGCACTCCAACAGCTGCTGCACCGGAAACCCGCCATCCCGCCGGTTCCTGACCGCGACCACGATCTCGTCGATCGAGTGTTTGTCTACCACGGACAGCAGCGAGTCTCCCTGCGCCATGGGCAGGATTTGCGGCAAGGGAACGTAGTGCTTGGAGGGCTGAAGCGAGATATAACCGATCACCTGATGATTCGGGTTACGCTGCGCATACTCTGCGAGTCTCATGACGCGGGAGCCCGTACCCAGCACCAGCACGCGCGGCCTGAATACGCTCAGACTGTTCCATTTGTGAAAAGCGGTGCGGACGGACAGGCTCCCAAGCAAAGCCAAGGTCATTATCGTGGCGCCAAGCGCAACCAGCCCCGGGTAAAGCGCGGGCACCAGATACGCGACGGAGCCAATTAACGCGAAACCCAGCAGGAAGGCGGCAACGAGGCGCAACCTGATGGACTGGGAGCTGTTCCACGGGTCAGACTGGTACAGCCCCATGCTCGACATGATGATCATCATGCCCAGGGCATACGGAACCGCCTGCATCGGTACTGCGGCTCCGGCACCCGGGATTGCCGCCCCGGATTCGGCAAGATGCAGGGAAATGCCGACCTGAACCGAGATCAACAAGATCGCCGCTTCCAGGACCGCGAGAAGTACCAATCTCCCGGGAACGTAGTGGCTGAAGATGTGGATCATGGTGTTTGCTTGTGTGTAATGAGTGCCACCGTCAGAAAGCGTGTAACGGACGAATCTCTTCAATAACTTGAATGGGTGATTCTGGCGTGGTATCAGAGCGAGCTATTGTCAAATCTCGTGTGCGGCCGAATGATGAAGCGTCGTCCGGCGCAACGAGTAGAGCACTCGTTCTAAGACGGGTCGTCGGCGAGATGCCCCTCCAGGCGCTCGCGCGTCGCTGTAACCCGACAGCTTTAATGTACGTCCGCTAGCGCTTTGAATCCAGTGATTTAAATCGGCTGATGGTCTCCTCCATGCTCTGGTACGACGCACTGGATTTATTTCGTTGTGCGACATCCTAGCCGGTTTAGCACCACATATCCGCTCGGGACATCCGAATTATTCATGACAAGAAACATTCGAAACCAGCTATAAAGTTCTGAAATCAATGAATAACGACTTAGCAGATTAGCTTGTTCGTGGCGGACGGTGCAATCGAGGGGAGGGAATTCGCGCGCCGCCAAATGCAGGACCCGCGTTTGTCCTAAGCTCGGGGCCTCCCCTTGACGACCGTCCAGCGGGCCAGGCCCATCAAGCCTGGCGCGACAAGCTCCGTAGATACCAGCCCATCGCTTCCTTGAGCCCTTCGCGGACGCGATGCGTCGGGGCGTAGCCGAGGAGCTTCCGGGCCTTGGAGATGTCGGCCTGGGAATGGCGTACGTCGCCTTCCCTGAACTCCCGGTAGCGCGGGCGGCACTCGCGCACCTGCGGGAAATGTTCCAGCAGCAGCGCGCGCTGGAGTTCGAAAAGCTCGTTCAAGGTGGCACGTTCGGCTACCGCCACGTTATAAATCTGATTAAACGCCGCAGGGTTATCAGTGGTCGCAGCGAGCAGGTTGACAAAGCCCGTGACGTTCGCTTCATGAAACGCCAGAGAGGGATCCTCGATCGAGCGCGGCACTGAGCCCAGAGTCGCGTGATGGGGCGCGAGGTCCACCCCTGCGCAGGCGCGCCGGCAGTCGGCGAGCGCCCGGAGTGCGAAGTTATACTTTGAGTAAGACTTTCGCCATTTCAGGACAGGACGCGCGCGCGCATGCCGGAAACGTAGCGCGCGGCAACCGCCACCGGGTGGCGGTGGCCGCGCAAGCCGTCATGCGACGGGGAATAACCTTCTTCTAAAGGTAAACAACCCCGCCAGCCCGAAGCCCAGGAGCAGGAGGGTCGAGGGCTCGGGAACGGTGCCGCCGCCGTTGCCGCCGCCGTTGCCGCCGCCTTGGTCAAAGCCATTGCTGGCGCAGCCGATGGAGATGGTGTCCATAATCAACGTCACTTGTGTCGTGGCCGACAAGAGTCTGCCGCAAGAAATTGTTAGATTGCCGTCACTGCTGATGAGGTCATGCGCGAGGACATTTCCTGCGAACGTCGGGCCGTTGAGGGTCGCGGCGCTG
>JANMSV010000084.1:0-7559 GCA_031389685.1 Betaproteobacteria bacterium
TCGCGCACTGTCACTCTCGCCGCTCGACCCGATGATCTATTACTTCAATTCGCTCGCGAGTACGGCCAATCTGGTCGGCGAATGCTATGAACGCGCGATCGAGCTGGCGGCCCGGTCGTTGCGCGAGAACCGGCTGCACACACCAACGCTGCGCACCTTGGCTGTCGCGCAGGTGCTGTCGGGGCGGCTCGAGGAAGCGCGGGAAACGATAAGCAGGGTGCGCGCTCTCGAGCCCGGGCTCACCGTGGACGCCTTCAGAGCTCGCTACCCCGGGCGAGATAGTCCGCAGTTCGAAAAATTTGCCACTGCGTTGCATACCGCTGGGCTGCCGGAATAGTTTTGGGGCCTGTCCTGGAAATTGAATCACGCTGTTTTGCCGGCAGTATCCTGTTGTCGCGATGTGCCGATCAAGGCGCCGGCCGATATCGCGAGAATTGCCGCGATCTCGGCGCTGGAGGGGGTCTCGTTCAGGAACAAATTCCCCAGAACCGCGCTCAGCGCGGGCACCAGAGCGACCAGCGCGCTAGAGCGCTCCGGGCCGAGCCGGGTGATAGCGTGATTGAGCGCGATGAGCGCGATGCAGCCGATCAGCACGCCCTGCCACAGAACCTGCCAGAGAAGTTCAATCGGTGCGGCCTGCCAGAGCACGCCGGAGGCTGACCAGAGATACCACGGAACGACGACCAGCGCCGAATAAAGCGTCACGATAGCGGCGCTCTGGACGGTGCCGATTCCCCATTTGCCCATCTGCAGCACATAGAGCGCTCCGAGCGCGGACGCCGCGAGGAACATGGCGTCTCCCATGAGTACGGACGGGTTCGCTGCCCAAGCACTCCAGGTGGTGAGCGTTATGACGCCGATCGTGGACAGCGCCGATCCGGCCATCATCCAGGCGGATGGCTGCCTGGCGAAAATCAGAAACCCGATCACTGCTACCCAGGCGGGCGCGACGCCGGGACCGAGTGCGGCGGCATGGCTGGCCGGCGCGAACTGCAAGCCGCAGATCACCAGCGCCGCCATACCTGCGCCTTGGAACACGGTTAGAGGGATACCCTGAAGCCAAGCATCCCGGCGGATCGCAGGGAAATTCAGCAGGACGTAGGGCAGAAAAAGCAGGGCGCCAACGCCGAATCGGAGCAGCATCAGGTCTTGCGGCGCAAACGAACCGGTTACAACGGCGCGCGTCGCCACCGGGTACGACGCCACGATTAGCACCGCGATCACCGCGGCGCCGTATCCGCCGATTTCCCAGGTGGGAACTTTTCGATCTGCGCGCCCGATCACGAGGAAACCGCGGCCCTTCCCATGGGGCAGCCGTTCCTGCGCCGGCGTCGCACCGACGTTGCGTATGCCGCTATCGGTCGTTGCGGATCCAGGTTCGGCTTGACGATCGTCTGCTCGTAGCGAGACCAGGCTTCGGCCGAAAATCCGGCCGGATTTGAAACCACGCCGAAGTGGTTGGATACGTCGTCGGCATAGGCGCTGCGGTGCAGCGGCTGAACCTGAATCAGCGGGGTCTCGGTGCTGAAATGAATCGGCACATCGGTCTTTATCAGCCGGATGTTGGTGAACAGGGGGCCGAACCAGCGGTCAGTCTCAATGATTCCCTCGTAGAGATCGAAGGCGAGATTTCGCGGTAGATTTGCCGGAGGCCGCACCAGCACGCTCCAGTTCTCGGCGCTCTCGATCATTAGTCCGGTCCAGACTTGGATGATTCCAGGCTCGGGCACCGAAGTCAGGAACGGCGGAGAAAACCCCCGCAGGCGCTTGGGGACAGCACGGTCAAACACTGCCTGGTAGCCGGGGAATTGCGCGCTGGTGAGCGGGAACCAGGCTTTTGCGCCGCGATAGGTCCAGAGGACCTGCGATCCATCCCACTGCAGCGTGAAGTCGATCGGCGGAAACACATACCAACCGAAGGACGAGGCCGCTCTGAGCGCCTCGCAGTATTGAAAGCCGCGCGCGGGCAGGGTCCCAAGCACGGAGGGGTCGGCGCGCATGGGTGTCCGGCATCCGGGTACGGCGGTGTAAAAGGTCACCGCGGGCGCTGGCCTGTCTATCGCAGTCATGGGAGTGCACTCCTCGAGGGGACGGGCGGCGAGGCTGGTGCGCCGCTCGCGCAGCGCGCCCGTCTCGCCGGTAAATCAGCGCTGCGCTACCTTCTCAGGGTAGCTGGCGTGAAGCCGCTACCGAAACGAATCGCGCCCGAGTCGGATGTCGCCGCATCCGCTGGGCGGACCACTTTTGCCGGTGCGAACCCACTGCCATAGCGAACACGCCGCGAATCGGCGATTTTCTTGGTGGGCGTGCGTACGAGCGGTTGATTCTTTGTCTTCCTGGCCATAATTTTCTCTCCCGAGTAAGCTGCATGGATAAAAAGCGGATTTCGCCCTGGTGGTGCGATAGGGCGAACGCCATTCACACAGAAAGCAGCCCGCTTCATCAAGCTCGCCTGCGTGGGAAAGAATGAAAGGTTTGCCCTCACTCCGTAAACACCGGGCGAGACGCCGGGCCATGGCAACGAGCGGTGCATGAACGTGCGACCTACGCTTTTCTGCGCGTCTTCCTTTGACTCGAATTCACGCGTTTGATGCCGAAGGTGTGCGTTAACGCACACGCGGGAGTGAAAGTTGTTCAACGACTCATGCGGATAACAGAAAGGACGCTAGGTTTATCCTCTTCAGCCTTGATGCAAGTACAGAAATCTTCATGATTCTCGCGAAAAGCGTGAGGTGAGCGCAGTCATGTCCAGCACGGAGCCGCACCCGGCCGAGCCCGGCTCGGGCTTGCGGGTACTCGTGTTGGAGGACAACGCCGCCGACGCGATGGTCGCGCAGGCGGCCGTCGCGCGAGCGGGCCGCGGGACCTCCACGGTGCTGCGCGCGGAAACCGTTGTGGAGGCGCTTCGCATCCTCGCCTCGGACACGGTGCATCTGGTACTGCTCGACCTGAACGTGCCCGACAGTCGCGGCATGGCGACGTTGCGGCGCGTGCGCGGCGCGACCCGCTGCCCGATCATCGTCGTCACCGCGGAAGATCGTCCCGGACTGGACGAAGAGGCGCTGGACGAGGGCGCCTTCGAAATCCTGCACAAGGGAAAACTGGGCGCCGAGACCATCGCGCGCCTGCTGCGGCTCGCCGAGGGCCAGCGCCGCACGCAGGAACTGCTCGAGGGGACGGAACGTGTCGCGCGCGAGGAGCTGCGCCGCAGCGAAGCGCGCTTTCGCAGCCTGACCGAGCTGTCCTCCGACTGGTTCTGGGAACAGGACGCCGCGCTGTGCTTTACCTACCTTTCGCCCGGGTTCGCGGCGCGCTCCGGCGGCGATCCGGCCAGAATCCTCGGCAGCAAGCGCTGGGAATTCGAAGAGGTCGTGCCCGCATCCGGCGCGTGGGCCGACCACCGCGCGGTGCTGGAGGCGCGCCAGCCGTTCCGCGACTTCGAGCAGATCAGTACCCGCGCGGACGGCACGCGCCTCTACCTCTCGAGCAGCGGGGAGCCGGTGTACGACGCCGCCGGGGAGTTCACCGGTTACCGCGGCGTGAGCAGCAACATCACGGTGCGCAAGAACGCCGAGGAGAAACTGGCGCAACTGGCCCAGTTCGACGCCGTGACCGGCCTGCCGAACCGCAACCTGCTGCAGGAGAGGCTCGATCACGCCATCGCGCAGGCGCAGCGCCGTGGCCGCGGCGCGGGCGTGCTGTTCGCGGACCTCGACCGTTTCAAGCTGGTGAACGATACGCACGGCCACGACGTGGGCGACGAGCTGCTGGTGCTGGTGGGCAAGCGCCTGAAGGCCTGCATGCGCCGGGACGATACCGTGGCGCGGGTCGGCGGGGACGAGTTCGCGGTGGTGATCGCCGACCTGGCGCGGCCGGATGACGCCGCGCTGGTGGCGCAGAAAATTCTCGACTCGTTCGCTGCGCCGTTCGACCTCGGCGGCAAGGAAGCTTTCATCACCGCCAGCATCGGCGTGGCGGCGTTCCCGAACGACGGCGCGGACGCCGATTCGCTGCTCAAGTGCGCCGACGTGGCGATGTACCGCGCCAAGGAATCCTCGCGCAACACGTTTTGCTTCTACACCGCGGAGATGAATGCGCGCGCGGCCTCCAAGCTGCAGCTCAATACCGACCTGCGGCGCGCCGTCGAGCGCGGCGAATTCACGCTGCACTACCAGCCCAAGGTGAATCTCGCCACCGAGGAGATGATCGGCATGGAGGCGCTGCTGCGCTGGCAGCACGCGGAGCGCGGCATGGTCCCGCCCCTGGAGTTCATTCCCGCGCTGGAGGACAGCGGCCTGATCCACGCAGTGGGCGACTGGGTGGTGGCCGCAGCCTGCCGCCAGTTGAGCGAGTGGCAGCGTGCCGGCCTGCAAGTGGCGCCGGTGGCGGTGAATCTGTCGGCCAAGCAGTTCCGCCGCCGCGACCTCGACCAGGTGATCCACCGCCTGCTCGCCGAGCACGGCATCTCGCCCGCGTTGCTCGAGCTGGAAATCACCGAGAGCAGCCTGATGGCGGACCCCAAGGACGCCATCCGCCAGCTGCATGCGCTGCGCGAGGCGGGACTGAGGATTTCGGTGGACGATTTCGGCACCGGCTACTCGAGCCTCTCCTACCTGACCCGCCTGCCGCTGTCGACGCTCAAGATCGACCGCGTCTTCGTCAACGCGGCCACCACCGAGCCGGCCTCGGCGGCGATCGTGAAGATGGTGATCGACATGGCGCAGCGGCTCAATTTCGATGTGGTGGCCGAGGGCATCGAGACCGAGCAGCACGTGGCATTCCTGCGCCAGCACGGTTGCGGACAGGGCCAGGGCTATCATTTCGGCAGGCCGATTCCCGCCGAGGCCATCGCCTCGCGCATGCTGCGGCGCGGCTGAGCGCCGGGCCAAGCGCCCGGTTTCTTACTTTCTTTCGTACACCCAGCGCAATAGCGCGTCGCTGGCCGCTTCCGCGTCGGGCGCGTTTGGGTGGTTCATCAGCATCACCACGACGTGGCGGCGGCCGAGGCGGTCGAGCACGTAGCCCGCCATCGCGCGCACGTCCGACAGCAGCCCGGTTTTCATGTGCGCCTGGCCGGCGACGGGTGCGCCGAGCAAGCGCTTTTTCATCGTCCCGTCGAGCGCCGCGAGCGGCAGCGAGGAGACGAATTCGGGCATCACCGCACTCGCCCAGGCCGCCTGCAGCAGCGCCCCCAGGCTCGCTGCGCTCAAGCGGTCGCTGCGCGAGAGCCCCGCGCCGTTTTCGATCAGGAGTTCGCGCGCGGGGATGCCCTTCACGGCAAGCCAGTGGCGCACCGTTTCGGCCGCCAGCTCGGCGCGCGCCGGCGGCTCGTTCGCCGCGGTGGCGAGCGTGAGGTAGACCTGGCGCGCCATCACGTTGTTGGAAAACTTGTTGACGTCGCGCACCATCTCGGCCAGCGGCGCCGACTCGTGCGTGTGCAGCAGGCGCGCCTCCGGCGGCACCGCGCCCTCGCGCACGCGTCCCGTCCACGCGCCTCCAATCTCGCTCCATAGCTCGCGCAGCACTCCGGCGACCTGCTCGTTCGGCGCGAGCAGCGCGACGTTGATCTCTTTCTCGCCGCAGGCGATGGGGTAGCGACCGGCGAAGGCCGCGCGCGGCGGCGGGCCGGCCTCGAAGCTGGGCTGCAGCAGGTCGCGGAACGCGCGGCCCTCCGGGCAGACGCCCGCCGCAAGGCGCAGGCCGTTCTTGAGTTCGAGTCCCGGCGGCCGCGGCTCGACGTAGATGCGCACCGCGTCCTTCTCGGGCTCCGGCACGAAGGCGAAGCGCAGCGACTTGTAGTTCACCAGCAGCGCGTCGGGGAGCACGTTGTAGGGGCGCAGCGTGTCGCCGTCGAAGTCCGCCGGGCTGGCGTTTGCCGGCGCGAAGTAGCTGCGGTCCAGCACCAGGTCGCCGCGGATCTCGCGCAAGCCCTTGCCGCGCAGCGCGCGCAACAGCATCCAGAAGCTTTCGTAATCCAGCCTGGGATCTCCATAGCCCTTGAGCACCAGGTCTCCCTCGAGCACGCCGTCGCGCAAGGCGCCGGACACATAGGCTTCGGTCTTCCAGCGGTAGGCGGGCCCCAGCAGCTCAAGCGCGGCGAAAGTGGTCACCAACTTCATCACCGACGCCGGGTTCATCGCCTTGCCGGCATTCATGCTGAGCGTGGGGCGGGCTGCGCCGACCTCCTGCACGAGCACGGCGACCCCGGCGGTCGGGACCGCGGCTGCGCGCAGCGCATCGCGCACAGGCCCGGGAAGTTCCGACGCCGCCGCGGCCGCGGCGGCGAAGGCCATGAACGCGGCGGCGAAGGCAAGACGATGGAAGCGCGGCACCCGCGAATTGTAGGGGTCACCCCCTTGTAATCGTCCCTCGCCCACCCTATCATTAGCACTCGTCTGGGGGGAGTGCTAACGAACCCCCGGTCCGGTGTGGGCTGTTAATAAACAACCCTTTGTTTCAAAACATAATTATTGGAGAACCGTATGAAGATCCGTCCTCTTCATGATCGCGTAATCGTCAAACGCATCGACGAGGAGCGCAAGACCAAGTCCGGCATCGTGATTCCCGACACCGCCGCCGAGAAACCCGACCAGGGCGAAGTGATCGCCGTGGGCAAGGGCAAGAAGACCGACGAGGGCAAGCTGATCCAGCTCGACGTCAAAGTGGGAGACAAAGTGCTGTTCGGAAAGTATTCCGGGCAGACCGTGAAGGTGAAGGGCGACGAGCTGCTCGTGATGCGCGAGGAAGACATCATGGGCGTGCTCGAAGGCGCCTGAGCGTCGACACAAACTTTTTTTCGATCTAGGAGAATTCGCAATGCCTGCCAAAGAAGTACGCTTTCACGACAGCGCGCGCGCCAAGATGGTGCATGGAATGAACGTCCTGGCCGACGCCGTCAAAGTCACCCTCGGCCCCAAGGGCCGCAACGTCGTGCTCGAGCGCTCGTTCGGCGCGCCCACCGTCACCAAGGACGGCGTGTCGGTCGCCAAGGAAATCGAGTTGAAGGACAAGTTCGAGAACATGGGCGCGCAGATGGTGAAGGAAGTCGCTTCCAAGACTTCCGATGTGGCCGGTGACGGCACCACCACCGCCACGGTGCTCGCCCAGGCGATCGTGCGCGAAGGCATGAAGTACGTCGCCTCCGGCATGAACCCGATGGACCTGAAGCGCGGCATCGACAAGGCCGTGATCGCGGTCACCGAAGAGCTGAAGAAGATCTCGCAACCCTGCAAGACCTCCAAGGAAATCGCCCAGATCGGCTCGATCTCGGCCAACGCCGACGCCGACATCGGCAAGATCATCGCCGACGCGATGGACAAGGTCGGCAAGGAAGGCGTGATCACGGTCGAGGACGGCAAGACCCTGCAGAACGAGCTCGAACTGGTCGAGGGCATGCAGTTCGACCGCGGTTACCTGTCGCCCTACTTCATCAACAACCCGGAGAAGCAGGTCGCGGTGCTGGAGGATCCCTACCTCCTGCTGCACGACAAGAAAATCTCGTCGATCCGCGAGCTCCTGCCGCTGCTCGAGCTGGTGGCGAAGGCGGGCAAGCCGTTGCT
>JANMSV010000088.1:0-37769 GCA_031389685.1 Betaproteobacteria bacterium
CACCAGCAGCGGCCCGAAGCCGCGCACGCGGAACTTCCACAGCGACTCGGGATTCAGGTCATCCAGGTCCACGTCCTCGATCGCCTCGACCCAGGTGGTCTCGAGCGCCGCGGTGCCGCCGATGATCGCGAGGTAGGCGCCGCCGAGTTCGCCAAAGGCCGCGGCCGAAGCCTCGCGCAACCCGCCCTTGCCGATGATCAGGCGCACGCCGTGCTGCTGCATGAGGGGCCGGGTGAAGCGCTCCATGCGGTCGCTGGTCGTGGTGCCGATGCACAAGGGCGCATAGCCGGCGGGATGCTGCGCGCTTTTCTCGACTTTGCGCACATTGGGCGCGGTGTGGATCACCGCGTGCCCCGCAAGGTCGAAGCGCGTCTTGCGACCGCGATCGAACATGTGAATTTGCGTCGCGTCGCGAATGCCGTAGAGGGTGCCGTTCAGCGTCACCGTGTCCTCCACGCGCAAGGCGCGCGCCTGGGCTTCGCTCAGGGGCATGCGGTAGTCGTGGTGCGCCATGGCGCCTATTGCCCGAGCAACGCCTTCTTCAGGTCGTCCTGCGCCGGGTCATCGCCGAGCCAGATGCGCAGCAGCCCCCGGTAGAAGTCCTCGCCTTCGAGGAGCTTGCGCGTAGGCTTGCCGTCGATCGTCACCTGCGTGCCGCTGCCCGGCACCCAGTCGAGCGTGATCGCCATGCCCTTCTTCGCTTCCTTCACCGCATCCAGGATCGCGGCCAGTTCGGCCACGCGCGGCTCGAGCGCCTGGGCCTCGGCCGGCGTATGGTTGTCGCGGATGCCGTCGGCGAGCGCCTTGGTGAACTGCCCGGCGTCCACGTCGCGCAGCATGTGGATGGCGATGCGCTTCGCGCCCGGCTGCGTCACCGGGTCGGCCTTGCGGTCCGCCACGTACAGGCCGATCGCATACACCTGCACGAAATAGCGCTTTCGCAGTCCCGCGCCGGTGAGCGCCAGTTCGGCGCCTGCCACGCGCGCCTGGACCTCGAATTTGACGCCCGCCACGTCGGCGGCATGGGCCGGCAGCGCCAGCGCCAGCGCAAACAGCAACCACAGTCTAGTAACCATATTCGACCCCCGAGGCGCGAATTGTGGCACTCGCGCGGCGCGCAGAGTGGCATTGCATGTTCACCGCTACCGGATTCATGGTGATGTGGGTGGCGGCGGTCTCCACGTGCACTGCGAACGCGGTGGAATCGCCGCCCAGGCCCTGCGGCCCCACGCCGAGCAGGTTCACCGCCTCGGTCAGCGCGCGCTCGAGCTTGGCGCCTTCCGCGTCCTCGCAGCGCGTGCCGAGTGGCCGCGTCGCCGCGATCTTCGCAAGGTGCATGCACAGGTCGGCGGTGCCGCCCACGCCCACGCCGACGATGGTCGGCGGGCAGGTCTTGCCGCCCGCCTGCAGCACGCAGTCGATGACAAAGGTCTTGATCGCATCCACCCCCTCGGCGGGAATCGCCATCTTCAGCCAGGAGTTGTTCTCCGAGCCCGATCCTTTCGGCACCATCTGCAGGGTCAGCGTCTCCGTCTCGTCGGTGAAATCGAGGTTGATCACCGGGATGCCGCGGCCGCAGGAGGTCTGCTCGTTGACGCGGGTGGTGGGATGCACGATGGAGGAGCGAAAGGAATACTCGCGCGTGGAGCGCGCGCAACCGCTGCGGATCGCTGCCTTCAATGCCACGCCGTCCACCTCGACACCGCGCCCGATCCAGACGTTGTAGACCGGGATGCCGGTGTCCTGGCACAGCAGGTTGTCGGTGTCCTCGGCGACCTTGATGTTGCGGATCATGGTGCCGAGCACGCGCTTGGCGCCCGCATCGCTCTCGCTGCGCGCGAGCGCGTCGAAGCCCTGCTTCACGTCGGGCGGCAGGAGCTTCAGCGCGCGGATGTACAGTTCCTTCGCCGCCTCCTCGACCTGTTGGAGATCGACCTTCACTTGACCTGGATGTTGCGCTCCCTCACCACGCGCGCCCACAGCGCGGTCTCTTCCTTCATCGCGCGGCCCATCTCCTCCGGCGTGTTGCCGACCGGCGCCAGGCCCTGCACGTAGAAGCGCGCCTTGAGGCGCGAGGACTCGAGCGCCTGCTTCGTGTCGCGGTACACCTTCTGGATGATCTCCCTGGGCGTACCGGTGGGCGCGACGATGCCGAACCAGCCGGTGTTTTCGAACCCGGGGAGCGTCCTGGCGATCGCCGGGATGCCCGGGAGCTGCGGGAACTCGATCTTGCTGGTGACGCCGAGCGCGCGCAGGCGCCCGCCGTTGATGTGGCCGATACTGGCCGCCACGTTCGTCAGTGCAAAAGTGGTATCGCCGCCGACCAGGCCGACGAGCGCCGGCCCTTCCCCCTTGTAGGGCACGGAGACGGCGTCGATCTGCGCCGCATTGACGAAGTTCTCCGCCGCGAGATGGGTCTGCGAGCCGATGCCCGCGTGGCCGAAGGTAAGCCTGCCCGGCTGCGCTATCGCCGCGTCAATCAGTTCCTTCACCGTCTTGTAGGGCGATTTCGCCGGTACCACCAGCACCTGGGGGCCGGAGACGACGTTGGTCACCGGCACGAAGTCCGTTTCCGGGTCGTAGTTCATCTTGGCGTAGATGTGCTGGTTGGCAGTCACCACCGAGCCCGAGGGAAAAAACAGCGTGTAGCCGTCCGCGGCGGCGCGCGCGGCTTCCGCCGCCCCGACGCCGCCGCCGGCGCCGCCGCGGTTCTCGATCACCACCGTCTGGCCCCAGATCTCGGAAAGCGCCTGGCCGACCATGCGCGCCGAGATATCGGTCGCGCCGCCCGGGGGGAAAGGCACGATGAAGCGCACCGGCTTCTGCGGCCAGGACTGCGCGCCGGATGACGCGGCGACCAGCAGGCCCGCAGCGAGCGCGGCGAGTTTCGCGAATCTCATTGCATCCTCCTCATCCGGTATGCGGCGATGATGCTACAGCGCCAGCGCGAACGCCAGCCCGGCGGCGAACGCGAAACCGGCCGCCGCCGCGGCGAGACCCTTGTGCCAGTCGCGCCAGGGCAGGAATTCGAGCAGCAGCACGCGCAGGCCTCCTGCCAGGTGCAGTGCGAGCAGCAGCACCAGCCCCCACTCGGCGACCTTCACCAGCGGCTGCTCGGTCCAGGCGAGGAAGGCGTCGAGCTCGAGCGTGCGGCCGAGCACCCAGAAATGCGCCGGCAGGAACAGCGCCAGCGCGATGCCGGACAAGCGGTGCGCGTGCGCGAGCCAGCGGCTCATGCGAACACCGCGAATACCGCGCGCATCCCCATCCAGGCGAGCAGCAGCGCGAACGCCAACAGCGCGGCGTCGCGCGAGCGGCTGCGCCAGCCGAACCACTCGCCCAGCACGCTGCGCAGCCCGATCGGCGCGTGCACCGCCACCGCCAGCACGAACACCGAGTAGAACGCGAACCAGGTCGCGTTGCCGCGCGTGCGCGCCAGGATCTCGGCGCCGCTCAGCCCGCCCTGCACCGCATAGATGAGGGTCGCCAGGTGCACCAGCACGCAGAGCGCGAGCACCGCGGCGCTCGCGCGCTGCAGGATCCAGAGGCGCGTTTCGCCCCGGAAATTCACAGTTCGCCCGCCAGCGCCGCGCGCGCCACCGCGCGCTTGAGGCCCGCGATGCCCGCAGTCGGCGCAAGACTCTTGGGGCAGCGCTCGGTGCAGCTGACGTGCGTGTGGCAGGCCTGGCAGCCCGCGTCGCCCGCCACCGCGCGCAGCCGGTCCACGCCCAGGGTATCGCGCTCGTCGTTGACCAGCGTCCAGGCGCGGTGCAGCGCCGCGGGGCCGAGGTAGTCTGGATTGCGGGCCAAGACGTCGCAGGAGCTGTAGCACACGCCGCAGCCGATGCATTCGATCGCCGCGTCCACCAGCTTGCGTTTTTCCGAGCCGGGGGCGATGCGCGCGAAATCGTCCGCTTTCGTTCTTGCGCCGCGGAACTGCCCCTGCGCCCGCGCCCACTTGTCGAAGAACTCGCGCATGTCGGCGACCAGGTCGCGGATCACCGGCAGATTGCGCAGCGGCCCGATTTCCAGTTTCTGGTTCTTATAAACCTTGTCCACATGCGTGCGGCAGGTCCAGCGCGCCGCGCCGTTCACCGTCATCGCGCAGGAGCCGCACATGCCGACGCGGCAGGAGTAGCGGTAGGCGAGCGTCGGGTCGAGCGTGCGCTGGATGTGCGTGACCACGTCGAGCACGGTCTGGCTTGCGTGCCGCGGCACTTCGTAGTCGCGGAACGCACCGTCGGCGCCGCCGCGCCAGACGCTGACGTTCAGCGTCGCGCTCATGCGTACTGGAGCAGGATGCGCGCCGTTTCCTCCGGCGCGCTCACCATCGCGTCGTGCCCGGTCCTGAGTTCGATGAACGGCCAGCCGGGCTTGCCCCGGTAGCGCTCTTTCGCCGCCGCCAGCACGGGGATGGCCGGGTCGCTGCAATCCACATAGACCTTGGGCAGGCCGTTGCCGACCGGGCCGCCCCAGTGCATTTTCTGGTCGAAGGTCCAAAACGGATGCGGCGTCAGGCGGCGCTGGACCCAGTCCAGATCCGCGGGGTCGGACAGGCCGAACACCCTTGCCTCGGGAACCGGCAGCGAAACACCGCCGCTCGATTCCTGGGCGATCTTGCGCCGCGCCGCCGCGGTCTCGGGCGGCATGGCGTCCGACCAGGCCTGCCCGTCCTCGACCAGTGCAGAATCGAGGTACACAAGTTGCCGGATGCGCGCCTTGGCGCGTGCCGCGACGCCGGTGATGACGATGCCGCCGTAGCTGTGGCCGACCAGCACCACCTCGGCCAGCTCCTCGGCTTCCAGCAGTCCGGCGACGTCGTTGAAATGCGTGTCCAGATTCACCTCGCGACTGAGCAGGTGTGCCCTGCCGCCCAAGCCGGTGAGCGTCGGGCAGAACACGCGATGCCCGGCTTTCGTCAGGCGCTCCGCGACGCGGCGCCAGCACCAGCCGCCGTGCCAGGCGCCGTGCACCAGTACGTAGGCGCTAGGCCGACTCATACAGCCGCGTCAGGACGAACTCGCGATGCCCGAGCGCCTCGGCCGCGGTGAGCCGGCCGTTGGCGGTGCGGAACATGCACTCGAGCAGCTTGTCGCCGGCCTGGTCGGGGGAGAGTTCCTTGCGCAGCAGCCCCGAAACGTCGACGTCGATGTGCTCGGACATGGTGCGCACGGTGCGCGGGTTGGCGCTGAGTTTGATCACCGGCAGGATCGGGTTGCCGATGACGTTGCCCTGGCCGGTCGGGAACAGGTGCACCGTGAAGCCGGCCGCCGCGCACAGGGTCACCATCTCGGCCGCGGCCGAGGAAGAGTCCATGAACCACAGGCCCGGCCCGGTGGGGGTTTCCGCCTTGTCGAGCACGCCGTCCACCACGCACTTGCGGCCGATCTTCTGGATGTTGCCCAGCGCTTTTTCCTCGATGGTGGTGAGGCCGCCCTCGATGTTGCCCTTGGTAGGCTGCGAATCCATGAGGTCGCTGGTCTTATGGCGGTCGATGACCTGCTGGTAGCGGTCGAAGACGAACTGGAACTTCTTCCTCACTTCCTCATTGCGGCAACGTGCGGCCACCAGGTGTTCGCCGCCCGTCAGCTCCGTGGTCTCGCCGAACACCATGGTGACGCCGCGCGGATACATCTTGTCGAATGCGTTGCCCACCGTCGGGTTCGCGCCGCAGCCCGACGTGGTGTCCGATTCGCCGCACTTGGTGGACACCCAGAGTTCCTTCAGCGGCTGCTCCGCGCGGCGCAATTCGGAAGCCCACTGCACGTATTCCTTCGCCACCTTGGAGGCGCGCAGGATGGTGTCGTGGTCACCGTGCTGCTCGATGCCGAAACCCGTGACCGGCTTGCCGGTCGCGCGGATGCCGTCGGCGACCTTTTTCGCCCAGCCGTCCTCAATGCAGATCACCACTACCGCGGCCACGTTGGGGTTGGAGCCCGCGCCGATGAGCGTCCTGAAATGCAGGTCGAGGTCGGCACCGAACTGGAGGCGCCCGTAGGGATGCGGCAGCGCCATCGCGCCCTTGATGTTGTTCGCCACCGCCTGCGCGGCGGCGTTCGACAAGTCGTCGACCGGAAGGATGAGGACGTGGTTGCGCACGCCGACGCGGCCGTTCTCGCGCTTGTAGCCCCAGAAACTCGCCTTGGACAGGTCCATGCTCACCACCGCTTGGTTTTGAGGTTTTGGATGTGCGTGTGCTCGCCGCGCGCGATCGGCGCCACCACCTTGCCGATGTCCACGCCGTACTTGATCACCGTGTCGCCCGGCTTGTAGTCCTTGAGCGCGAGCTTGTGGCCGATCGGGATGTCGCTCTTCGCGGTCACCCGGACCTCCTTGTCGTCTTCCATGATCCAGCCGTTGAGTTCCTGGCCGGCCTTCACGCCTTCGACGACCACCACGCCGACGCCGTCGCCTTCCTCGTGCACCACGAAGTGAATCATTGCTGGCTCCGTCAGGTTATGCCGCTATTCTATCGGCATGATCGACCGCCGCAGGTTCCTGCAGGCGCTTGCCGCGGCGGCTGTTTCGCCGACACTGCCGGCCTGCGCGCAGGTTGCTGCTCCGCGCTTCGCGAACAATCCGTTTTCACTCGGCGTCGCCTCGGGCTATCCGCATCCCGGCGGCATGGTGCTGTGGACGCGGCTCGCGGGCGGGCTCGACCCGGTGGCGTTCCCGGTGCGCTGGGAAATCTTCGCGGACCAATCCTTGCGCTCGGTCGTCGCATCGGGCGCGGCCGTCGCCGAGCCCGCTTGGGCGCATTCGGTGCACGTGGAGGCGAAAGGCCTCGAGCCCGACCGCTGGTACTGGTACCGGTTCATGGCGGGCGACGCGGTGAGCGCGGTGGGCCGCACGCGCACCGCGCCGCCGCTCGACGCGGTGGTCGCGCGGCTGCGCTTCGCGTTCGCCTCCTGCCAGCAGTACGAGCAGGGCTTCTTCGGTGCACACCGGAGAATCGCGGAAGACGCGCCGGACCTGGTGGCCTTCCTCGGCGACTACATCTACGAGTCCTCCTGGGGCAAGGACCACGTGCGGGCGCACGCAGCGAGCGAGCCCTACACGCTGGAGGAGTACCGGCAGCGCTACGCGCTCTACAAGTCGGATCCCGACCTGCAGGCCTCTCACGCCGCCTGCCCGTGGATCGTCACCTGGGACGACCACGAGGTAGACAACGACTATGCCGACGACAGTGCCGAGGACGGCATGCCGAAGGAGCAGTTTCTGCTGCGGCGCGCGGCGGCGTACCGGGCCTACTACGAACACATGCCGCTGCCCGAGCGCATGCGGCCCCAGGGGCCGGACATGCGCATCCATACCCAGCTCGGCTGGGGGCAGCTCGCGCGTTTCTTCGTGCTCGATGACCGCCAGTACCGTTCGTGGCATGCCTGTCCGCGTAGAGGGAGGACGGGCGGCTCGAACACCGTGGACATCGAGCAATGCGAATCGCTCTCCAACCCCAACCGCACGTTGCTCGGCCGAGCGCAGGAACGCTGGCTGGAAGGCGCGTTGTCCGCATCGCGCTCGCGCTGGAACCTGCTCGCGCAGCAAACGCGCATGGCGCAGTTCGACCAGAAGCCGGGTCCGGGCCGGCGCGCGTGGACCGACGGCTGGGACGGCTATCCGGCGGCGCGCCAGCGGTTGCTGTCTAACCTGTCGCAGCAGCGCATCGCCAATCCGGTGGTGCTGGGCGGCGATGTGCACCTGTTCAATGTATGCGATCTGAAAGTGGATTTTGACGACCCGCGCTCGCCGGTGGTGGCGAGCGAGATCGTCGGCACCTCGATCACTTCGCAGGCCGCCTCGCAGGAACGCCTGAACAGGCTCCTCCCCGACAATCCGCACATGAAGCTGCTGGACAGCCGCTACCGCGGCTACGTGCGAGTGGAGATCACGCCGGGCAAAATGCGCGCGGAGCTGCGCGCCATGGAGTCGGTGCGCTCGCGCGATGCCGCATGCAATACGCTCGCGACATTCGTGGTGGAGGACGGGAAACCCGGGCCGCAACGCGCCTGACCCGGCCGCGCCGCGCTATGCGTGCGTTTGCCAGACAGCCGGATCACGTCGCGCATGAAAGACCGCGAGCACCACGATTCGATCGGCTTCAACGCAATAGAAGACGGAATACGGGAAGCGGCGGGCCTGCACGCAACGAATGTCGTGGCGTTTGACGGGAAAGCGTTCCGGATTTGCCGCGGCGAGAACGACGGCGCGATCGATCTCGACTGTGAATCGCAGCCCAAGACCAACCTGCCTTTCCTCGTACCACAGCGCCGCGCCGTCGAATTCGGCGCGCGCGGCGCGCCGAAAGACGACCTTTAGGATCATCTCTTCAGGCGCGTGTTGATTGACGCCTTAATGTCTTCCCAGGAAACCACGTCGTTGGGGTGGGCTGCATGCTCCGCGAAACGGCGGTCGAGTTCGGCGCGCTGAGCATCCGACAGTGGTACCACGGCCCTGTCTTCGGCGATGCTGTCCCAAAGCTCCTCGACAAGCGCCAGACGTTCCTCGACGCTCAGCCGGTCAATACCAAGGGACTTCAGCGATCCACTCATCGGCATACCCCCGTGACTGCCACATCGTAGCACTTGAGCCAGGCAGCGATCGGCAACCCGCACATGAAGCCGATGGACAGCCGTCACCGCGGCTACGTGCCGGTGGAGATCACTCCCGGAACAATGGCCGCCAGATGCGTGTTTTCCGCCGTCCGTTTGCTCTAGATCAAAGGCCGGATCGGGCCCGGAACTAGCTTGTGGGCTGGGTAAAAGCGAAGCATGAACCCCAACGATCTGTCCCGGTTCGAGATCGTCGCCCGCCAGGACTTCTCGGATGTCACCTACCTGCTGGAAGTCCGCCATCCGATGATGGCCCGGGCCGCCAGGGCGGGCCAGTTCGTGATCGTCATGTCGCACGAGCACGGCGAGCGCATTCCGCTCACCATCGCCGACTTCGACCGCGTCAGGGGAACCATCACCCTGGTCATCCAGGCGGTCGGCAAGACCACGCGGGGGATGCAGCAGACCTGCCAGGTCGGCACGGCGCTCCACGCGATGGTCGGCCCGATGGGAATTCCGAGCCCCATCGGCCGTGCCAAGAAGGTCGTGTGCGTCGGCGGCGGCCTGGGCGTCGCGCCGATGTTTCCGCAGGCGCGGGGCTTCAAGGAGAACGGCGCCTACGTGATCGGGATCGTCGGCTTCAGGACCAAGAGCCTGGTGTTCTGGGAGGACAAGTTCCGCTCCTGCTGCGATGAATTCATCCTGTGCACCGATGACGGCTCCGCCGGCATCAAGGGGCTGGTCACCGAGGGAATCCAGCGCTCGATCGCAAAGCACGCCGACATCGACGAAGTCGTGGCCATCGGCCCGCCGGTGATGATGAAGGGGTGCGCCGAAGCCACGCGTGCGCACAAGATCAAGACCGTGGTCAGCCTCAACCCGATCATGGTGGACGGCACCGGAATGTGCGGCGGCTGCCGGGTCAGGATCGGCGACCAGGTGAAGTTCGCCTGCGTCGACGGACCGGATTTCGACGGCCACCTGGTGGATTTCGACGACCTGATGTCGCGGCTGCGGCGCTACGCGCGCTAAGAACGCGCCGCGGCGGAGCGCTGGTCGCAGAACTGTCGCATGAAGGACCTGGCCGATGCGGTCGATCCCTCGGTCGAGCTGCTCGAGCTCGCAGATCCGTTCGACGAGGTGAAGGGCGGATAGCGCGAAGATGGCCAAGAAGAAAACCATCCGCACCATTCCGCAGGAGCGCACGCCGATGCGCGAGCAGGATGCCCGCGCGCGGGCGAAGAATTTTGCCGAGGTGGCCTGCGGCTACAGCGTCGAAGAGGCATTGCGCGAAGCGGAGCGCTGCCTGCTGTGCCCGGAGGAGCCCTGCGTCAAGGGCTGCCCGGTCGGCATCGACATTCCCGGATTTATCCGCAGGATCGGCGAGAAGGACTATCGCGGCGCCTACGATGTCATCGCCGAGACCAATCTGCTCGCGGCCGTCTGCGGCCGCGTCTGCCCCCAGGAAACCCAGTGCGAGGAGGTCTGCGTCGTCGGCGAATCGCTCGAGCCGGTGGCGATCGGGCGGCTGGAGCGCTTCGCAGGCGACGCCGCGATCCAGAACGGCTGGGTCAACGTGCCTCACATCGAGCCCACCGGCTTTGACGTCGGCATCGTCGGCTCGGGACCCGCCGGCATGGCATGCGCAGCGGACATGGCCAAGGCGGGTTGCGAGGTCACGGTGTTCGAGGCGTTCCACCAGCCCGGCGGGGTGCTGAAGTACGGCATCCCGGATTTCCGGCTGCCGAACGCGGTGATCGACGCCGAGATCGAGAACCTGCGCAAGATCGGCGTCAAGTTCGCGTGCAACACCCTGGTCGGGCGCCTGTTCACCATCGAGCAGATGATCGACGAGATGGGGTTTCACGCCGTGTTCATCGGCACCGGCGCCGGGTACCCGTCGATGCTCGGAGTGCCAGGGGACTCCCTGAACGGCGTGCTCTCGGCCAACGAACTGCTCACGCGCTGCAACCTGATGCGCGCCCGGGACTTCCCCGACTACGACACGCCGCTGCCGCTCGGCCGGCGGGTGGCGGTCATCGGCGCCGGCAACACCGCCATGGACGCGATGCGCGTGTGCCTGCGCCTGGGCGCGGAAAAGGTCACCTGTGTCTACCGGCGCACGCGCGCCGAATGCCCCGCGCGCGCGGAGGAAGTGCATCACGCCGAAGAGGAAGGCGTCGAGTTCCATTGGCTCACCGCGCCGGTGGCGATCCTCGATGACGGCAAGGGCGGCGTGCGCGGCATGCGCTGCATACGCATGGAGCTCGGCGAGCCGGACGCTTCCGGCCGGCGCCGTCCGGTGCCGGTGGCCGGCAGCGAATTCGACTTCGAAGCCGACCAGGTGGTGTACGCGATCGGCACCAACGCCAACCCGATCATCGGCCAGACCTCGCGTCTCAAGCTCAACCAGCGCGGCTACATCGAGGCCGACGAGGACTTCGCCACCTCGATGGCCGGCGTCTACGCCGGCGGCGACATCGTTACCGGCGCCGCGACGGTGATCGAGGCAATGGGCGCGGGCCGCAAGGCGGCGCGCAGCATGAAGGCCTACCTCGGGATCCGCGACCCGGAGCGTGCCGACACGGGCGGCACCCTGTTCGGCATCGATTTGCGCGAGCGCAATTTCGCCCGCATCCGCGTTGCCTAGAAAAACACATGGAAACTGCGCAAAAAACCGTCACCACGCTCGCGGAGCACATCGTCGAGATCATCAGCGACTCGGGCGAAGGCGCGCAGCGCTGCGGGCAGTCGCTCGGCTCGATCGCCGCGCGCATGGGCAACGGCATCTGGACGGTCGAGATCATCCCGGCCGAGATCCGGCCGCCGGCGCGCAGCATCGCCGGCGCCAGCGGCAATCGCATCCGCATCGGCTCGGGACGGGTCACCAACGGCGGCGACGAAACCGATCTGGTGGTCGCCTTCAACGAGCAGGTGCTGCTCGCCCGCGTGCGCGCCGGGGAACTCAAGCCGGGCTGCATCATCCTGCTCGAAAACATGTGGCGCAACCACGCCGACCCGAAGATCGCGGCCGCCTATGTCGAGACGCACGAGCGCGTGGTCGAGGCCGGCTACCGCGTGCTGGAGATCCCGATGGAGCAGGAATGCCGCGCCCTGGTCGCAGACCCGCGCCGCGGCAAGAACATGTTCGCGCTGGGCATGCTGTGCAACCTGTACAGCTTCGACCTGCAGCTCGCGCGCGACCAGGTCGCGCGCGCTTTCGGCAAGAAGGACGCGGATGTGGTGACGCAAAACCTTAAGCTGCTGCAGGCGGGCCACGGCTGGGCCGAAGCGAATCTCGATTTCAAGTTCCACATCCCGGCGGTGCGCTCGAAGGAGCCGCAGATGGTGGTCAACGGCAACACCGCGCTCGCGCTCGGCGTGCTCGCCTCGGGAATGGAAATCTGCGCCATGTACCCCATCACCCCGGCGACCTCGGCCTCGCACTACCTGTCCGACGTGTTCGACAAGGTCGGCGGCGTGGTGCACCAGGCCGAAGACGAGATTGCGGCGTGCGCCTTTGCCATCGGCGCGTCCTATGCCGGCAAATGCGCGGTCACCATCACCTCCGGCCCCGGTTACTCGCTCAAGCAGGAGGCGATCGGCCTTGCCGTGATGGGCGAGATCCCGCTGGTGGTGGTGAACGTGCAGCGCGGCGGGCCGAGCACCGGGCAGCCGACGAAGGTCGAACAGGGCGACCTCGCCGCCGCCATGTTCGGCAGCCACGGCGACGCGCCCAAGGTGGTGATGGCGCCGAGCACCATCGAGGACTGCTTCTATTCGATCATCACCGCACGCAAGATCGCCGAGACCTTCAACATGGTGGTGGTGGTGCTCTCGGACGCGAGCCTGGCGACCTCGCAGCAGCCATTTCCGCGTCCCGCATTCAACGAGTCCTGGATCGCGCCGCCGGTGGATCAAAGCGCGGTTCCCGAGGGCATGAAAGCCTACGACTGGAATGCCGCCACCGGGCTGGCGCGGCGCTTCATCCCGGGCCAGCCGAACGGCATGCACACGCTGACCGGGCTGGCGCACGACCGCGCGAGCCACGTCGCCTACGATCCCGAGCTCAACGAGGAGGGCATCCACTTCCGCAGCCTCAAGCTCGCGGCGCTGCAGCGCACACTGAAGACGCCGCCGGTATTCGGCGAGCCCGAAGGCGAGCTCCTCGCCATCGGCTGGGGCAGCACGCAGGGGGCGATCGAGGAAACGGTCGCGTCCCTGCGCAAGGAAGGCCGCAAGGTGTCCTCGATGCACCTGCGTTTCCTGCAGCCGCTGCCGGGCGGCTTGAAGGAGATCATGCAGCGCTTCGGCAAGGTGATCACCATCGAGGGCAACTGGTGCGACCGCCGCGAGGACGCGATCATCGATGAAAGCAACCGGCGCTATTCGACGCTGGCGATGCTGTTGCGCGCGCGCACCCTGGTCGACGTGGACTGCTGGGGCGAAGTGAAAGGCCAGCCGATCAAGCCGGGCACCATCCGGCGCGTGCTCCTGGACAAGCTCAAGCCGCAATGAAGGAACCCTTGCGATGACCATGATCGCCACCGAATGCCTGCTGCAGTTGTGCGAGCAGCGCTACGAGCTCGAGGACTACCAGAGCGGCGTGCCGCGCTGGTGCACCGGGTGCGGCGACAACGCGATCCTCGCCGCGGTGCAACGGCTGTGCCGCGACGAGGGGCTGCGGCCGGAGAAGACCGTGTTCGTGTCGGGAATCGGCTGCTCGAGCCGGTTTCCGCATTACATGAGGACTTACGGCTTCCATGGCATCCACGGCCGCGCGCTTCCGGTGGCCGAGGGCGTGCGCATGGCGCGGCCGGACCTGAACGTGTTCGTGAACACCGGCGACGGCGATTGCTGCAGCATCGGCGCGGCGCACTGGATCCACGCCATCCGCTACAACATGAACCTCACGGTGTTCCTGCACGACAATCAGATCTACGGGCTCACCAAGATGCAGGCCTCGCCGACTTCGCCGCGGGGCCTGAAGAGCAACACCACCCCGCGCGGCTCGACCCTCGATGCGCTGCAGCCGCTGAGCGTCACGCTCGGGGTGCAGAACGTGTCGTTTGTCGCGCAGGCGGTCGACTGGATCCCGGAAACGCTCTACGACATCGTCAAGGCCGCGTACCACCACAAGGGCCTTTCGTTCGTGCGCATCGTGCAGCGCTGCCCGGAGTGGCTGCCGAAGCTCTGGGACCCGTGGCTGCACGATCCGCAGCGCATCCTGATGCTGAACCACGAGCAGGGCATGCAGCTGAGCGCGGGCCTCGCCAAGGTGTACAAGAACCAGGCGCAGCACGACCCCTCGAACCTCGACCGCGCGCGCGAGATCGCGTCGAATACCGACCTGATCCCGGTGGGAATCCTGTACCGCAACCCGAGCGTGCCCTGCTATGAGGATCTGATCGGCAGCGGTGTGCTGCGCACCCCCGAGTACCTGAGGAAAGGCCTCGAGGCAGAGTTCGACAAGTTCACCGTCTGGCCCGAGTAAGCCACCGACCATGCACGCGGAACTTCAGCCCAACGTCGCTTTTCACCCGACTGCAAGGAGCCCCGGCGAGGCGCCGGGCGCGCTCGAGGGGCTCGGCCTGCGCCCGGCGCTGCTTGCCGCCTATCGCGATCTCACCCGGCTGCGCTACGACTTCCCGCTGGTGCTGCGCGCGAACACATCGGACGAGCGGGTGTTCGAGCCGCTTTCCGGACTCATCGACCGCGTTCTCGACGACCTTGCCCGGGCAGGAAACGACGCCGATCGGTTGCGGGCGTACGCCCTGCGGCTGGAACGCGAACTGCGCGCCATGGCGGCATCGGGCGCCAGCACATCGCTCGCGGCGCTCATCAGCGATGCCGAACGCCGACTCGCGGTCGCAGCGACCGGCGCCTTCGCCGGGAGCCTCGGCCGCCTGCGCGCGGCCCTCGAAAAAGACGACGGCGAGGTGGTCGATTGCAGCGCGGCGATGCCCGCCCGGCTCCTCGCGCACGCCTGGCGCGCGGTGCAGCAGAAAAAGGCCGGCGCGTTCCGCAAGACCGTCGACCGGCTGATCGTGAAGCTCGCGGACATCCTGCGCGCGGATCTCGCGCGCTCGGAGTCGGGACGCAGCCCGGCCAGCCTCAAAGCCTCGGTCGGAACCCTCCACGGCGAGGCATTCGACTTCGAAGCGATGTCGCGCTTCCTGGCGACGGTCTCGGTCAAGGGCACGCTCAGCGATAGCCGCCGCGGCCGCATCGCGTCCACGCTTGCCACCCTCAAGGCGCAGCGCTTTTACGCGGCGCCGGGCGCCGAGGCGCTCGGTTTCCAGTTCGACAGCTGCGCCAGCGCGCTCCAGGCATTTCGGGAGCGGGTGCCGGACATGATCCGGCTGGCCAAGGCGATCACGGTCGCCGAGCTCGAGATCGAGGGCGAGTTCAGCGCGCTGAGGCATGACGCGTTGTTCGACAAACTCGCCGCCAGCGGGCTCGACCTGCGGGATCTGGCGCTGTTTCCCGACTACCTGGTCTGCGTGGGCGTCGACGACGTGCGCGCGCTCGAGCAGGACGCGCTGCTGGAGATTCTCGCCGGCGGCTTGCCGGTGAAGATCCTGATGCAGAGCGACGACGTCCTGGAGGAACCGTTGCGGGGAACCGGCCACCTCGCCGTCGGAGCACACAGCAAGCAGCTCGCCAGCATGGCAATCGGGCTGAACGATGTCTACGTCCTGCAATCGAGCAGCTCGCACCTGGTCAGGTTGCGCGAGCGGATTCTCAAAGCGATGCGCTACTCCGGTCCGGCCCTGATCAGCGTTTTCTCGGGCGCCAACGGCCACTCGGGCCAACTGCCGCCCTATCTCGTCGCGGCGGCGGCGATGGAGTCGCGCGCTTTTCCGGCGTTCACCTACGACCCTGCGGCGGGCCCGGATTGGGCGTCGCGCTTTGCGCTCGACGACAATCCGCAGGCCGAGCGCGACTGGCCGCTGCACCGGCTCGCGTACGAAGACGCGGAGCACCAGAGAGTGGCGGCGGAGGTGGCGTTCACCCTGGTGGACTTCGTCGCCTGCGACCTGCGCTACGCCGGGGATTTCGCGAAAGTGCCGCGGGCGAACTGGAGCGGGACGCTGGTCCCGGCAGCCGAGTGCGTCGACCGCGAGACCAAAGGCGTGCCCGACAAGCTGCCCAGCCTGCTGATGGTCGATGGCGACAACCTCCTGCACAAGGTGATCGTCGATGATCGGCTGGTGCGGGAAGCGCACCGCTGCCGCGAGATGTGGCACCAGCTGCAGGAGCTCGGCGGCATCCATAATTCGCACGCCGAGAGGCTGCTCGCGCGCGAGCGCATCATCCGCGCGCCCGCCGCCGCGGTCGAGGTAGCGGCCACTCCTGCGGCGGCGCCGGTGGCGGAGAAAGAACCTCCTTCGGACGAGCCCACCATCGAGACGCCGCGCTGCTCGAGTTGCGACGAGTGCATCCAGATCAACAACAAGATGTTCGCTTATGACGCCAACAAGCAGGCGCGCATCGTCGATGCGAACGCCGGCACCTACCGCCAGCTCGTCGAGGCCGCCGAAAGCTGCCAGGTCGCCATCATCCATCCCGGCAAGCCGAAGAATCCGGACGAAGCGGGCCTGGACGATCTGCTCAAGCGCGCCGAGTCTTTCCTTTAGGTCAGGCCGCCCCGCCCTGGCGCTGGCGCGAGAGCAGGTTGTAGAGCCAGCCGAACACGGCGCCCGCGATCGCGCCGTCCACCATCGCGTAGAGCGTTCCTACGATGACCGAACAGATGCCCGAACCAGGGTGGTAGCCCGAATAGACGGAGGCGGTGACCTCGAGGAAGGCGCGGCCGTAGCCCGGCCAGATCAGGTTTGCCAGGGCAACGACAAACATCGCCGCGCCCCAGAACAATCCTGCCGCAAGAGTTAGTGCTGTGACGTTAAATCTCATGATGGCTCCTTTGGTGAAAGGCTCCAGGGCAGCAGGCGTGACTCGCGGTAACGTTGCAGGTAAGCAACAATCTGCTCGCCGGTATCGATCGCGGCGTGAAAGCCGTGGCGCCGGATCCTCTCCATGCTGGTCGTATTGTCGTACTCCAGACCCCAGAGGAAATCCGCGAAATTCCACGATATGACATTCTGCAGCGGGATGCACTGCAGATTGTGCCTCCGGACAATTCGTTCCCACGCCGGAGTGTTGTCTTTCATCGACTCCGCCAGTTTTTGCGGATGCACTTCTCCAATCCGCAGGCCGAAGTGTGCAGCGATCTTCGGCCACAATTCCTGCCACCGGAATCGGCAGCCATCGCTCACGTTATAGGCCTGGTTGCGTGCCTGCGGAGTCGTCGCCATCCAGACGATGGCGCGCGCAAGCTGCGTCGCATCGGTGATCTCCGTCAAGGCGGAGTAGCAGCGTGGGGTGCCGGGAAAATCGAGCGCCGATCCATGTTCCGCGCACATCGCGGCCCACGCTCCGATCGTCGACACGATGTTTCTCGCCCGCTCCGGCGCATAGTCGTAGATGAAGTAAGGGCGTGAAGCGGACCAGGTCCAAGCGCGGCCGTCCTGGCGCTCGCGCAGGAGATCTTCCTGGTCGTAATAAAAATTCGGCGGCATGCGCCGCGGATCATCCTCACGGGTTGGCAACCGGGGCGGTCTCAGGTGAACGTCGTACCACTTCTGGCCCTCCACCAGGTGGACGTGCTCCAGGTTGGGTGACGCGGCCGCAACGGCATCCAGGACGTTTCGCAGCATGGCCACATTCTGATCGACGTCTTCGACACTGCCTTCACCAAACTCGGCACGGGCCGTATAAAACAGGTGGGTCACGTCCTTGCACGCCGCCAGAGCGCGCGCGCAACCCTCGCGGTCCGACAAATCGCAGCGGAGATAGGAGAGTCGCGGATTCGACGTTTCGGGCGGATGGCGCGAGAGCCCGATCACCCGCCAGTCGGCGCTCAACAGCAGCACCTCGATCAGCCGCTTGGCTGCGGCGCCCGTGGCGCCAGCGATGAGTGCTGTACTTATGGACATTGTTCCTCGCAGCGCGAATCGCCCATGGGCCCAACGTTCCCGCTCAGCCGCGCGCTTCAGCGCGTGGGCTGCAGCGAATTGTTAGACCAAATCGGCGGGGAAAAGTGACCCCGTATTATCGCAGCGGCACTGCACCGTTAGCCAGGATCACGCGGTCGCCATCCGGGCTTAAAACGAAGTCGAGAAATTTCTTGATGGGGAGCGTTGGTTCACCCTTGGTGACGAAGAGAAAATCACGGGTTAGAAAATAGCGGCCGCTCTTTACATTCTCCGATGTGGGAGCGACACCATTCACGGTTAGAGCTTTCACCTTCCCTCCGCTTTGCTCCGCCACGGTCATGCTAGTCATGCCGATAGCGTGAGCGGTGTCCGTAAGTCCTTTGGCCATGTCTCCGCCCCGGGCCATCACCTTAGCCGTCTGCATCTCTTTTAGCTCCTTGAAGCAACCGACCTTAGCTCGAATCACCTCGGGGTCCACCTCCGCAGGCGGACGGGTTAACACGATAATCGCACTGTTCGGCCCCCCTAGAGATTGCCAGTTCCGAACCTTGCCGCTGTAGATGTCGCACGCCTGCGCCTTGGTAATGTCGGTGATTGGGACGCTGGCATTGACCGCAAAGACAATTGCCCCCTTGGCAACCTCGATGACTTTCAAGTTCCCCTTCTGAACATCCTCAGGCTTAATACCGTGGCTGGCCAGGGCGATCTGAATCTTGTCCTCCGCCAGGGCTCGAAGTCGTGCTCCGGTACCAAGCCCGTTTCCGATCTCCACTTGAGGATTGGAAGACTTCTGTTGATAGGCAGTAGCAAGGACCTTTGCCAGCGGGAGCATTCCGCTTGAACCATCGAGGACAATTTTTTCCTCGCTCCAAGCTGGCGGGACTGCGAGCGCCAGCAGAAGAGCGACAGTCGGCGGCAAACTCTTCGACAAGATATTGCTTCTAGACATGACTGCTTCCTTTTCCGTTTGGCCTAACGTGCGTTAGCCGGCGCGCCGCTTGCGTCGCGTCCGGATTGAGCGAGAGGTTGGGCGGCACCGCGGCTACAGATTCTACGAACAGAAAGCGGATGACGACGCTATTTGTGCCCGGACCGAAATGCCCACACGCACAAGCTGCCAGAAACGATCATTGCAACCCAGGAAACCCACACTGGTATATCGAAACCTCCGACTTGCGCCGGCCATTGATTCAGAGCCCGTACAGCCTGAACCAGCGCTATCACGCCGAAGAGACCACCTGAAACCACGACATAATTACTCGGCATTCTCGATCCTCCCATTCAGTAAATGACGCCCAACCATTCAATAATCCGCAAAAAAGCGGCCTGTCATAGACCCATCGCCGAACCTCGCTCACCGATATGCCCGTACTTCAACGCGTTAGGCGCATGAAGGCGCACGCCGCCTTTACGATAGGACGCAGCCACCGGAACAACGCTCTGGTTCGACTAAGCTATCGCGTGAAGCGATAGCAACGCCCTGCATTTACCCGCTCGCCTCCGGCACGACGATCGTCGAATCGTCCCGGTTGCCCCACTCTCCCCACGAAGACACGTAGTTGCTCACCCGCGGATACCCGAGCGACTTGAGCGCGATGAAGGTGCTCGCCGAGCGGTAGCCGCCTTGGCACAGAGTAATGACCGTCTTGTCCGGGGTCACTCCCCTCGACACATACAGCTCGCGGATCTCCTCCGCCGGCCGGAACGCGCCCCTCCCATCCAAATGCTCGCGCCAGAAAACATGCACGGCGCCTGGAATGGTTCCCGCGCGGCGCGCCCGCTTCTCCACCCCCGCATATTCCGACTCGCGCCGCACGTCGAGGATCACCGTGCTCTCGTCGCCAATGGCGCGATGGACGTCGAACCGGGTCGCCAGCAGATCGAGATTCATCGTTCCCTTGAAAGGCGGCGCCGTCGGCGGAGCCTTGGCCGGATCGACCGGTGCGGGCGCCTCCGTCACCCGCGCGAGCTGCCCGCCCGCAGCAGTCCACGCCTGGGTCCCGCCATCGAGAATCCGGACATCCGCATGGCCCAGCACCGCGAGGAGCCAGACCGCACGCGCCGCGCGCTCTCCGGACTCGTGGTCGTAGATCACCACCGGCCGGTCCGCGGAGACGCCGCGGGTCCCGAACAGCACCCGGAAGATGGCGAGGAAGGCGTTCAACGGCGCTTCCGAGGAGTCGTTCAGGCTGACACCGTAGAGGTCCAGGTGCCTGCTGCCCGCGATGTGGCCCATTGCAAAGTCTTCTGCGGGACGCAGGTCGATCAGGGTCACCGTGCCCAAGCGCTGCTTCAGTTCGCGCGCGCCGATCAGGTAACGCTGTTCTGGGAATTCGCCTACTTGCATTTCAGGTTTGCCGACCAATCCTTGATCGGCTGCGAGCAGTCCTGCTCGTTGACGTTCCGCCTCTGATCGAGCGCGCGCGAAGGCTGGCTCGCTACCGCAGGTTGCGTACTCTCCCCTGCACGCCTTCCCGCCAACTCCGCCGCGATCAACCCGATGCCGATCAGCGCCCAGGCCACCGAGCTGCCGCCGCCGCTGATGCCAACCGACGCACTCCCGTAGCTCGTCGTGGTCGACCCACCCGAACTCACCATCACGCTCGTATGCGAACAGCCGGCGATCAGCAAAGCCAGAACCAATGCAGCGCAGCGTTTCATGTCGTCGCTCGCGTCAACCGATCCCGTACTCCAGCCCATTCCGGAGTCTCGGGCGGCGCTTCGATGAGGATACGCTCACAGCGGGCCCCGTCCAACTCGCGCAGCGCCGCATAGAGCTTCTGCGCATAGCCCTGCGGTTCGCGCGGCATGCGCAGCCAGTAATCCACGCGCTCGTCCGGGCGCGAAAACGCGAGCACCGCCACCTTGGCGCCACGTTGCGCGATCTCCTGGTCGAGCTCATGCGGCGGCACGAGGCGCGCCGGCGTCTTCGGCGCGTAGTGCCGCTCGAGGCCGCCCGAATGGGGCGGCGAATCCGCGCGCTTATCCTCCACTTTCGTGCCGAGGACTTCTTCCAGCGCCCGCGCCGAAATCCCGCCTGGCCTCAACAGCACCGGCGTTTCACCAGAAAGATCGACGATCGTGGACTCGATGCCCACTTCACTCGGCCCGCCGTCGAGCACCAGCTCCACGTCGTTGCCCAAGTCCTCGCGCACGTGCGCCGCGGTGGTCGGCGAGAGCCGCCCGAAGCGGTTCGCCGAGGGCGCGGCGATGCCGCCGCCGAATGCGCGCAGCAATTCCTGCGCCAGCGGATGCGCCGGCACGCGCAGGCCGATGGTGTCTTGTCCACCTGTAACGAAATTACCGGCCTTGGCGGATTTCTTCAGGACCAGCGTGAGCGGCCCAGGCCAGAAGCGCGCAGCGAGTTTCTTCGCCGCCAGCGGCACTGCGCGCGCCCAGGTGAACGCCGTTTGCGCATCGGCAAAATGAACTATCACGGGATGGTCCTGCGGGCGCCGCTTGGCCGCATAAAGGCGTGCCACGGCTTCAGCGCTCGACGCATCGGCGCCCAGGCCATACACGGTCTCGGTGGGAAAACCGACCAGCCCGCCGCGCTGCAAAATCTCCGCGGCGCGCCGGACGTTCGGGCTCACAGCTTGAGCGGCGCGGCTTTCAGTACCGCTGCGGTCTGCTTCTCGCGGAACGTCAGCAGCTTCTTCGCCAGGGATCTATCAGACAGCGCGAGCATCGCCACCGCGAACAGCGCCGCATTCGCCGCGCCCGCCTCGCCGATGGCAAAGGTGGCCACCGGCACGCCCTTGGGCATCTGCACCGTGGACAACAGCGAATCCAGCCCCTTCAGGTGCTGCGAAGGCATCGGCACGCCCAACACCGGCAGCGTCGTATGCGCCGCCACCACCCCGGCCAGATGCGCCGCCCCGCCCGCCGCGGCGATGATGCACTGCACCCCGCGCTTGGGCGCACTTTCGACCCACTTCACGACCTGCCGCGGCGTGCGGTGCGCCGACATCGCCTTCGCCTCGTACTTCACACCGAAGTCCTTCAGCATCCTCGCCGCCGCCTTCATGGTTTCCCAGTCGCTGGTCGACCCCATCACGATCCCGATCATGCGAGTTTTCTCCCGGTGAGGCGCTCGAGCGCCTCCTTGTATTTCTGCGAGGTCCGGGCGATCACCTCCGGCGGGAGCTTGGGCGCCGGCGGCGTCTTGTCCCAGTCCAGGGTCTCTAGGTAGTCGCGCACGTACTGCTTGTCGAACGAGGGCGGGCTGATACCCACCCGGTAGGAGTCCGCGGGCCAGAAGCGCGAGGAATCCGCGGTGAGCGCCTCGTCGATGAGGATCAGGTTGCCCTTGGCGTCGGTGCCGAACTCGAACTTGGTGTCGGCGATGAGGATGCCCTTGGTCGCGGCAAACTCCGCCGCCTCCTTGTAGAGGCGGATGGAGACGTCGCGCACTTTCGCCGCCAGCTCCTTGCCGATCAGCTTCTCCACCTCGGCGAAGGAAATGTTCTCGTCGTGGCCTTGCGCGGCCTTGGTGGCCGGCGTGAAGATCGGCTCGGCGAGCTGCTGCGCCTGCTGCAGCCCCCTGGGCAGCTCGATGCCGCAGACGCGTCCGGTGTTCTGGTAATCCTTCCAGCCCGAACCGATGATGTAGCCGCGTACCACCGCCTCGATGGGCAGGGGCTTGAGTTTTTTTACCACCACCGAGCGGCCGCGCACCTGCGCCTTTTCGTCCTCGCCCTGCACCACCGTCTGCGGGTCGATGCCGGTGAGCTGGTTGGGCACGATATGGCCCAACCGGGCGAACCAGAAGTTCGCCATCTCGTTCAGCACGCGCCCCTTCTCGGGGATCGGGTCGGGCAGCACCACGTCGAAGGCCGAGAGCCGGTCGCTGGTGACGATGAGCATCTTGTCGTCGCCCACCGCGTAGATGTCGCGCACCTTGCCGCGCCCCAGGCGCGGCAGGCTTTTCAAACTAGATTCGTACAGTGCCGAGCCCATCTCACGCCACCTGCCTTTCCAGTTCTGGTTTCCATTTTCCCTGCGCCGCGAGGCCGTTCATGTGCGCGCGATGGAGGAAGGCCTTCTGCGCCGCGGCGGCGTTCCCCGCCTGGCCGCGCCAGGCCTTGAGCGCCGGATTCTGCAGCGCGCGCGAGTAGGAAAAGGTCAGCGGCCAGGGCAGCCCCTTCATCGCCGCCATGGCGCTCAGGTGCGCGGTCGCGGCCTCGTCCGACTGGCCGCCGGAGAGGAACACGATGCCCGGCTGCGCCGCGGGCACGGTGCGCTTGAGAACGCGAATGCTGCGCTCCGCGACTTCGTCCACGCCCGCCTGGCGCGGGCATTCCTTGCCCGACACCACCATGCTGGTCTTGAGGATGTGGTGCTCCAGGGACACGTGGTGCGCGGCCATCGCCGCGTAGGTAGCGCGCAGCGTCGCCTCCGTCACCTCTTCGGCGCGTTCGACCGTGTGGCCGCCGTCGAGCAGCACCTCGGGCTCGATCATCGGCACGATGGAAGCCTCCTGGCACAGCGCCGCGTAGCGCGCGAGCGCATGCGCGTTGGCGTACAGGCACGCATGCGAAGGCAGAGTTGAAACTCCCTCGCCGATGGTGATCACCGCGCGCCACTTGGCGAAACGCGCGCCGAGCTTGAAGTACTCCGCCAGGCGCCCCCGCAATCCGTCCAGACCCTCGGTCACTTTCTCACCAGGGCAAAGGGCCAGGTCCATCGCGCCCTTGTCCACCTTGATGCCGGGCAGGATCCCCTTCTTCGCCAGGTACTCGGGGAACGGCACGCCTTCATCGGTCTTCTGGCGCAGGGTCTCGTCGAACAGGATCACGCCGGAGAGGTACTGCTCGGCGCCCGGGGTGGTGAAAAGAAGCCCGCGGTAGGTGCGGCGGGTCTCCTCGGTGCATTCCACGCCCACCGACTTGAAGCGCTTCTCGCAGGTGCCGCTCGACTCGTCCGCGGCGAGGACGCCTTTGCCGCGCGCGACCATCGCGGCGGCGGTCTTGGATAGCAGGGCCTTGTCCATCTGACGTTCTCTCTCCCGAATCAGAATTCGATGTCTTCCCGAATCGCGGCGATACCCGCCGCCGCGCAATCGTCGTCCTCTTTGCCGCCCGGCGCGCCGGACACGCCGATCGCGCCGAGCAGCGCCCCGCCCGCCTCGATCATCAGTCCCCCGCCCCCCGCGGCCACGCCGGGCAGGTGGCGGACGCCGCTTTGCGGCCGGCCCGCCTGCGAGGCCTCGGCGAGCGCCGTGGTGTTGGTGCGAAAGCTCACCGCGGTGTAGGCCTTGGCGCGCGCCATGTCCACCGTATGCGGCCCGGCATAGCGGTCGCGCAGCAGCACCTGGGTCACGCCCATGCGGTCCGCCACCGCCACCGTGGCCTGGAAGCCGCTGTCGCGGCATTTCTTCAGCGCCGCCTGCGCCGCCTTCAGCGCGGTTTCAGGCGCGAGGACCTTCATCGAGAACGTCGCCTCGGCTGCGAGCGCCGGCGCAAGAAAACCGAGACACAGGACCAGCAGGGCGCCGCGCATATGCCCTATTCTACGATTCCAGCATGCCAAGACCAATCCGCGTCATCGACACCGGCCTGCGCGGCGGGCGCGAGAACGTCGCCTTCGACCAGGCGCTGATCGAAGCGCGCAACGCCGCTCGCAGCCCGGAAACCGTACGGTTCCTCCGCTTCCGGCCCTGTGCGCTCGTAGGCCTGCACCAGATGCTCAGCCACGAAGTGCGGCTGGACTACTGCGCGCGCCACGGCATCGAGGTGGGCCGGCGCATCACCGGCGGTGGCGGCCTGTACCTGGACGAGGGCCAGATCGGTTGGGAGCTCGCGCTCGAGCGCCGCGCGCTGGGCGCCGACCTCGCCGCGACCACGGCGCGCATCTGCGGCGCCGCCGCGGCGGGGCTCAAGCGCCTGGGCGTGCCGGCCGAGTTCCGGCCGCGCAACGACATTGAGGTCGATGGGCGCAAGATCAGCGGCACTGGCGGGGTGATCGACGGCGAGACGCTGTTCTTCCAGGGCACGCTCCTTGTGGACTTCGACCCGGCGCGCATGATCGAGGCTCTGCGCATCCCGGTGGAGAAGCTCGCGCGGCGCGACCTGGAGGACGCCCGAAGCCGGGTGGTGTCACTGAAGGAACTGCTCGGCCGCGCGCCGCCGCTCGCGGAGATCCAGGCCGCGCTGCTGGCGGGCTTTCGCGAGCACCTGGACCTCGAGCCGCAATGGGGCGAGGCGAGCGACTATGAAGAGAGTCTTGCGCGCAGGCTCTTTGAGGCGCAGTACGGCACCGAGGAGTTCGTGCGCCTGCTCGACGCGCCCGCGGACAGCGCGCCGCTCGCGTCCGCCACGCTCGTTCGCCGCGGCGGCACGATCCGCGCCGACGTCCGCCTGGAAGGCCCGGCGCGCGACCGCATCCGCGAGGTGCTGATCACAGGCGATTTCTTCATCAGCCCCGCGCGCGCGGTGCTCGATCTTGAAGCGCACCTGCGCGGCGCAGCCGCGGCGGACGCCGGCGCCGCGGCGACGGCCTTCTTCGAGCAGAACCCGGTGCAGATGGCCGGCCTTTCCCCGCTCGACTTTCGCGATGCCGTGGAGCAGGCGCTGGCGCAAAGGAGTTTCCGCGCCGCCGGTCGGCTCCTGCGCGGCCACTGGCGCGGCGCGCCGCCCGCGCAGGCGGCCACGCTCGTGTTCCTGCACGACGCCCTGGGCAGCGTGCGCCTGTGGCGCGACTTCCCCGACCAGCTAGCGCGCGCCACCGGCTGCAGCGCGCTTGCCTACGACCGCTGGGGCAGCGGCGACTCCGAGCCGCTCGCGCCGCCTTACGCGCGCGACTACCTGCTGCAGGAGGCGCTCGGCTCGCTGCCGGAGGTGCTCGCGCAAACCGGCGTGCGCGACGCGATCCTCGTGGGCCAGTCCGACGGCGCCTCGATCGCGCTCGCCTGCGCCGGGGCGCACCCCGAGCGCGTGCGCGGCGTGATCGCGATGTCGCCGCACTTGTTCGTCGAAGCGCGCACGCTCGATGCGATCCGCGGGCAGATTGCCGACTTCGAGCGCGGCGACCTCAAGGCGCGCCTGCGCCGGCACCACGGCGCGGGCACCGACGCGCTCTTTGAGCGGCTGGTGCGGGTGTGGACCGGCGAGGGGGCCGGGAAAAGCTGGGGCCTGGAGCCGCACGTCGCGCGAGTGCGCTGCCCGGTGCTCGCGATCCAGGGCGAGGACGACGAATTTTTCTCGGCGGAGCAGTTGCAGGCGCTTGCGGCCCTGATTCCGGGTCGCCTGGAGACGCTGCGCATTCCCGGCTGCGGCCACTACCCCCTGCACCAGGCGCGCAACGAGGTGCTCGCGGCGGCGATCCGCTTCATCCGCGCCGCTACGGCTTCAGGTACGCGTATCCCTCGCGCGCCTGCAGGCGCGTGATCTCGGCGACGCCTGAAGGCACGAAGCGTACTTCCGGCAGGAACCGGTCGCGCTGCAGATTGCGCTCGCGCAGCGTGATCTCGCAGACGCGGATTTTGACGCCCTGCAGGTCGAGGTCCTCGATCGCCGCGCGGAATTCGTTGCCCTTCGCGGTCTTCGCGCCCTTCATGAGGAAATCGACCCCGGCGGCATGCGCCACCACCACGATTTCCGCCTTCGGATCGGCTTCGAGGTGGTTGCGGATGTACTCGAGCCCGCGCGTGGCCTGCTCGAGCCCTTCGCCGAAGTGGTAGACCGCGCGGACCGGTTGCTGCTGCTGGGCCTGCGCGGCGGCGCAAGCGAGTCCGGCGCAGGCGGCCAGCGCGAGAAGGAGCCCCCGTACCAGACGCTTCGTCAAGGAATCGGCTTGAGCGCCAGCTCCTGCGGCGTGGCGTTCACGAAACCGTACTTCGCGTAGGCTGCTTGCGCCTGCGGCGTGGCGAGAAACGCCAGGTAGCGCGCGGCGGCAGCCTTGCGCGAGCTCTTATCGAGGGCACCAATCGCATACGCCACTTCGTCCCGCAGGCTGTCCTGCGGCGGAAGGCGCACCGCTTCCACCGGCTTGCCGTCGCGCTGCGCCTCGATCGCCTCCGTAAGCCATACGATGCCGGTGTCGGACATGCCCGCGAGGATGCGCTCGGGCGTCTCGCGGTGATGCACCGCGGTAAACCAATTGTTCGGCGTCGTCTGGCACGAGAAGCACTCCTTGCCTGCGGACACGTGGGCCCACAACCCATGGCGCTCGAGCACCTTGCGGCCGTAGAACTGCATGATCCCCTCGTTCACGGGATTGGGCATCGAGGTGCGCACATCCGCGCGCCGCAGATCGGCGATGCCGGCGATCCCCTTCGGGTTCCCCTTTGCGACCATCAGCACCATCTCGTTGTGCATGTGGATCGCGTACTCGGTCATCAGGCCCGCCTGCTTGAGCTTTCTGAGGTGTCCGAGATTGACCGATGAGTACACGTCCGGCCGGCCCGGATATTCCCGGCCCATGTAGCTCCAGCCGCCTTTGTCGATTGCCGCCAGGAGCAGGCCGGGCGGCAAGGTGATCAGGCCGACATCCATGCCGGGATTCTGCATCTGAAAGGCGCGCACCACGTCGTCCATGGCGAAGAACTGGTTGCCGGCGAGCCAGAGAACGAGCTCCGCCTCCTGCTGCATCCGCGCAAGCGCTTCGGCGCCCCTGATGACGCGGCCGTCGGCGAGATACAGCTTGAGATCGCTGTCCTTGTTCGGCGGCATCACCGCGAAGCGGGTGGCTGCCGGCGGCGAGGGCGTCTGCGGGGGACTCGAGCAGCCGGCTAGCCCGATGACCGCGAGCGCGGCCCCGCATGCAATCAGCCGAATGGTGGACATTGGCTCCTCCCCGAGTGCGCGCCGCATGGCGCGCCAGGTAATGCTTGCGGAAACCGTTGCGGGCGACGTTCGATTGTTTTTATGGGGGAATAGGAGAACGCGATTTCTTCGTCATGCCCCCCGCGTGAGCCGCCAGTACTGGACCTTCATCGTGAGCGCCGAGCCGGCGACGATAGCCGCGAAGGTGATGATCGAGCCCAGCGCGAGCGTAGAGATGCCGGTGATTCCCTGGCCGATGGTGCAGCCGAGCGCCGTGATGCCGCCAAAGCCCATGAGCGTGCCGCCGACCACGTGGTTCGCCGTGTCCTCGGCATCGCGGAATCCCTCCCAGCGGAAGCTGCGCGTGGCAAGCGCATAGGCGGCCGAGCCGGCAATCACGCCCATCGCGGACGCGATGCCGTAGGTGACGATTTTCGACTTGTCGGTCCACAGCATCAGGTATTCGAGCGTGAACGCCATCGGCGAGACGAAGGAAAACGACTCCATGCGGCCGGTGTTGGTGGCGACGAAGGCTTCCTGCAGCGTGTTCGGGTCCTCGGCGACGTAGCCCATCACCCCGCTCACGACCCAGCCACCGACGACGACGAGGCCCGTGACCACGCCGCCCAGGGTGTAGTCGAAGCTCGCGCGGAAGTCCTTGCTGGCGTAGGCAAAAGCAGCCAGCGCGCCGCCGATGACGGCAGCGAGGGTCGCCGTCCAGGTCGCCTTGGCCGTGCCGGTCGCGGCAGCGAGCAGCGACGGCAGGTCCTGGCCCGGGACAAGCGTCACCGCGGCTTTCTCCAGCACGCCGACGCGGAACGCGCCGAACAGGCCTCGCAGCGTCATGTACGCCGCGATGCCGAGGAACACGTAGACGACGAGCGACTTCAGGTTGCCGGCGCCGATGCGGATCAGGGTCTTGGAGCCGCAGCCCGAACCGAGCGTCATGCCCACGCCGAAAAGAAAACCCCCGACGAGGTAGGAGAGCCAGGTGAAGTTGGGACCGGGGTAGATCGACTTGGAGAGGTCCACCACGCCGGCGAGCTGCAGCGCGCTCGAGCCGAGCAGCGCCACCGCGATGGCGAGCAGCCACATGCGCAGGCGGCTGGTGTCGCCCATGTTGACCCAGTCGGACACCGCGCCCATGGTGCAGAAGTTGGTCTTGTTGCCGACGGCGCCGAAGATGAACGCGAGCGCGAACGCGCCGCCGGTGACGTAGGGGACGAGTTGCGCGGGGCTGGCTTCGCTCATGCGGAATTGTGGCGTGGCGAGCGCGGCTCACGCATTGGAGTTCCGAAGGCGCTCATCAAATTGCCTGATGCAGATGCTTCAGCGCCGTGCCGCGATCGAGTGCGCCGCGCACGGCCTCGGCAGCGCCACTCAGGTTGCCGTGGCGCCCGAGATGCCACAGGCACAGTGCGGCGCCATAGACCAGGCAGTCGCGCGTAGCGCCGGGCGCGCCGCCGAGCGCCGCCCTGCCGGCCTCCGCGGCGGCTTTCGCCACGGCGGCGGTGTCGAGCGGCGCTTCGCCCAGATCCTCGTCGCTCGCGCCGGGAACGCGCGGCGCGCGCACCGACTGCTCGATGCCCAGGTCGGCCGGCTTGAATTCCGTGGAACTCTCCTCGCCGCCGCCGCGATAGTGGAACGCCTTGCCGCCATGGGAGAGCGAAGGAATCACGCCGCCCTCCACCCCGCGCACGATGAGCGCCGAGTCGAAGCCGGCGTGGCGCGCGAGCAGCGCGTAGATGCGCGGATAGGGCTTGTGCACGTAGCCGGTGACCAGATGGGTCTTCAGGCGGCCGCGCACCGGCCCGGCCAGCACCTCGACGGTGGTAATGGCGGGCCGCTTGACGATGAGCGTGCGCAGTCCGGCGAGCGCGTAGAGTTTCGGGCAGAACGCCTTCTGATCGACGTAGGCCCAGCCGATGGCGGGATCGCCCAGGCGCGCGGCGGCTTCTTCCGGTCCCAGATCCACCGGCAGGCCGGCGGCGCTCAGCACCTGCCGGTGCGTGACGCCGTACTTGGGCCCCATGCGCTCCACGCCGTGCGAGACCGCCGCGACGCCGCAGGCGGCGAGCACCGCCGGCAGGAAAGGCGCGGCCGGCAGCGTCCGGTTGTAGCCGTCGTAGGGGTCGCCGATGTCGAGCACTTCGTCCACCGGCGCGGTGGCGCGGCGGGTCGCCTCGCGGATCGCTTCGAGCACGCCGCGGTTCTCGTCGTCCGTCTCGCGCTTCATGCGCAGCGCGATCAGGAATACCCCAGCCTGCACCGGATCGACCTGCGCGTCGAGCACCAGGCGCATGCCGGCGCAGGCTTCTTCGCGCGAGATGTCCTTGCTCAGCTCCGGCCCGGTGGCGATGCGCTTGAGGATGGAGTGCATCAAGGAAGCGCTCATGGCGTCTCCCCTTCGGGCAAGCCGATCAGGATGCGCCCGCCTTCCAGCCGCACCGGATAGGTCCTGAGGTCTTCTTCCGCCGGTTCTTCCAGCGCCTTGCCAGTGCGCACATTGAAGCGGCTGCCGTGCAGCGGGCACTTGACCAGCTCGCCTTTCAGCACTCCCGTGGAGAGCGAAGCCTCCTCGTGCGTGCAGGTATCGTCCACGGCGCACAGGCGCCCTTCCACGTTGGCGAGCAGGATGCGCCGGCTGCGGATGTCGATGCGCTTCATCGTTCCGGGCGCCAGCTCGCCCGCCTTTCCTGCCTCTGCGAATTCTTGCGTCATGCCTATCTCATGCCGCGGATTCGAACCATTTCAGGCGGTCGCGCAGCGTGACCACCTCGCCGATGATGATCAGCGTGGGCGCCTTGACGCCGCCCCGGCGCACGATGCCCGGCAGCGTCTCCAGAGTACCCGTCAGCACGCGCTGCTGCGGCGTCGTGCCCGCCTGCACGAGCGCGGCCGGCGTGCCGGCCGGCAGGCCGTGCACGGCGAGTTCGCGGCACAGCACCTCCACGCCGAGCAGCCCCATGTAGAACACGATGGTCTGGCGCGGCTGCGCGAGCGCCTTCCAGTTCAGGTCCATGCCGCCGTTCTGCATGTGGCCGGTGACGAACACCACCGACTGCGCGTAATCGCGGTGCGTGAGCGGAATGCCGGCGTAGGACGCGCAGCCCGCCGCCGCCGTGATGCCGGGCACCACCTGGAAGGGGATGCCTTCGGCGGCGAGCGTCTCGATCTCCTCGCCGCCGCGCCCGAAGATGAACGGATCGCCGCCCTTCAAGCGCACCACGCGCTTGCCCTCCCGCGCCAGGCGCACCAGCAGGTGGTTGATGTCCTCCTGCGGCAGCGTGTGCTGCGCGCGCTCCTTGCCGGCGTAGATGCGCTCGGCCTCGAGCCGCACCAGGTCGAGCACCGGCCGGGAGACCAGCCGGTCGTACACCACCACGTCGGCCTGCTGCATGAGGCGCAGCGCGCGGAAGGTGAGCAGGTCCGGATCGCCTGGCCCGGCGCCGACCAGCGACACCTCGCCCCCGCTGAAGGCGAGGCGCGTGTCCTCGAGCGCCGACTGCAGGGCCTGGCGCGCCTCGGCGTCGCGGCCGCTGAACACCAACTCGGCGATCGGGCCCTGCAGCGCGCGTTCCCAGAAGCGCCGCCGTTCCTGCGGCTTGAAGCGCGCCTTGACGCGCTCGCGAAACTCCCCCGCCAGCGCGGCGAGGCGCCCGTAGGCCGCCGGGATGAGGCTCTCCAGGCGCGCGCGCAGCAGCCGCGCCAGCACCGGCGAGGCGCCGCCGCTGGACACCGCCACGATGAGCGGCGCGCGCTCGATGATGGAGGGCAGGATGAACGAGCACAGTGCGGGCTGGTCGACCACGTTCACCGGGATGCGCCGCGCCCTGGCGGCGGCGGCGACCGTGCGATTCACGCCGTCGTCGCTGGTGGCGGCGATCGCCACCGCAACACCGTCCAGGTCCTCGTCGCGGAAGCGCGCGGCGCGATGCGCGATGCGCGCCGCCGCCAGATCGGCGTCGAAGGCCGCGCTCAGTTCCGGCGCGAGCACCGTCACCCGCGCGCCGGCGCGCAGCAGCAGCGAGCACTTGCGCGCAGCCACCTCGCCGCCGCCCACCACCAGGCAAGGCTGCTCGCGGACATCGAGGAAGATCGGCAGGAAGTCCATGGCGTTCTGCCTGCTCGGCAATGCGCAGGCGCTTCGCTATGATAGATTCAAACGGGAAGGTGCATGGCCCGGCTTCTTACACTGCAGCGTGCGGCGCGCCTGGTCGGCGTCAGGCGCGGCGCGCTGCAGAGCAGGATCAGGAGCGGCGAGCTGGCCGCGTTCGAGGGCATGGTGTCGGCCGAGGATCTGCTGCGCGCCTATCCGCAGGCCAGGCTGGAGGACAACTCCGCCCTGGAGCGGCTGGAGGCGATCAAGGACAGCGCCTTCGCGCGGCGCATGCGCGAGCGCCTGCTGCCCAGCTCCGAGGTCCTGGTCGCGCGCCTGGCCGAACTGAGCATGGAGCGGGCGCAGGCCCAGGCGCAGCTCGAGCACTACCGCGGGATCGTGGAGCAGCTGCAGGTGAAGCTGCGCGAGCAAGGCGATGCGGCGGGACTGCGCGCCTGGCTGCAGCAGCGCCTGGAGGCCGCCACGCAGGCCGGGCCGCCGCTGCTGGCACAGGAGAGTTTTCTGAGGATCATGACCGCGCACGTACAAGTCAAGCCGAGCGGCCGCGAGTTTTTCGTAGACGGCAACGACAGCCTGCTGGAGGCGGCGCTGCGCTCGGGCCTGTCGCTCGACTACGGCTGCAGCATGGGCAGCTGCGGCAAATGCAAGGCCAGGGTCGTTTCCGGCCAGGTGCAGAAGACCCGCCATTCCGATTATGTCCTGACCGGCGCCGAGAAGAGCGCCGGGGTGGTGCTCATGTGCTGCAACACGGCGGTCGCAGACCTCGTCATCGAGGCGCGCGAGGCGCACGGTGCGGCGGACATGCCGTTGCAGACCATCGACGCCAAGCTCAAGTCCGTGGGCCCGCTCGGCGACGAAGTGCGGCTGCTGCACCTGCAGACGCCGCGCAGCAACCGGCTGCGCTTCCTCGCCGGGCAATCGGTAGTGCTCGCGCTCCCCGACGGCAGCAGCGCATCGCTGCCCGTGGCGAGCTGCCCCTGCGACGACCGCAACCTGCAATTCCATATCAGGCGGCGTGCCGGCGACGCCTTCGCCGAGCGCGTGTTCGGCGCACTGAAGGGCGTGGACAGCTTGCGCGTCACCGGGCCACGCGGGGAGTTCGTGCTGGACGAGGAATCGCATCGCCCGCTCGTCTTCATCGCGGCGGATTCCGGTTTCGCGCCCATCAAGAGCCTGATCGAGCACGCCATGGCGCTCGACGCGTCAGAGACGCTGCACCTGGTCTGGATCGCCTCCGGCGCGGGCGGCCACTACCTCGACAACCTGTGCCGCGCCTGGAGCGATGCCCTGGACGACTTCCGCTACACCCCATTGACGGCGAAGGGCGCCCTGCCGGACGACGAGGCCGTGCTGCAGCAGGTGCTGCAGGACCATCCGCGGCTGGGCGAATGCGATGTCTACGTCGCGGGGCCCGGGCCGTGGGCGAACGCGGCCGAGTTCCAGCTGCTCGAGCACGGGCTGCCGCGCGGGCAGTTGTTCGTCAACACGCTCGAGTCCTGATCACGGGCCGCCCGCTCTCCTCCCCTTGCCCAGGCCGTGCTCGACCGCGGCCACCGCGGCCTCCACGCGCGAGCGCATGCCGAGCTTGCGCAGGATCGCCTTGACGTGCAGCTTGACGGTGCCGTCGGTGATGTCCAGCTCGCGCGCGATCATCTTGTTGCTGGAGCCGTCGGCGATGCACCCGAGGATCTGCAGCTCGCGCGGCGTGAGCTCGGCGAAAGGCGCCGCCGGGCGCCGCGCTGCCGGTTGCGGCCCGGCATTGCTGCCCACCAGGCGCGCCAGGGTGCCAACCAGCTCGTGGGCCACGACGTTGTCGCCTTGCACCACCGCCTCGAGCGCGGGCACCAGCTCCTCCGGCTCGATGTCCTTCAGCAGGTAGCCCTTCGCGCCGCCGCGCAGCGCGGCGCTCAGGTCGGCGTCCTCGCGGCTCATGGTGAGCATCACCACCGGCGCGCTTACGCCGCTCGCGCGCAGCTGCTTCAGGGTCTCGATGCCGGTCATGCCCGGCATCTTGACGTCGAGCAGGATGAGGTCGGCGCTCAGCTCGAGCGCGCGCCGCACGCCTTCCTCGCCAGAGCCGACCGAGGCCACCACCTGCACGCCGCGGCTCTGCAGCAGCTCCTCGATGCCCTTGCGCACCAGCGCGTGGTCGTCGATCAGCAGCACCCGCATGTCAGCGGCGCGCCGCAGCGGCGGGGGCCGCGGCCGGCGGCGCGTTGAAGATCAGCACGATGCGCGTACCCTCGCCGGCCTCGCTCTCGATCACGATCTGGCCCGGCAGCCGCTCGGTGCGTTGCCGCATGATCGCCAGGCCCGCATGCTCGCCCGGCATGCCCTCGGCGATGCCGGCCATGCCCAGGCCGTCGTCCTCGATCAGCACGGTGTACAGGTCGTCCTCGTTGTTGAGCAGGATGCGTACGTTGCGCGCGCCGCTGTGCTTACGGATGTTGGTGAGCGCCTCCTGGATGATGTAGAAGACCTGGATCTCCTGCGCCGGCGTGAGCGCGAGCGCCCGGCATTCGTTCTGGAAGAACACCGCGATGCCGGTTTCCCGGCCGAAGCGCTCGACCAGGTTGGCCACCGTCTGCACCAGCCCGGCTTCGTCGATCTTCAGGCGGTAGTTGGTCAGCAGGTCGCGCAGGTCGGCGTTCGCCTGCGCCAGCGCGCGGCGTAAGCCGTTCGCTTCGTACTGGGCGGCGCCGAAGTCCTTGCGCGCCAGGGACTCGCTCAGCATCTTCAGCTGCAGGCGCATGCCGATCAGCGACTGCGCCAGGGAATCGTGCAGCTCGTTGCCGATGATGTTGCGCTCCTCCATGATGGCGAGGCGGCGCGCCTCGCCCTCCAGGCGCGCCTTCTCGATGGCGAGACCCAGGTGCCGGCCCACGCTGATCAGCAGGTCGGGCATGTCCTCGCCCATGGCCGCCAGCGGCCGGTCGAGGAACAGGTTGTAGACCCCGAGGATGCGGTCCTGGTAGTGCACCGGCACCACCACGAATTCGGTGCAGTCGCGCTCGAGCATCGGCCGGCCGACGAGCGCCGCGCACGGCGCGGTGCCGCGCTGGATGCGTAGCCCCCCTTCGCTCGCCGCCCAGCCGCACGGGCAGCCGCCCGCCGGCATCAGCCGGTCGCGCTCGGCCACCTCCGGGGCGAGTCCGCGGCTCGCGATGAGCCGCGTGTGGCCGTCGCCGGTGGCGAGCCGCACGCTCGCCGCGCGCGCATCCACCAGTTCGATGAAGGTGTCGAGAAAGCCGTCGAGCAACTGCTCCAGGCTGCCGGGCTGGCTGAGGCTGGTGGCGATCTCGTACAGGATGTCGAGCGACTGGGTCTTGCGCGCGAGGCGCACCGCCTGCGTCTGCGCCGGCTTCGGATGAGTGGGCTCTGGCATAGCGCAAACCAGACTAACCCCATGCTGCTGCGGCGTCCAGCGCCGGACCTCAGCGCGCCGGAGGCGGCGGCCTATGCGACGGATCGTTCGGGTTGATGAAGATGAAGCGCCACTCGCCGGGACTGATCTCCACGAAGTCCAGGGTGGCGCCGGTCAGCAGCTCGACGCTGCCGGAGGCGACCAGCAGCGTGATGTCGTTCGCCACCACTTGCGTGTCGCCGTCGGCCTGGTCCTCGAACCCCATGCCGTACTCGATCACGCCCTTGTCGTCCAGGCGCGCGGCCAGGCGCAGGCAGGCGCTGCCCGCGCCGGCTTGCTGCGCCGACTTGGCGATCTGCTCCGCCGCCTGCGGCGTGACGGTGATCACGGCGTCAGCCGGTGCTCCAGGACCGCGGCCTGCGCATGCCGGCGATCTTGCAGGCCTGCTTCACGTACCCATAGGGGAAAAGCACGAACAGGTTGTTGCGCCCCTCGCTGCCGGCGCCCTTGAGCTCGGCCAGATGCTTCATGACGTGACGGGCATCCGGCGCGATCTGGCGTGCCTCGTAGTACTCGCGCATGAACCTGATCACCGCCCAGTGCTCGCCGGACAGGACGATGCGCTCCCGGCGCGCCAGTTCCTCGGCGACCCGCTCGTTCCAGTCCGCAGGATCGACGAGGTAGCCTTCGTCGTCGATCGCCAGCGCGCTTCCCGCGACTTCAAGCGGCATGGCCGCAGCTCCTCACGAAATCGACGAAGCGCCGCGCCCACGGATTGCCGGCGACGTCGCGCAGGTGCGCATACGAGGCGAGCAGGTTCTTGTGCACGATGCCGTCGTGCCGGCCGTCGATGCCGTACCCGCGCTCCACCTCGTAGGCGAACTCGGCGCCCGGCGCGAGGTTCTCCACGCTCGAGTAGTGAAATTCATGTGCGTGGATGAGCGGCGCCTGTGCACGCGGCCACCGACCGCGGCCGGTTTCGCGCAGGTGCACGTAGCCGCGCCCGACCGGCCGGCTGTGCATGACGATGTCGGCCGGAATCACGCCGACCATCGGTGCGGCACGCCCGTTCCACTCGATGCCGCGCGCGAGATACATCAGCCCGCCGCATTCGGCATAGGCCGGCAGGCCCGCCTCGATCGCATCATGCAGCTCGCGGCGCAGGCTCGTATTCGCGGCGAGCGCCTCCATGTGCGTTTCCGGAAATCCGCCGCCAATGAACAGGCCGTCGATCTTCGGCAGGTGCTCGGCGTGCAGGGCATCGAAGCTCACCAGCTCCGCGCCGGCCGAGCGCAGGGCGTCGAGGTCCCCCGGATAGTAGAAGCCGAACGCGGCATCGCGCACGATGCCGATACGCACCGGCGGGCCGCCGGCCGCGTCCGCTGCCGGCTGGTCACCCCGCAGCGGCGCGGCCTGCCGGGAGATGGCCAGCAACTGGTCGAGATCGACCTGCGCGGCGATGTGCGCCGCGATCTCGCCGATGCGGCTGCGCGCGCCTTGCGCCTCGTTGCTCGGCACCAGCCCCAGGTGGCGCTCCACGATCGTCATGCGCTCATCGTGTTGCACGGCGCCGACCACCGGCACGCCGGTGTAGTGCTGGATCACCGCGCGCAGCTTGGCCTCGTGGCGCGAGCCCCCCAGCTGGTTCAGGATCACGCCCGCAATGCGGATGTTCCGGTCGAACGCCTGGTAGCCGAGGATGAGAGGCGCGATGCCGCGCGTCATGCCGCGCGCGTCGATCACCAGCACCACGGGCGTGCCGAGCAGCGCCGCCATCGCGGCGTTGCTGTTGCTGCCCTGCAGGTCGAGCCCGTCGTACAGGCCCTTGTTGCCTTCGATGATGCCGAGCGTGGCCCCGCGCGTGCTGCGCGCGACCTGGGCGCGAATCTCGTCCGCGCCCATCAGGTAGGCGTCGAGGTTGTAGCAGGGCCGCCCGGCCGCGAGCCCGAGCCACAGCGGGTCGATGTAGTCCGGGCCCTTCTTGAAAGGCTGCACCACCTCGCCGCGCGCGCGCAACGCCGCGCACAATCCGATGCACACGGTGGTCTTGCCCGAGGACTTGTGGGCGGCGGAGATGAACAGGCGGTTCATACCGCGGCGCCACCGACGTCGGCGTCGGCCAGGCTGCGCGGCAGGAACGGCAGGACCTTGAGCGCCACGGCGGTGAGCGCCAGCGCCAGCGCCACGCCGCCCACCCCGAGCGCCACTTCCGGCAGGCTCGGGGCGTACGCCGCGACCACGCCGTCGAAGAAGCTGCTCGCGACTTCCTTGTCCGGGAATATCAGTTGCGGGTAGGCCTGGCCGCCGATAATGAGGACATAGAGCTGCGCGAGGCCGCCGAGGATCACGCACGCAGCCGCTGCAGCGAAGGCGCGGCGCGATGTGGTTCCGAACAGCAGCGCGAGGGGCACGACGCCGCCGACGAGGACCTGCCCGAGCCAGAAGAGCGCCGTGTAGATGCCTCCCTCCCACAGGAAGAAGCGCTCGACGTCGTGCTGGCGCGCGATGTACAGGTTGGTGAGGTGCTGGACCGCGACGAAATACAGGACCGCCGCGACGAACACGCCGAGCAGGTTGCGCAGGCGCGCGAGCACCACGTCGCCGAGCGCCCGGCCGGTCCATTGGCAGGCCGCCACCAGCACCAGCACGAAGATCGCCAGGCCGAAGGAGAACGACATGATGATGAACAGCGGCGCGAGCAGCGCGCTGTTGTAGGGCTCGCGCGCCACCAAGAATCCGAAGATCGAGCCGGTGCCGGTGGTGAGGACCAGGCGCCACAGGAACGCGAGCAGGCCCGCGCGCTTGCTGTAGCCGTGCATGCGCCGCTCGAACATGGTCCACAGGTACAGCGCCACGATGGCGAAGAACCCGGTGTAGAGGAAGATGTTCCAGGCGAAGATCGACTTGAAGTTGTAGTGCGTCATCGCCACGATAAGCCGGTCGGGCCGTCCCAGGTCGAGCACCAGCACCGCG
>JANMSV010000111.1:0-4337 GCA_031389685.1 Betaproteobacteria bacterium
ATAGAGATTGGTCGCGGTGGCCGAGAATCCCATGTAGTCGTGCTGCGCGCCGGGAGCCTTCGACCATTTGCCCTTTTCGAACACCGCGAGGCCGTGGTGGCTCGGGATCATGAGCCGCTTGCCGTCGGGGCTGTACGCGAATCCGTGCACGTGCGTGAGCGTCACCGCCGGCTGCGCATACGCGGCCGCCGTTGCGAAGAGCAGCACAACAAGAAGTCGCATACCCAACCTCGCTCCCTGGAGCTACAGCACCATCGGCCTGTCGGGCAATTCGTTGCGGCCGCCCGGCCGCGGCGGGTAGTGCCGCGCAAGCAGCAGCGAAATCTCCTTGATGCCGTCGACGATGGCCTGTTCGTACGCGCCGCGCGCGAGCGCCTGCTCCACGCCACGGCAAATTCTTTCCCATTCAGCCGGCGTCACCCGGGCGTTGATGCCCCGATCGGCAACGATCTCGAGATCGCGGTCGGCGACCAGGAGATAGATCAGCACGCCGTTGTTTTCCTCGGTGTCCCACACGCGCAGCTGCGAGAACACTTCGATGGCGCGCTCGCGCGCCGACTGTCCGCCGAACAGTGCCGGGCTGTCCAGCGCGCCCTCGGCGGCGAAACGGATCTCGCCGCGATGCGTGGCTTCGCTGCTCGCAATCGCCTGCTCTATCGCCGCCAGCGCCTTCTCGGGAAAGGCGCGCGACGGGGAAAACAGGTGTCGCGCGAACCGCTTCAGGTCCATCGCTACCAGCGCCCGGAGGCGCCGCCGCCTCCGAAGCCGCCGCCACCGCCGCGGAATCCACCGCCGCCAAAGCCACCGCCGCGCCCCAATCCGCCGCCAAAGCCTCCGGGGAATCCGCCGTGAACCCCGCGGCCTGCGCCGCCGCCGACGAGCGTGAAGAAAAACGCGAGGATGCCTGCCACCACCGCGATCGATGCTGCACCGACCAGAAACCACGCCACGGCGCCCACTGCGCCGCCAGTGGTGATTGAGCCGACAGTCTTGCCTAGCATGCGGCGCAGCAGGCCGCCGACCACCATGGCCAGAATGAGCAGGACCGGCAGCGACTGCCCCAACCCGCCGCCCACTTGCGGCACGGGTTTCGCGGCGTCGGGCAAAGGCTCGCCGTCAATGACGCGGAGTATGCGGTCGACGCCGGCATTGATGCCGCCGAAGTAGTCGTCCTCGCGAAAGCGCGGCGTGATCACCTCGCGGATGATGCGGTTCGCGGTGGCGTCGTTCAGCGCGCCCTCCAGGCCGTAGCCCACCTCGATGCGCAGCGCGCGGTCGTTCTTCGCCACCACCAGGATGGCCCCGTCATCGACCTTCTTGCGGCCGACTTTCCACTGCTCGGCGACGCGCAGCGCGTACTGCTCGATCGCCTCGGGCGCACTCGTCGGCACCATCAGCACCGCGACCTGGCTGCCCTTGCGCGCCTCGAACGACTGCAGCCTCTGCTCCAGCGCTGCCGTCTGCTCCTTGGTCAGCGTGCCGGTCAGGTCGATGACCCGGGCCGAGAGTTGCGGAACCGCGACCTGCGCCCATGCCGGGAGCGCGAGCAGCAGGAGCAGCAGCGCCCGGATCATTTGCCCTTCTGGCCGAAGTCGACTTTGGGCGCCTTGGAGATCTCGCGCTCGTTCTCGACGCTGAAGTTGGGCTTGGTCTTGAAGCCGAAGGCCATCGCGGTCAGGTTGGACGGGAACTGCCGCACCGTCACGTTGTAGCCCTCCACCGCCTTGATGTAGCGGTTACGCGCCACCGCAATGCGGTTCTCGGTGCCCTCGAGCTGCGCCTGCAGGTCGCGGAAATTGGCGTCTGACTTGAGCAGCGGATAGTTCTCCGCCACCAGCAGCAGCCGCGACAGCGCACCCGACAACTCTCCCTGCGCCTGCTGAAAGCGCGCGAAGGCCTCCGGGTTGTCCACCAGCTCGGGCGTCGCCCGGATCGAGCCAACGCGCGCCCGCGCCTCGGTGACGCGGGTGAACACCTCCAGCTCCTGCTTGGCAAATGCCTTCACCGTTTCCACCAGGTTGGGTACCAGGTCCGCGCGCCGCTGGTACTGGTTGAGCACCTCGGACCATGCCGCCTTCACCTGTTCGTCGGTGCTTTGCAGCGTGTTGTAGCCGCAGCCGGACAGCAAGAGTAGCAGCGCAGCGGCCAAAGCCAGACGGATTCTCGACAATGTCATTGTGTCACTCCCATAACGATGGTTTCCCTGCCCCTCCGCCTTCACGCGGTCTCGCGCCGGATCATATAGCCCTTGACCACCGCGTAGATCGCCGGGATCACGATCAGCGCGAGGACGGTCACCGACACCATGCCGCCGACCATCGGTGCGGCGATGCGGCGCATGACTTCGGAGCCGGTGCCGCTGCCCCACATGATCGGCAAGAGGCCGCCGACGATCGCCGCCACGGTCATCATGATCGGGCGCACGCGCATGAGCGCGCCTTCAATGATGGCATCGCGCAGGTCATCGCGGGTCAGTTTCTCGCCTGCCGCCTGCCGCCGGGCGGTGCGCGCGTTGAGCGCCTGGTCGATATAGATGAGGATCACGACGCCGATCTCCGCCGCCACCCCGAGCAGCGCGATGAAGCCGACCGCGACCGCGACGCTCATGTTGTAGCCGAGGAGATACATCAGCCAGATGCCGCCCACGAGCGAGAACGGCACCGACAGCATGACGATCAGCGTCTCGCTGACCCGCCTGAAGTTGAAATAGAGCAACACGAAGATGATCAGGATGGTGAGCGGCACTACGACCTTGAGCTTTTCCTTGGCGCGCTCCATGTATTCGAACTGGCCGCTCCAGGTGGCGAAGTACCCCGGCGGGAACTTGACGCTGTCGCGCACCGCCTTCTGCGCGTCGGCCACGTAGCCGCCGATGTCGCGGTCGCGGATGTCAACGTAGATGTAGGCCGCGAGCAGCGCGTTCTCGGTACGGATGTTGGGCGGGCCTTTGACGAGCTTTACCTGCGCCACCTGTCCGAGCGGGATCATGGTGCCGCTCAGCGTCTTGAGCCCGCGGGCATTGGGCGCCGGCGCGCCAGCGCCCATCGCGGCCGGCGCGGCCGCCACCATGCCGCCGCCGGAGGGTCCCATGACGGGGACCAGCACCTGCGAGGCGATGGCATCGGGGTCGCTGCGGAAGTCGCGCGGATAGCGCACCACGACGCCGTAGCGCTCGAGCCCCTCGACGGTCGTGGTGACCATCTCGCCGCCCAGCGCCGTGCCGATCACCTCCAGCAGATCGCCCACGGCGAGACCGTAGCGCGCGAGCGCCATGCGGTCGGGCTCGATCTCGATGTAGTAGCCGCCGGTCAGGCGCTCGGCGTACGCGCTGGTGGTGCCGGGCACGGTCTTCACCACCGCCTCGACCTCCCGGGCGACGCGCTCAATCTCGGCGAGGTCCTTGCCGAACACCTTGATGCCGATCGGCGTGCGGATGCCGGTGGAGAGCATGTCGATCCTCGCCTTGATGGGCATGGTCCAGGCGTTGGCGAGGCCGGGGAACTGCAGCGCCGCGTCGAGCTCGGCGATCAGCTTGTCGATGGTCATGCCCGGCCGCCACTCGCTCTGCGGCTTGAGGTTGATCACCGTTTCGAACATCTCGGTCGGCGCCGGGTCCGTGGCGGTGTTGGCGCGTCCGGCCTTGCCGAACACCGAGGCGACCTCGGGAAAGCTCTTGATGATGCGGTCCTGCACCTGAAGGAGCTCGGCCGCCTTGGTCATCGACAGCGACGGCAATGTCGCCGGCATGTAGAGCAGCGTTCCTTCGTTCAGCGTCGGCATGAACTCGGTGCCCAGGCGCATGGCTGGATACGCGGTCACCGCGAGAACGATCGCCGCTGCGAGAATCGTGAGCTTGCGCCAACGCAGCGCCCAGCCGATCACCGGCCGGTAGAGCCACATCAGCACGCGCACGATCGGGTTCTTGTGCTCCGGCGGGATGCGGCCGCGGATGAACAGCCACATCAGCACCGGCACCAGCGTGATCGACAGCAGCGCCGCGCCCGCCATGGCGAAGGTCTTGGTATAGGCGAGCGGGGTGAACATGCGTCCCTCCTGCGCCTCGAGCGTGAACACCGGCAGGAACGACACCGTGATGATGAGCAGGCTGAAGAACAGCGCCGGCCCGACCTCCTTGCACGCGGCGATGATGGCGTCGAGGCGTGGCGCGCCGGGCGCGAGCCGCTCCAGGTGCTTGTGCGCGTTCTCGATCATCACGATCGCCGCGTCGACCATGGCGCCGATGGCGATGGCGATGCCGCCCAGGCTCATGATGTTGGAGTTGAGCCCCAGATAGCGCATGACGATGAACGCCATCAGCACGCCGATCGGCAGCATCA
>JANMSV010000136.1:0-1595 GCA_031389685.1 Betaproteobacteria bacterium
GGCAACGCGGCTTACCCGGCGGTGGACGCGCGCCGCAACGTAATCGCGCGCATGGCAGGACGGCGCATCGTGGAACTGGTGAAACAGAACATCACGATCTCGAAGATCCTCACCAAGCAGGCATTCGAGAATGCGATCCGCGCCAACGCCGCGATTGGGGGCTCGACCAACGCCGTGATTCACTTGATCGCCATCGCGCGGCGCATCGGCGTGGACCTGAAGCTCGCCGACTGGGACCGGCTCGGGCGCGGCGTGCATACGCTCGTCAACCTGATGCCCAGTGGCAAGTACCTGATGGAGGATTTCTGCTACGCGGGCGGGCTGCCCGCCGTGCTCAGGGAACTGGGTCAGGAAGGACTGTTGCACAAGAATGCCATCACGGTAAACGGCAAGACGATCTGGGAGAACAACAAGGATGCGCCCTGCTACAACCGCGACGTGATCTTCCCGTTCAACAAGCCGTTCAAGAAGAACACCGGCATCGCGGTGCTGCGCGGCAACCTGTGCCCCGACGGCGCGATCGTGAAGCCCTCGGCAGCGACGCCGAAACTGCTCAAGCACCGCGGCCGCGCCGTGGTGTTCGAGAACATCGAGGATTTCCACCAGCGCATCGACGACCCGCAGCTCGACATCGACGCGAAATGCATCATGGTGCTGAAGAACTGCGGGCCCAAGGGCTACCCGGGGATGGCGGAAGTGGGCAACATGCCGCTGCCGCCCAAGCTGCTGAAGAAAGGCGTCACCGACATGGTGCGCATTTCGGATGCGCGCATGAGCGGCACGGCCTACGGCACGGTGATCCTGCACATCTCGCCCGAGGCAGCGGCGGGCGGGACGCTGGCGCTGGTGGAGAACGGCGACATGATCGAGCTCGACGTGGGCAAGCGCCGGCTGCAACTGATGGTATCGCCGCAAGCACTGGCGAAGCGCCGCGCGCAATGGAAGAAGCCGAAAGCCCCGCTCGCGCGCGGCTACTGGAAGCTTTACTTCGACCACGTGCAGCAGGCGCACGAGGGCGCGGACCTGGATTTTCTTGCAGGACGCAGCGGCGCATTCGTGCCGCGCGACAATCACTAGCAGATGAGGGAGTTGGCCATGAGATTCAAGCACACCGCAGTCGCATTGGGCCTCGCGCTCGCCGCAGGGATGTCCGCGGCGCCGGCGCTCGCCCAGCAAAAGCTGAAGTTCGCGCACGTCTACGAGGTGAGCGAGCCCTACCACACCGCCGCGCTGTGGGCCGCGGGCGAGATCGGCAAGCGCACCTCGAACCGCTACGCCGTGGACGTGTTTCCCGCCTCGTCGCTGGGCAACGAAACGCAGATCAACCAGGCGCTGACGCTCGCCAGTGTCGACATGATCTATACCGGCCAGCTGTTCGCCGGGCGCTCGCACGGTCCGATCTCGATTGGCGGCGCGCCGTTCATGTTCCGCGATTTCGACCACTGGCAGAAGTTCTCCAGGAGCCCGCTGTTCCGCGAGCTCGCCGACGGCTACCGGCAGGCGAGTGGCGGCAACGCAGTGGTGGCAATCACCTACTACGGCAACCGGCAGACCACTTCGAACAAGGCGCTGAACAAGCCCGAGGACATGAAGGG
>JANMSV010000141.1:0-2040 GCA_031389685.1 Betaproteobacteria bacterium
GAGACCGGGCGATTTTCGGCCTCAAGCACGCGCAGAAGCTCCGCGCCAATCGCGGGATCTTCCTTCGAGAGCAGCGTGGAGCGCGCCACCAGCGTCACCTTCGAGCCCAGGCGCAGGAACGCCTGCGCGAGTTCGAGGGCGACGACCGAACCGCCGTAAACGATCAGGTGGTCGGGCAACTCCTCGGCGACCAGTGCCTCGGTCGAAGTCCAATAGGGCGTCGCCTTCAAGCCGGGAACGTCGGGAATTTCAGGAGAGGCGCCTGTTGCGACCAGGATGCGATCGGCGCGCACCGTTTCTCTCCCGCCGCCCGGCAGCACTACGGTGAGCGTGTGCGCATCCTCGAAGCGCGCGACGCCGCGCAACAGACGGATGCTCTCGGCGCGCCTTTCGAGGATGGCTTCGTACTTGGTTCGGCGCAGCTCTTCGACCCGCGCCTGCTGTTGCGCCACGAGCGCGCGGCGGTCCACGATCGGCACTTGCCGCGCGATGCCGGGAAACGGGTGATGCGCGAGGGCGTGGGCGAAGTGCGCGCCCCGAATCATGATCTTCGAGGGTACGCAACCAACGTTGACGCAGGTACCGCCGAGAGTTCCAGCCTCGATCATGGTCACCGTTGCGCCCGCATCCGCGGCGCGCAGCGCGCCCGCGAATGCCGCGCCGCCGCTGCCGATAACGGCGACGTGCAGCCGTTCATCGAGCGAAACTACGCTCACCTCACCTGCCCGTTTTGACGCTGGACGGGTACCCGGCCTGCTTGGTCGCGTTCATCAACACCTCGACGCTGGCTATAGCGTCGTCGAACGTAACCGCCGCCTCGGGCGGCTCGAGCGTCGCCTTCACCTTCTGCACGCCGGCAACCTTTTCCAGCGCCTTCCTCACCGTGATCGGGCAGGCCGCACAGTTCATGCTTGGAACCGAGAGGACGACCGTCTGTTGCGCGGCCACCGCGGGAAGCGAGGTGGCCGCGGCGGCCAGCGCCAGCACGGCCAGGATCGAGTTCGTTTTCATGTTCACGGCCTCCTAGTAAAACAGCGGTGCGAAGTAAGGAAACGCGAATCCAAGCAGAACCAACGCCGACACCACCCAGAACATGACGCGGTAGGTGCGGTTGGTCTGCGGCAGCGCGCACACGGTGCCAGGCTCGCAGTCCGCCGCGGCGGGCGCCCGGTAGATGCGCCGCCAGGCGAACGCCATGAACGCGAGCGCGATGCCGATGAACACCGGACGATAGGGCTCGAGCAGGGTCAGATTGGAGATCCACGCGCCGCTGACGCCGGCCATCACGAGCACGAGCGGGCCGACACAGCACGCCGACGCGAGAATGCCGGCGAGCAGGCCGCCCGCGAGCGTTGCCCGGCTCATTCCGTCCGCATCCGTCTTCACTGCGTCCATAGCGCTCTCCGCAACCTATTCGTCGGGGCCCACTCTAAACTCCGGAGTCGAGTACGGAGTCAAGCCCGTCATTTACGGAGCATTCATGCCATGAGCCCGAACCTGACCATCGGCGGGGTCGCCAAGGCGGCCGGCGTCAACGTGGAAACGATTCGCTACTACCAGCGGCTGCAGATTCTCGAGGAGCCTGCAAAACCCCTCGGGGGCGTACGCCGCTATGCCGACGTCGCAGTTACAAGGGTGCAGTTCATCAAGCGCGCGCAGGAGCTCGGATTCTCGCTCGCCGAGATCCAGCGCCTGCTAAGGCTGGGAGACCCGCAAAGCTGCGGCGAGGCGCGGGCCTTGGCTTCAGAGAAACTGGCGCTCGTGGAATCCCGTGTCGCCGATCTGCAGCGCTTGCGGGGCGTACTCAAGGAACTCATCGGGCGCTGTGACCAGCGGCGCGGCAAGGTCACCTGCCCAATCATCGAGAGCTTGGCGCAACGCGGCTGAAGCGCTCAGCGCACCGGCTGCAGCAATCCGTTCGCGGCCGCCGTTTCGCGCAGCCGCGCGCACTGCGCACCCGACAGGGTGGTGTTTTGCGGCGCCGTGTCCTCCCGCATCAAATTGCCCGGCTCCGTCGTGTGCTCGCCGCTGTCCATCAGC
>JANMSV010000153.1:0-8366 GCA_031389685.1 Betaproteobacteria bacterium
GCAGCGGCACTACCGGCGCGCGGCGGAGCTGCCTTAGCGGTAGCGGCGGATGTCGCCTTGCTGAGCCGAGCAGGTCTGCAAGGATTTTTCTGAGCGCAGCCTGATCGTCTTCCCTCAGGCGCCCGAGCCGCCGAACGACCAGCGATCGCTCGATCGTCGTGATGACGAGTTTGACGGCGGAGGGCTTCAGCAGGCCGGTGCTCTTCCAGTCATTGACCTGCATCTCACCGGGCGGTAGTGGGTCAATTTGAAGAAAATCCCGCCAGGTGAAACGAACGGCTGCTATCCACTCGTAAGAGGCCTTCGACGGTGGGAATAACGCTGAGTTATCGCCACCAGAAATGAAAAACCCGCCGAGGCGGGTTTCTCTATATTTTCTTAAGAAGCTCGAAATATCGTTCCCTCGACATTCCAGCTGTTCGCATGTTTCTCCTAATGATGTCTAGTCCTACCTCGTCACATTTGGGGATAATTACTGGCCGCGTGACACCGGCCTTTGAATAGACCAAATGCGAATCTGTTTGGCGTTCAAGTTTGAAGTTGTCAGCTTCAAATACCGCTTTCAGAACTTTCCAGCTAGTGGCTACGAGCCTCGGCATGAGCGCGTCCTCTAGAAATTAAGGATAGAGGAACGTTCACAGACTCTGCGCCCGCCTTAATATGGCCAACCGAATGGCCGCCTGGAATGAATCCACTGGCTAGAAGCACCTTCCCAAGTGTGCCGCGCTTGTAGCAGGATTCAACAAAAAGGCCGACAGCCTCTTTGAGATTACTAAGAGCCTCGCGCTTAGTATGTCCTTGGCTATGTACGTCCAAGCTTGGGCATGAGGAATAAACCCACTTTCCCTCTTTGCGCACAGTAGCTGGCAAGCGAAACTGGACTTGGACAGTGCCGCCCATTGAACCCTCCGTTGTCTCTCGTCTATTGACTACGCTCATTGAGCGTATTGGACAAAGTATAGCGCCCATCGGTTTCAATCCAAGGTGAACAGATGAAAGGTGCGAAAAACCCTAGCGATGGAGCGTTAGTGTCTACTAACTCGTAAGTTTAGCGATCTCTTCCAGCGTCCAGACGCGATCGCTAATGCCAGCGGTCAGATTCTGGCGCTCGACGTAGGACGTGGAAATGTCCTTCGGTTGTAGCGCTCGGCGCTGACCACCAAGGCGGGGCGGCGTTTGGCCGCGCTCTGGTCGGTGAAGGGAAATGGAACGAGGAGAATGTCGCCGAAGCTATAGCCGGTCGTAGGCGGCATCTTCGTCGTTGTCCCAGACCTTGGCGAACGCAGGCTCGGCAACGCGTGTCGCGGCCCGCTCGAGCGCGCGCTCCGCATCCCGCTTTCGCAAGAAGTCAACGAAGTCCTCGACCTCGGCCATGCGCTCCGGTGGAAGGCTTTTCAGCTTTTCGATGAGCGCCTGAGGATCGCGCGTGTTCATGAGATTCCCGCAACAGATATCATGGTTAATTCTACCCGCCACGTGGGTCACGCGCCTCCACCGGGTGTCGAGCTAGACCCAGGCCCTGGGTTTCAGGAAATCCGTGTAGAGCTGCGCCTCGGGCGAACCCGGCTCCGGTTTCCAGTCGTAGCGCCACGCCACGCGCGGCGGCAGCGACATCAGGATTGCCTCGGTGCGCCCGCCGGACTGCAGGCCGAATAGCGTGCCGCGGTCATACACCAGGTTGAACTCCACGTAACGCCCGCGCCGGTAGGCCTGGAACTCACGCTCGCGCTCGCCGTACGGCAGGCCCCTGCGGCGTTCCAGGATCGGCAGGTAGGCGTGAAGAAAATGCTCGCCCACCGAGCGCACGAGAGCGAAGCTGGTGTCGAAGTCCGGCTCGTTCAGGTCGTCGAAGAAGATGCCGCCGATGCCGCGCGGCTCGTTCCTGTGTTTGAGGAAGAAATACTCGTCGCACCAGCGCTTGTAACGTAAATAGAGGCCAGCGCCGTAAGATGACAGCGAGGAACGACAGGTGGCATGAAAGTGCGTCGCGTCTTCCTCGAAGCCATAGTACGGCGTGAGGTCCATGCCGCCGCCGAACCACCACGCATCCCCCGCGGCGAAGCAGCGCACGTTCAGGTGCACCGTGGGGCAGTAGGGATTGCGCGGGTGCAGGACCAGCGACACGCCCATGGCGTCGTAGGCGCGGCCGGCGAGCTGCGGGCGCGAGGCGGTGGCGGAGGCGGGCAGGCTCGCGCCCTGCACGCGCGAATAGTTGACCCCGGCGCGCTCGAACAGCGCGCCCTCTTCGAGCAGCCGCGACAGGCCGCCGCCGCCCTCGGGCCGCGTCCACGCATCGCTGCGGAAGGTGCCGCCGTCGATCTGTTCCAATGCCGCGACGATGCGCGCCTGCAGGCCGGAGAAGTACTCGCTGACGGCGGCGGCGTTCACTTCTTCAGCGCGCGGTGCCCGATGTCGCTGCGGTACTGCATGCCCGCGAAGCGGATGCGCTCGACGGCGCCGTAGGCGCGGCTGCGTGCCGCGCGCAGGTTGTCGCCGAGCGCGGTCACGCACAGCACGCGCCCGCCGTGGGTGAGCAGGCTCTTGCCCTCCGCGCGCGTGCCGGCGTGGAACACGCGGCAATCCGCAGCCGGTGCAGGCAGGCCCTCGATGCGATCGCCCTGCCTCGGGTCCTCCGGATAGCCGTGCGCCGCGAGCACCACGCCGAGCGCCGCGCGCCGGTCCCATTCGGCCTCGGCGTCCTTCAGCCCGCCCTCGAGCGCGCGGTCCAGCAGTTCGAGCAGGTCGGATTTCAGGCGCAGCAGAATCGGCTGCGTCTCCGGGTCGCCGAGACGGCAGTTGAATTCCAGCGTCTTCGGGCTGCCCGCCGCGTCGATCATCAGCCCGGCGTACAAAAAGCCCGTGTACGGCGTGCCCTCCTGCGCCATCCCCGCGATCGCCGGCAGGATGATCTCGCGCATCACGCGCGCGTGGACCTCGGGCGTCACCACCGGCGCCGGCGAGTAGGCGCCCATGCCGCCGGTGTTGGGGCCCTGGTCGCCGTCGCGCAACCGCTTGTGGTCCTGGCTGGTGGCGAGCGCCAGCGCGTGCACGCCATCGGCCATCACGATGAAGCTCGCTTCCTCGCCTTGCAGGCATTCCTCGATCACCACGCGCGCGCCGGCGGCGTCCAGCGCCTGGTCGCCCATCATCCTGTCGATCGCGGCCTGCGCCTCCTCGACGCTGGCGGCGAGCACCACGCCCTTGCCGACTGCGAGGCCATCGGCCTTCACCACGATGGGCGCGCCCTGCTGCGCGACGTAGGCCCGGGCCTGCGCCGCATCCTCGAAGGTGGCGTGGCGCGCAGTCGGGATGCGGTGCCGGAGCATGAAGCGCTTGGCGAAATCCTTCGAGCTCTCGAGCTGCGCCGCGGCGCGCGTCGGGCCGAAGATGCGCAGCCCGGCGCCGCGGAAGGCATCCACCACGCCCGCGGCCAGCGGCGCCTCGGGACCGACCACCGTGAGGTGGATCTGCTCCTTCCTGGCGAAGGCGATGAGCTCGGGGAGCGCCGTGAGCGCGACATTTTCCACGCCCGGCTCGCGCGCGGTGCCGCCGTTGCCCGGCGCCACGTAAACTTTCTGTACGCGCGCGCCCTGCGCAAGCTTCCATGCCAGGGCATGCTCGCGTCCGCCTGCGCCGATGACGAGCAGCTTCATCAGTGGCGGAAATGCCTGACGCCGGTGAACACCATGGCAATGCCGCGCGCGTTTGCCGCCGCGATCACTTCGTCGTCGCGCACGCTGCCGCCGGGCTGGATCACGGCCGCGGCCCCCGCGTCCACCACCACGTCCAGGCCGTCGCGAAACGGGAAAAACGCGTCCGAGGCTACCGCCGAGTCCTTGAGGGCGAGGCCAGCGTGCTGCGCCTTGAGGGCGGCGATGCGCGCGCTGTCCACACGGCTCATCTGCCCCGCGCCCACGCCCAGGGTCATGCCGTCGCGTGCGAACACGATGGCGTTGGACTTCACGTACTTCGCCACGCGCCACGCGAACAGCAGGTCGGCGAACTGCGCTGCGTCGGGCTTTCTCTTCGTCACCACCTTGAGCGCAGCGCGCTCCACGACCTGCGCGTCGGTACTCTGCACCAGCAGGCCGCCGCCGACGCGCTTGAAATCCAGCGCATTGACCTCGTGCGCCAGCGGCACTTCCAGGATGCGCAGGTTCGGCTTGTGCGCCAACTCGGCCCGCGCCTCGGGTTCGATGCGCGGCGCGATGACGACTTCGGCGAACTGCCTGCCCACCGCCTCGGCCGCGGCGCGATCGAGCGCGCGGTTGAAGGCGAGGATGCCGCCGTAGGCCGAGGTCGGGTCGGTGCTGAAGGCCTTCTCGTAGGCCGCGAGCAGGTTGTGCGCGGTGGCCGCGCCGCAGGGATTGGCGTGCTTGACGATCACGCAGGCGGGCTCGGCAAAACTCTTCACGCACTCCCAGGCGGTGTCCGCGTCGGCAACGTTGTTGTAGGACAGCTCCTTGCCTTGGAGCTGGCGGTAGCCGGCGATACCGCCCGCCACCGGGTGCACGTCGCGGTAGAAGGCCGCCGACTGGTGCGGGTTCTCGCCGTAGCGCATGTCCTGCAGCTTCACGAACTGCAGGGTGAGCACTCCGGGATACGGGCCGCGCCGGCCTTCGGCGTCCAGGGAACTGAGGTAAGCGACGATCGCGCCGTCGTAGGCGGCGGTGTGCGCGAAGGCTTTCTTCGCCAGGTCGAAGCGCGTGCCGGAGGTGACCGCGCCCTGGGTGCGCAGCTCCCCGAGCACCCGCGCGTAGTCCGTGGGGTCCACCACCACGGCGACGCCGCTGTGGTTTTTCGCAGCCGAGCGCAGCAGCGCCGGGCCGCCGATGTCGATGTTCTCGATCGCGTCCTCCAGCCGGCAGGCGGGATCCGCCACGCTGGCCTGGAAGGGATACAGGTTGACCGCGACCAGGTCGATCGGCTCGATGCCGGCCTGCTCGATCGCCGCCAGGTGCGCGCGCGAATCGCGCCGCGCGAGGATGCCGCCGTGGATCTTCGGGTGCAGGGTTTTCACGCGCCCGTCGAGCATCTCGGGAAACCCGGTGTGCGCCGAGACCTCGGTGACCGCGATGCCTTCCTTTTCCAGCAGCTTCGCGGTACCGCCGGTGGACAGGATCTGCACGCCGAGCGCGGCGAGCGCGTGGGCGAATGCGGCGATGCCGGACTTGTCGGCGACGCTGAGCAGCGCCCGCCTGGTTTTGCTCACCCTTTGATCCGCAACTGCTGCATCTTCTTGCGCAGGGTGTTGCGGTCGATGCCGAGCATGGCGGCGGCGCGCGTCAGGTTGCCTGCGGCGCGGCCCAGCACCATCTCGATCATCGGCTTCTCGATGTTCTTCAGCACCATGTCGTAGATCGCCGTCGGGTGCTCCCCGTCCATGTCCCTGAAGTAGCGCTCCAGCGAGCGCCTGACCGCATCGGACAGCTCGTTGCCCCGGCTCACGCGGCGAGCCTGCCGAAATAGTCGTTCACGGCGTCGCGCTGGCGCGCCGCCGCGTCGATGCGCACCACGCTCTGGCGAAAGCCCTCGCCGCCGGGGAGCATCCGCGTGTACCAGCCCAGGTGCTTGCGCGCCACGCGCAATCCCTGCTCCTCCCCGTACAGCGCGTACAGGCCCTCGAGGTGCTCGCGCACCACGGTCTCGATCTCCGCCGGCGCGGGCGGCGGCAGCTCCGTGCCGGTGGCGAGAAAATGCTCGATCTCGCGGAAGATCCACGGCCGCCCGAAAGCGGCGCGCCCGATCATCAGCCCGTCGGCGCCGGTGCGCTCGAGCACCGCGCGCGCCTCCTGCGGGGTCTCGAGGTCGCCGTTGGCGATCACCGGGATGCGCACCGCGGCCTTCACCGCGGCGATGGTGTCGTACTCGGCGTGCCCGCCGAAACCGCAGGCGCGCGTGCGGCCGTGCACGGCGAGCAGGCGCACGCCCGCATCCTCGGCGATGCGCGCGATGCGCAATGCATTGCGCCGCTCCGGGTGCGGCCCGGTGCGGATCTTGAGCGTGACAGGCACCGCCACGGCCGCCACCACCGCCTCGAGGATGCGCGCCACCAGCGGCTCGTCGCCAAGCAGCGCGGATCCGGCGTAGAGGTTGCAGACCTTTTTCGCCGGGCAGCCCATGTTGATGTCGATGATCTGCGCGCCGCGCTCGACGTTGTGGCGCGCGGCGTCGGCCATCATCACCGGGTCGGCGCCGGCGATCTGCACCGACACCGGGCCGGGCTCGCCGGCGTGGTCCAGGCGCAGCAGGGATTTACGCGAGCCGCGCAGCTCGGGGTGCGAGGACACCATTTCGGACACGGCGAGGCCCGCGCCATAGCGCCGCGCGAGGATGCGGAACGGCCGGTCCGTGACGCCCGCCATCGGAGCGACGAACAAGCCGTTGCGCAGGACGTGCGCGCCGATCTGCATCCGTGGAGTCTTTGTGCGTTCGGGAAGGGAACGGAATTTTAGTAGTTCTCAGGGCAGCGCGGAAGGCCCGAACATCATGCGCCGCGCAAAGAAGCGCCGCGCCGGCGGCAGGATGTCAAGACCGGTCAAAATCGCCCCGCGCGCGGCGCGCGCCAACGGGTTGGCGCCGGCGAAGCCGCGCGCCAGCAACTCGGTGACGCCGATGGTCGCCGCGGCGTCCGGGCGCCGTTGCGCGCGGTAGCGCGCCAGCACCCGCGCGTCGCCCGGATCGTCGGCACCCTGCAGGGCCTGCGCCAGGTCCCAGGCATCGCGCAAGCCCAGGTTCAGCCCCTGGCCGGCGACCGGGTGCAAGGTCTGCGCGGCGTTGCCGATGTACACCTCGCGCTCGGCGACGCGCGAGCCGCGCAGGCGCAGCGCGAGCGGCACGCGCGCGCGGCTGCGCAGCGCGCTGAAGCGCCCCGCGCGGTCGCCGAACGCCTGCTGCAGTTGTGCAAGGAATTCCTGCGGCGCGGCTTGCATCAGCTCGGCGGCGCGCTGCGGATGCGCGCTCCACACCAGCGCCCATTCGCCCGCGAAGGGCAGCAGCGCGAGCGGTCCTTGCGCCGTGAAGCGTTCGTAGGCCATGCCGGCCGAGGGCGTGTCCGCCGTCACGCGCGCCACCAGGGCGTCGTGGAGGTAGCGCCGCTCGCGCGACTCGCCGGCGTTGCCCTCGGCATGGATCGTGCAGCCTGCATTGGTCCCCGGTTCGTGCGCCACGTCGACCCGCGCGCGCAACGCGTCCAGCAGCTCCGCGTAGTCCGTCACGTAGCCCAGCGCCGGGACGCCCGCGTCCGCGGCATCCATGCGCGTGCGTCCGAAGGCGCCGGCCTGCGATACGTGGATGGATAGGATCGGCGTGGCGGCAAAACCGCCCCACGCGCCGACCCGCTCCAGGATCAGCCGGCTGGCTTGCGACAGCGCGATGGGCCGCGTGACGGCGCCGGCGGCGGGCTGCGGGTCGACGAGGCGCACGCGGTGGCGCGAGCCCTGCAGCGCGAGGGCCAGCACGCAGCCCACCGGCCCCGCACCGAGGATCAGGACCTCAGCGCCGTCCGTCACGGATCAGCGCCTCGATTTCGGCCACGGCCTTGGGCGCCTGCGAGGTGAGCACTTCGCAAGCGCCTTCGGTCACCAGGACGTCGTCCTCGATGCGCACCCCGATGTCGCGCAGGGCCTCGGGCACGTCTTGCGCGGCGCGTATGTACAGCCCCGGCTCCACGGTGAGCGTCATGCCGGGGACCAGCGCGCGCCATTGGCCCGCGCGCTTGTATTCGCCGGCATCGTGCACGTCCAGCCCCAGCCAGTGTCCGGTGCGGTGCATGTAGTAGCGCTTGTAGGTTTCCTTTTCCAGCACCGTGTCGAGGCTGCCCGTGAGCAGCTTCAAGTCGAGCAAGCCCTGTGCGAGCACCTTGACCGCCGCGTCGTGCGGCTGGTTCCAGGCCTGGCCGGGGCGCACCTGATCCATCGCCGCGCGCTGCGCGGCGAGCACGATCTCGTAGACCGCGCGCTGCGCGCCGCTGTAGCGCCCGTTCACCGGGAAAGTGCGCGTGATGTCGGCGGCGTAGCCCTGCAACTCGCAGCCGGCGTCGATCAGCAGCAGGCTGCCGTCGGCGAGCGGCGCGTCGTTGGCGACGTAGTGCAGCACGCAGGCGCCGGGGCCGCCGGCGACGATCGGCCAGTAGGCCGGGAACTGCGCGCCGTTGCGGCGAAATTCGTACAGCAGCTCCGCCTCGATCTGGTATTCATTTCGCCCCGGGGCCGCGGCCACCATGGCGCGGCGGTGCGCTGCCGCCGAGATCGACGCGGCCTGGCGCATCCAGGCGAGCTCGTGCGCGTCCTTGAGCAAGCGCATCTCGTCGAGCGGCGCGCGCACGTCGCGCAGTTCCTGCGGCGCGGCGACGCCGGCGCGCGCGC
>JANMSV010000261.1:0-15277 GCA_031389685.1 Betaproteobacteria bacterium
GGTCCTGACCATCACCGGCGACTACGCCACCCGGCTGCGCTCCTACGAATTGCTCGCCGGCGCCTTCGGACTGGCCTAGAACAGGCGCGCCACCTCGTCGTGGCCGCGCTCGCGCGCGAGGTCCTGCGCGCTCTTGCCCGCGAGATTCTTCTGGCCGGGATCGCGCGTGCGCGCCAGGAGCAGCCGCACGGTCTGCGCGTGGCCTGCGTCGGCCGCGCCGTGCAGCGCCAGGTGGCCCTCCAGGTCGGGGGCGTCGGGGTCGGCACCGCGCTCGAGCAGCAGCCGCGCAACGGCGGCGTTGCCGCCCAGGGCCGCCCAGTGCAGCGCCGATTCGCCATGGTCGTTCAATGCGCGCGCATCGGCCCCCGCATCCAGCAGCAACACGGCACAGGCCGGGTCGGCGTTCAGCGCCGCGAGGTGCAGCGGCGTCTCTCCGGTCGACGTGCGCGCGCGCACGCGGCCGCCCGCATCGAGCAGGAGCCGCGTGAGCGCTTGCATGTTCTTCTCCGCGGCGAGGTGCAGCGGGGTCTCGCGCGCGGCGTTGCGCGCATGTACGTCCACCCGTCCGCCCAGCACCAGGACCGCCGCCACCGGTTCCTTGTCCTCGGCGATGGCGCGCAGCAGGCGCTCGGTAAGGTCCGGGTCCCGGACCTGGCTCTGCGCCGCGCCCGCGGCGAGCAGCAGAAGCGCGGTTATGGCGGGCTTCATCGCAGGCTGGCGGCGAGCACCTCGGCGAGGTGCTGCGTGGAACGGTTGCCCAGACCCTCGATCTGTTCCCGGCACGAGAATCCATCGGCCACCACGAGCGTATCCTGCGCCGCGGCCCGCAGCTTCGGCAGCAAAGACAGCTCCGCGATACGGCGTGACGCTGCCTCGTGGGCGCTCTTCAGGCCGAAGGACCCCGCCATGCCGCAACAGCCGGTGTCGGGCGCGTCGACTTCCAGCCCTGCGGCGCGCAGCAGTTTTACGTCCGCGCCCATGCCGCCGAGCGCCTTCTGGTGGCAATGCCCGTGCAGGAGCACCTGGCCGAACGCGCGCCGCGGCGCATAGCCGCGGCGTTCCAGGAACTCGGCCAGCGACTGCGTGTCACGCGACAGCGCTTGCGCGCGCGCATCGCCTGGAAAGAACTGCTTCAGCTCGTCCCGGAATACCGACAGGCAAGCAGGCTCGAGGAGGATCACGGGAACGCCGGGCTCGAGCACCCGCATGGCGCTCTGCAGCGCCGCTTTCGCCCGGTCCAGCATGCCCGCGTCGTAGTAGGGCCGCCCGCAGCACAGGTGCTCGCGCGGCAGCTCGACGCGGCAGCCCGCGTGCGTGAGCACGCGCGCCGCCGCGACGGCGGTCGCCGGGCGGAAATAGCCGTTGAAGGTGTCGTCGAACAGGACCACTCGCTCGCCCTCCCCGGCCGGGGCGAACTGCGAGCGAAAGCTGCGCGGCGCCACGCGCGGCTGGCGGCGCGCGGCCGAGAGCCCGGCGAAGGGCCGGCCCAGCGCGCCCAGCGCGTTGGCAAGCGCCGGCACTCTCGCGGCCAGCGGCGCCCATTCGCCGATGCGCGCGAGCGCCTGCACGGCAAGCGGCCGCGCTTTTCTTTCGTAGTAGTGCGACAGGAATTCGGCCTTGTAGGCCGCCATGTCGGTGTGCGTGGGGCAATCGCTCCTGCAGCCCTTGCACGACAGGCACCAGTCGAGCGCCTCCTTCACGTCCTCGCTCTGCCAGCCGTCCGTGATCACCTCGCCCTGCAGCATCTCCCACAGCAGCCGCGCGCGCCCGCGCGTCGAGTAGCGCTCCTCGCCCGTGGCGCGGTAGCTCGGGCACATGGTGCCGCCCGTCTTGGCGCGGCACTTGCCCATGCCGATGCACTGCTCGGCGGCGCGCGCGAAACCCTCGCCGATCTCGGTATTAAAGGCAAAGCGGGTATGCAGCGCGACCTGCTTGTACTGCGGGCCGAGGCGCAAGTTCTCGTCAACGCGCAGCACCTCGCCGTCGGCGTTGACGAGTTTTCCCGGATTCATGCGGTTGGCCGGATCCCAGAGGCGCTTGAACTCTCGAAACGCCTGCATCAGCTCGGGCCCGTACATCGCCGGCAGGAACTCGGCGCGCGCCTGGCCGTCGCCGTGCTCGCCGGAGAGCGAGCCGCCGTACTTCACCACCAGCGCCGCCGCCGCCTGCAGGAAAGCGCGCCACTGGGCAAGGCCTTCGGGTGTGCGCAACTCGAAGGTGATGCGCGCATGGATGCAGCCGTCGCCGAAGTGCCCGTAGAGCGAGGTGCGGTAACCGTGGCGATCCACCAGAGCCTGGAACTCGCGCAGGTAGTCCCCCAGGCGCAGCGGATCCACCGCCGCGTCCTCCCAGCCGACGATCGGGTCCGGTCCAGGGGTGCCCTTGAGGTTGAGCGAGGTCGCCGAGGCGCCGGTCTCGCGGATCGCCCACCAGCGGGCCATCTGCACGGGATCGGTGACGATCAGGCCGCGCAGCGCGCTCGCCTTGTCGATGGCCTCCTCGCGCGTGTCACCGCCGAACTCGATCATCAGCCAGGCCTTGCCCTCGGGCAGGAGCCTGATGTCCTCCAGCTTCAGCCCGCGCTCGCGCAAGCCGCCGATGATCTTTTCGTCGAGCCCCTCGCAGGCGATCGGCGCGGCGGCCAGCACCTGCGGTACGGCGTCGCCCGCTGCATAGATGTCCGCATAGCCCTGCACCAACAGCAGCCGGTGGCGCGGACTGTTCACCAGGCGCGCCTTCGCCCGCAGCGTCAGCGCGCAGGTGCCTTCGCTGCCCACCAGTGCGCGCGCGACGTTGAAGCCGTTCTCGGGCAGCAGCTGGTCGAGGTTGTAGCCCGAGACGCGGCGCTTGATCTTCGGGAAGCCGTTGCGGATCTGCTCGCCGTAGGTGCCGGCCAGGATCTTCAGGCCGCGGGTGATCTCCGCCTGGCGGTCGTTGCGCGCGATGATGCGCTGGAACTCCGCGTCGTCCGTGGGTCCGCACCAGAAGCGCGCGCCGTCGTAAGTCAGCACCTCGAGCGCTTCGATGTTCTCCACCGTCTTGCCGGCCATCACCGAGTGCGCGCCGCAGGAATTATTGCCGATCATGCCGCCCAGCGTGCAGCGGCTGTGGGTGGCCGGGTCCGGGCCGAAAGTGAGGCCGTGCGCCTCCGCGGCGCCGCGCAGGCTGTCGCAGACCACGCCCGGCTCCACCAGCGCCGTGCGCGCCTGCGCATCGATCGACAGCACGCGATCCATGTACTTCGAGCAGTCGATCACCACCGCCACGTTCACGCTCTGGCCGCAAAGCGACGTGCCGCCGCCGCGCGCCAGCACCGGCGCAGCGTGCGCGCGGCAGGCCGCGAGCGCGGCCACCATATCGTCAGCGGACCGCGGCAGCACCACCCCGATCGGCACCTGGCGGTAGTTGGAGGCGTCGGAAGCGTACGCGGCGCGCGTGCCCGCGTCGAAACGCACTTCTCCCGCGACCGTGGCCGCGAGCGCGGCCCGCAATTCCTTCATGCCGCCAGTGTACCGGGATCGAGCGCGCCGATCACCGGCGGGAGCGGGCAGTCCAGCGTCGCGGCGACAGCGCGCACCAGCTCCGCTTCCGCCAGGCGAAACACGCCATCGGCAGCCGCCGTCTCGAGGCAGGCCTTGAGCACGCGCGGCTTGGCAAAGGGCTCGAGGTGGCGCAGCCGCTCGAGCGCCGCGCCGATGCCCGCGGCGGAAAGCTGCGCTGCCGGCAGCAACCTGGGAAGCTCGATGCCCAGGATCGCACTGCCTTTGGCGTGCGCCGCCGCCGCGTCGCTATTGGACGCATGCGCGATGAGCGACAGCACGACGTGCGCGTCCTGCGCGACCTCGTCGACTTTCCTGTAGCGGGTGCCGATCGGCTTGCCCGCACCCTCACGCAGGTGCTGGCGCAGCAAGGTCGCCTGCACGAATTCGGACAGCGTGACGCGCTGGTCGGCCTCCACCAGCCGGTTCACCTCCGCAAGGAAGACGTCGCGGCGCTGCTGCGCGAATTGCTTCAGCGCCGGGAGTGCGAGCTCGATGAGCAGCAGATAGTGCTGGCGGCCAATGCCCTGGAGCTCGAACCGGGCCGCGGCAGCCTGCTCCTCGCCCGCGCCCAACAGCCCGAAGATCACCTGCTCCGCGCCTTCGGGCGTTGCCAGGCGGTGCCGCAGCGGCTGCGGCAGCCGTTCCAGCAGCCGGCGCGCGTAGTCCACGTGCTCGGGTCGGGGCGCGCTCATCGCGGCCGCGAGCATCGCCGCGGTGCCAATGCCGCCGACCACCTTCACGATGTTGCCTGAGCCGTCGAGCACCGCGCGCCGTCCGTCGTCGTAAGTCGAGGCATGGCGCGTGCGCCGATAGTCTTCCTGCATGAACCGCGGATGCGCCCAGCGTATGCGCTCCTCGATGGGCGGGTGCGACCGAAAGGTCCACCAGCGCACGATGGCCGGCAGAAAAAACATGTGCGACAGCTCGACGGTGTACGCCGCGCGCAGCGTGGTGCCGGCCTTCAGATAGCGCACAGAGTCCAGGGCACCCGCGATGCCGTCCGGATTGCGCGTGAACTGCACGCTCGCCGCGTCCGCCAGCAGCTCGCGCTGCCGCGAGATGGCGGCCTTGATCGCCTCGGCGGCAACAGAGCCCGGGAAACCGATAAACGCGATCAAGGTACCGAAAATCGCGCTCACGGCTTCACCGCCGATTTCCTCCCGGCTCTTGCCGCGCGCTTGCCGCGCCGCACCGTATACCAGGCGCTCGCCCAGTTCTCCGAAGCACGTAAGCCCCGCGAGCAGGCCGACCAGTCGCAGGTTGAGCGCCATGTCGCCGTTCAGGATGTGGCTGAACTCGTGGCCCATCACTGCCTGCAGCTCGTCGCGGGAAAGTTTCTGCACCGCGCCGCGCGTGACGACGATCACCGATTCGTTCGGCGTGTGGCCTGCAGCCAACGCATTGACCGCGTCCTCCGCCGCGAGGATGTACACGGGCGGCACAACGATGCCCGAGGCGATCGCCATCTCCTCGACGGTGTTGAGCAGGCGGGTCTCGGCAGGCGATGCCCTGCCGCGCTCCAGGAAGTGCGCCCCCAGCATCTCCGCGATCGCCGGCCCGCCTTCGCTCAGCTGCCGGATACGCCAAGCCGACACTGCCGCCACGATCGCCCCAACGACGCCGGACACGGCAAGGTGAAAACCCGCCGGAACATGAACCAGCGCATGCAGGTAGGTGCCCAATAGACCACGCCACACCAGCGGCTCGCCGCCCGCGAGCGGCAACGCCCCATAGGTGGCGAGCACCGCGTAACCTGCGGCCGCGACGACATTGAAACTGGCGATCACGAACAACGCGGCGAGCAAGTACCACAGCAGCAGCCGGCGCGAGGTGCGGCGCGCGAGCTCCTGCTGGTCGAAAAAATCCAAAGGCAGTGCTAGAACTTGACCTTCGGCGCCTTGCGCTCGTCGGCCGATTCGGTGGCTTCCAGCAGCATCGCTTCCTTGAACACGAAGATGCCGGCGACCACGTTGTCGGGGAAGGTCTCGCGCTTGGTGTTGTAGACCATCACCGCGTCGTTGAAGCCCTGGCGCGCGAAGGCCACCTTGTTCTCGGTGCTGGTGAGTTCTTCCTGCACCTGCAGCACGTTCTGGTTGGCCTTGAGGTCCGGATAGGCTTCGAACACCGCCAGCAGGCGCCCCAGGGCGCCGCCGAGCACGCCCTCGGCCTGCGCCAGGCCCGCCATCGCCGAGGGGTCGCCCGGCGCCGCGGCAGCGCGCTGCGCCGCGTTCACCGCCGCGCCGCGCGCCGCGATCACCGCCTCCAGCGTCTGGCGCTCGTGCGCGAGGTAGCCCTTGGCCGCCTCCACCAGGTTGGGAATCAGGTCGTAGCGGCGCTTGAGCTGCACGTCGATCTGCGCGTACGCGTTCTTGAAGCGGTTGCGCAGCGCCACCAGCCGATTGAAGATCGAGATCGCCCACGCCGCGAACGCGACGACGACCGCGAGGATGATCCAGCCACCGATGCCCATCGCGCTTTTCCCCTTGGCGTAACAATGCCTCGGCTACTATAGCGCATGGTTTCGTTCCTGTGCCGCGAGGCGAATTCATGGACCAGCGCAGACGTGAACTGTTGGGCGCCCTCGCCGGCCTCGCGCTGATGGAGGCCGCGTCCGCCAAGGAAGCGTTGCTGGTTCGCGCCATACCGTCGAGCGGCGAACAGCTGCCGGTCATCGGCATCGGCACCTGGCAGACCTTCGACGTGGGCGGCGATGCCGCGGCGCGGGCCCCGCTCAAGGAAGTATTGCGCGCATTTTTCGATGGCGGTGGCCGCGTGGTGGACTCCTCGCCCATGTACGGCTCGAGCGAATCGGTGGTCGGCGACCTGTGCAGCGAGCTGGGCATCTGCGCGCCGCTGTTCCTCGCCACCAAGGTCTGGACGCGCGGCCGGGAAGCCGGCGTGCGCGAGATGCAGCGCTCGATCGAGCGCATGCGCGCCGGCCGCATGGACCTGATGCAGGTGCACAACCTGCTGGATGTCGAGACGCACACACAGACGCTGCGCGAGTGGAAAGCGCAGAAGCGCGTACGCTACATCGGCATCACGCACTACACCGCCTCCGCCTACGCCGAGGTGGAGCGCTGGCTGAAGACGAAGCAGTACGACTTCCTGCAGATCAATTACTCGCTCGCCGAAAGCGCGTCGGAACAGCGTCTCCTGCCGCTCGCGCTGGAGCTCGGCGTGGCAGTGATCGCCAACCGCCCCTTCGCAGAGGGTTCAATGTTCCGCCGCGTGCGCGGCAAGCCGCTGCCGCCCTGGGCGGCGGAGCTCGGCATCGCGAGCTGGGCGCAGTATTTCCTCAAGTGGATCCTCTCGCACCCCGCGGTGACCTGCGCGATTCCCGGCACCGGCAAGCCCGAGCACATGGCCGACAACCTTGCCGCCGGCTTGGGCGCGCTGCCGGACGAGGCGCAGCGCCGGCGCATGGCGCAGCACTACGCGTCACTCTAGTAGTTGCAGAAATACAACAATACGCCTAATATTTTAGGCATTAACAGACTTAACGCCTAATATCATGGGTAAAAAAGAAACCCTTCCAATCGAGGCCACCGAGCGCGTCAAACAGCTCGGTCATCGGGTACGGCTCGCGAGGACGCGACGCGGAATGTCGATCGCCGAAGTCGCCGCCAAGGCCGGCATCAATCGCAACACCCTTAATGCTCTTGAGCTTGGGAAGCCCGGCGTCGCGATCGGGGCCTGTATCACCGTCCTGTGGGCGCTGGGTCTCGACAGAACGCTGGAGGCCGTCGCTCACCCCGACTCTGATACTCACGGCAAGACGCTGGAGGCGTCGCGTCGGCCGGCGCGCGTGCGCAAATCGCAGAAGTCGAAAGATGAATATGACTTCTGAGCGCCAGGCCTACATCTACGTTCAGTTGCCGGGCACTCTCGACACGGTGCCGGCGGCCTTGCTGAAGGTCGAAAAGCTGCCCGATGGAACCTTCGTCGGCCGTTTTCGCTACGGCGACCGCTACCTTGAGCGTAAGGATGCGGTCGAGTTCGACCCGTTCCGGCTGCCGCTTGGCAGCACCGTCCACGAATTCACCAAGCGCAAGGGAATTCCCGGCGCCGTGCGCGACGCCGGCCCCGATGCCTGGGGGCGGCGCGTGATCGAGCACAAGCTGCGGCGCGGCCCCGGCGACCTGGAGGAAATCGACTACCTGCTGAACGGCCCCCAGGACGGCGCCGGCACCCTGAGCTTCAACTCCAAGGTGGGGCTTCCGGCAGCCAAGCGCCGCTACAACCGAACGCACCAGCTGGCGGAGTTGATCGACGCCGCACAAGCCATCGAAGAAGGAAAACGGGTGCCCGAGTACATCCTCGAGCAGCTCGAGCCCGGCACCTCGATGGGCGGCGCAAGGCCCAAGGCCACTATCGAGGATGGCAATCGACTGTGGATCGGCAAGTTCCCGGAAAAAAGCGACCGCTGCAACTCCCAGAGGGTGGAATACGCAACCCTGGAGCTTGCACGCCGTTGCGGCATCTCGGTCTGCAACGTAAATCTTCACTCCATTGCTGGAAATGACGTGCTCATGGTGGAGCGCTTCGACCGGCAATTCGCAGAGGGAGGCTATCTGTGCTTTGGACTCGTCAGCGGACTCACCATCCTCGACTGCGACGACAACTATCTCGATCGCGAACGCTGGTCCTATCCGTTGCTCGCCGATCAGCTGCGCCGCTGGTCGGAGAAGCCCGAGGAAGACCGCATCGAGCTGTTCCGGCGCATCGTATTCAACGCCGCCGTCACCAACAACGACGACCATCCCCGCAACCATGCCGTGCTTCGTACCCCGCACGGATGGCGCCTGACGCCGGCCTACGACCTGGTTCCTGCACCCATGATCAGCCTTGAGCGCCGGGACCTTGCGATGACTATCGGAACTTACGGTCGCACGGCGAGCATCTACAACCTGCTTTCGCAATGCGAGCGGTTCGGATTGACCACCGAACAGGCAAGGAAAGAAATCGAGAACGTGGTAGCAGTTGTTCGAGCTTGGCGCGACCATTTCCGCACGTGCGGCTTGTCGGCGAAGGATATCGAGTACATCGCGCCCGCATTCCTGCCCGAGTGCTTCCTGTTCGAACAGCCGCCGGAAGACTAGCCGTACCCCGGCGGCGGGGTGAAGGCGCAATACTCGCGCTCGATCAGCCGCGCCACTGCAATGGTCCTGTAGTCCCCGTACTGCGGTCCCACAATCTGCACGCCCACCGGGAGCTTGCCGCCGGCGAGCTCGATCGGCGCCACGGTCGAAGGCAGGTAGCACATTCCCGAGTAGCCCGCCCAGAACATCTGCGTGGTCGAGGGCTGAGGCTTGCCGTTCACGTCGATCATGCGCTCCCAACGCTCGCCCTTCTGGTTCTGCGGGAAGGCAGGCGTCGCCGCGGTGGGGCAGAGCAGCACGTCCCATTCCCTGAAGAACTCCGTCCAGGCGAGCCGCATCTGGTGGCGGCGGTTCGACCATCCGAGCCACTCCTTGTGGCGCATGACGTTGGCGCGAGCGGCCTGCGCCTCGTAGCTCATGTCGTCGGCGGACCGCGTGCGCGCGAGTTCTTCCCACAGCATCACGTGGTGCGGCGACTGGCGCGCGGAAGTTGCCGCGCGCAGCAGCGCGATGAAGACGCGGTGCGCTTCAGCGGGGTCGAAGTCCGGTCGCGCATGGTCGGAAACCTTGGCGCCCTTTTTCGCCAGCGCATTGGCCAGGCGCTGGATCGCTCCAGAGACGCTGGCGTCCACTTCGGCAGTCGGATGCGAAAGCATCACCGCCACGCGCAGCTTGCGGAAGGAAACAAGCTTCGGCCTGTCGAGCGCGAGTTTCCAGCCCGCTGCGCCGATCTCGTCCGGCCCGGCGATCAGATCGAGCGCCAGCTTCAGATCGTCCGCGCTGCGCGCCATCGGCCCGATCACCGAAATGTCGGCCGGATGGACGCCGCCGGGTAGCGAATGGCCGCGCACGGAGCAGATGCCGTAGGTCGTCTTGTGGCCGTAAACGCCGCAGTAGTGCGCAGGCCCGCGGATCGAGGCGCCGATGTCGCTGCCGAGTTCAAGGCCGGTGAGGCCCGCGGCGAGCGCCGCCGCCGAGCCGCCCGAGGACCCGCCGGGCGTGCGCAGCAGGTCCCAGGGGTTGTTGGTGGTGCCGTAGAGCGGGTTGAAGCTCTGCCAGTCGGCGAGCAGCACCGGCACGTTGGTCTTGCCGAAGACGATGGCGCCGGCGGCCTTGAGTCGGTCGACCGCCAAGGCATCGGTGGTTGCGATGTTGTCCTTGAACTCGGTCAACCCCCTGGTCGTAGGCCAGCCGGCGACGTCGAAGGACTCCTTGACGGTCATCGGCAGGCCGTGCAAGGCCCCTTTCTTTCCCTTGGCACGGTCGGCGCCGCGCGCCGCCTTGCGCCCGGCGTCGAGGTCCATGACGCACAGCGCGTTCAGCGCGCGGTTGTACTGGCGGATGCGCGCAGCGTAGAGGTCGAACAACTCCAGCGCGCTGATCTTCTTCGCGCGCAGCGCCTGCATGAGCTTGGTGGCGGACCAGAAGGCGGTGTTCATGCCCCATCTTAACCGGGAGGGGGCGTTAGAATTCCCCACGTTTCGCATTCAGGAGGCCCCATGCTGCAGGAGCGAATTCCCGATCTGGCCCAGTGTGTCGAGCCCGACCGCGTGAGGAAAGAGGTTTACACCGACCCGCAGATCTTCGACCTCGAGATGGAGCGCATCCACGAGCGCTACTGGATCTACTGCGGCCACGAGAGCCAGGTGCCGAAATCCGGCGACTACACCACGGTGCAGATCGGCCGCCAGCCGATGCTCATGGTGCGCGGCAAGGACCGCAAGGTGCATGTACTGTACAACCGCTGCCCGCACCGCGGCAACATGATGTGCGGCGACCGCCACGGCAACACGGGTGAATTTTTCCGCTGCTCCTACCACGCCTGGACTTTCCAGCACGACGGCAGGCTGCGCAGCATCCCGATGATGGAGGCGGGCTACGCCGGCACGCGCTACGGCAAGGACAACCCGGATTGCAGCATGAAGAAGGCCGGGCGCGTGGAGAGCTACCGCGGCTTCGTCTTCGCCAGCCTCGCCACCGACGGGCCGATGCTGCCCGAATTCCTCGGCGCCTCGAAAATCGCCTTCGACGACATGTGCGACCGCGCCCCCGGGGGCGAGGTCGAGGTGGTGCCCAATTGCTTTCGCGTCATCCAGCACTCGAACTGGAAGATCTTCCTCGAGAACCAGCTCGACGCGCTGCACCCCTCGGTGGTGCACCAGTCCACGGGCCGCGCCGCGCACGACGTGGAGAAGGACATCGCGAAGAAGACCGGCAAGGCGCCGCTTTCGTACCACATGCTCTCGGCGTTCGCGACGGTGACCATCGACAAGTGGGACAACTTCCAGACGCTCAACTATCCCTACGGCCACTGCATCCTCACCGGGTACATGGGCCTGCGGCCGAAGGACCCCGATACGCTCGCCTACGAAAAGGTGATGCACAAGGCCTACGGCAAGCAGCGCACCGAGGAGATCCTCGGGGTCAACATCCACCACGTGCTGATCTACCCGGGACTGTCGGTGCAATCGCCGCTGCAGCAGTTGCGCGCGGTGCGGCCCCTGGGCGTGGACAAGACGCTGACCGAGATCTGGCACTTCCGCCTGAAGGGCGCCCCCGAGCCGATCTACCGGCGCTCGCTCGCCTACTACAACCTGGTCAACTCGCCGGCGACGCTGATCAACGCCGACGACCTGGAGAACTTCTGGAAGGTCCAGCAGGGCCTTTCCTCGGACGGCGGCGACTGGGTGAGCTTCGGCCGCTTCCACGGCCGCGACATCGAAAAGGGCGGCGTGGTCGAGACCGGGCCCAACATGGGGACCTCGGAAGCGCCGATGCGCAACCAGATGAAGGCCTGGGCGCAGTACATGGGAAATGGTCGGTGAGCGCAAAGCACCAGCACGACGCGGAGCAGTTCCTGTACCGCGAGGCGGCGCTGCTGGACGGCAAGCAGTGGCAGGACTGGATCGATCTGTTCACGCCCGACGGCGTGTACTGGATGCCCGCCGACCCGGCGCACAAGCACTGGGACGGCGTGCCCGCCATCTTCGCCGAGGACAAGAACCTGATGACCGTGCGCATGAAGCGCGTGCTGCATCCGGATGCCTGGTCGCAGCGGCCGCTGTGGGGCACCAACCACGTGGTGTCGAACGTGATCGTCGACAAGGCGGCGAAGAACGGCGACCTGGTGGTGCGCTCGCGGTTCCACATGATGGAGCTCAGGCGCGACGACGTGCGCCATTTTGCCGGCCAGTACACCCACCACCTGAAAAAGACGAAGGGCGGCTACCGCGTCAAGCTGCAGCGCGTGGATATGACCAACGCGCAGGCCGCGTATGACTACGTGTTGCAGGTCTGGGTTTAAGCCATCTGGCGCTTTACAACTTGCAATAGGGGCCCGGATCATGCCATCTTATTAAGCGTCTGCAGGAAATCATCGGGAACATCTCGTACGTTGCAAAAAGTCTTATTCACGGAGGAGGAGATGCAATGAAGTTATCCATCATTTCGGGCATGGTTCTGGCGTTGTTCGCCGGGTCCGCCATGGCACAAGCGTTGCCGGGGCCGGTCAGCGACAAGCCGTTGCAGGAAAACTGGGCTCCCAGCAAGTGGGGCAAAGACGACAAGGCCGGCAGTTCCAACCACACGAAGAATGCGGCCAACATCAAGCGCGCGCTCGCCACGGTCAAGCAGTTCAAGGCGATCACCATCGGCAAGTATTACCACCGCGAAGCGCCGGCATTCGGTCCGCGCGGCTGGCAAATGACGATCCCGGGCACACCTACAGGCGGCCCGTTCGGCAAGAATGCGCTGGTTTATCACGACGAGTTGGTCACCACCGAAATCGGCCAGATCCAGACCCAGCTCGACGGCCCCGGCCACATCGGCGTGAACACCTCCAAGGGCCCGATGTTCTACAACGGCCACATCTCCTGGGATGCCTACGAGCGCGGCGCAGGCGGCCGGGTCGTCGGCATGGGCCCGCTGGGAGTTGAGCACGTCGGCGAAAACGGTTTCGTCTGCCGCTTGGTGGTGCTGGACGCCGTTGCCTATCGCAAGTCGCAAGGCAGACTTGCCGCATCCGCGGAAATGCTGCCGATTCCGAAGGACCCGAAAAGCCCCGGCATCGTGACTGGTGCAGACATGGCCGGAATGCTCAAGGCCCAAGGCCTGGCCGACATCGGCCCGGGCGACTGCGTCGCGCTGCACACTGGCCAGGGCAACAGCTGGGGCAACGGCCGTTACAAGTCGCTGAATACGGAGCAGCGCGCCGCTGCGCGCGCGCTCTTCGCGGAAGGCGAACCGGGCTTCGGCATCAGCGCCTGCGAGTACATGGCCAAGCGCGACATCGCGCTGATGATGGGCGACACGTCGGCGAACGACGCGCAGCCTTTCGGCGAGGAAGGCGACAGCCAAGCCGTGCACTGTCACACCGAAATGCAGCCCCGCCGCGGCATCTGGAACCTGGAAAACGTGGACACCGAGTCGCTGGTCAAGGCCGGCATCAAGGAAGCCGCGTTCATCTGGGCGCCGCTGCGCATCATCGGCGCCACCGGCTCGCCCGGCAACCCGATCGTGCTCTACTAAGACACCCAAAACAGAACCGGCAGTGCGTTTGCAGCGCCTGCCGGTTTTTCTTCAACTCCTCCACTGGCCGTCGTGAATCCGAAAGCGTGGTTCATTCTACTGGCGGCGGCGATCGCCTTTCCTGCCGCTGCCCAGTCCTACCCCTCGCGCCCGGTGCGCCTGATCGTGGGTTTCGCCCCGGGCGGCGGCGTGGACATCAACGCGCGGATGCTCGCGCCCAAGCTCTCCGAGTACCTCGGCCAGCAGGTGGTGGTGGAAAACGTGCCGGGCGCCGGCACCAACATCGCCAACGAGCGCGTCGCCAAGGCCGCCCCCGACGGCCACACGCTGCTCATCAACACCGCCGCGGTGGCGATCAACATGTCGCTGTACCGCAACCTGCCGTTCGACACGCTGCGCGATTTCGCCCCGGTGTCGGTGTTCTCCGAGAGCCCGAACGTGCTGGTGGTGAACGCCAAGCTTCCCGCGGCGAGCGTCAACGAGCTGATCGCGATGGCGCGAAGCACCCCGGGGAAACTGAACTACTCCTCGGCCGGCGTGGGCACGACGCAACATCTGGCCGCTGAACTATTCAAGCTGCGCACCGGGACCTTCATCGTGCACATCCCATACAAGGGCACCGCGCCCTCCATGACCGCGCTCATCGCCGGGGAGGTGGACCTTTCCTTCGCCAACATCCCGTCGATCCAGGGGCACGTGAAGTCCGGCAGGCTGCGCCCGCTCGCGGTCACAGCACCGAAGCGAGACGCGCAGCTCGCCGAGGTGCCGACGATGAAGGAAGCCGGCGTCGAAGGCGTCGAGGTGGTGGTCTGGTACGGCGTGCTCGCCCCCGCAGGCACGCCGCGCGAGATCGTGCAGACGCTGGCCAACGGCATCGTGCGCGCGACGCGGGATCCCGAGGTGCGCAGGCGCATGCTCGAGCAGGGAGCCGAGCCGGTGGGCAGCACGCCCGAGGAATTCGCGAAACTGCTGCGCGAAGAAATCGCGCGCTGGGCCGAAGTGGTGAAAATCTCCGGCGCGCGCGCGGAGTAGCCTCAGCCCCGGGGCACCAGGTCAATCTGGCCGCATCAAGCTGCAGCGCGTGGACATGACCAACTAGAGCCAGCGAATACTGACTTCCCCCTCGACCTGCTTGAATTCCTTGTCTCCCGTGACGAGGTCGGCTTTGCGGTCCTTCGCGAGTGCCGCGGCGAAACAATCTGCGTACGACATTTTGTGCCGCGCCTTGAATGTTCCCGCCATCCGCGTGAGGGGCCAATCCACGCCGATCAATTCGATGCCGAGACCGGTCAGATCGGTCACCGCGCTGTCGGCTTGCGCCGCCGAGATCTCCCGGGCGAGGATGTACCAGACCTCTCCCGCGTTGACCATGGACATGACCATCGGAATGCGGTTTTCATGGGCGTGCGTGATCAGATCGGCGACCTCCTGTGCGGACGCCTCGTCGCCAAGATACGCCAGCGCCGCCCACGAATCGAGCACCAGCGCCTTTGGCTTGCGCGGCATCAGAGTTCCTTTTCGCGTTTTTTCTCCGCCGCCAGCGCCGCCAACAGGCGCTTGCCCTTGTATTTCCCGCGCAGATTCTGGATGTAATCCGCCGTGACGGGTGTCAGGATGATTCGATGCGCCTGCTCATCGACCTCCACCTGCACACGCGTGCCCTCCTTGATGCCAAACTTTCGCCGGATCTTCGAGGGAATCACGATCTGGCCCTTGACGGTCATGTAGGAATCCATGAAAGCCCCATATATTCTTAGGAAAGTATGATAATACCATAACAGTAAGCCGTTTCGATATTGGACTACATTCGGGTCCGGCCGCGGTTGCCGCCGGCCCATTACCCCGGCAATATGCGCGCATGGCGATCGCGCATTCCAAACTCACGGCACAGGGCCAGGTTTCCGTTCCCGCCGCGGTGCGCCGCAAGCTCGGCGTCGGGCCGGGCGCGGTGCTCGAGTGGGAAGCCGAGGACGGGCGGATCGTAGTCCGTCGCGCGGGGCGCTTCAGTTCCGAGGACGTGCACCGCGCCCTGTTCGCGATAGCGCCCCGGCGGCGCAGGCTGCGTGCGCTGAGGGAAGGCCTGCGGCGGCGCGTGCGCGCGCGCCA
>JANMSV010000014.1:0-37269 GCA_031389685.1 Betaproteobacteria bacterium
CCCACCTTGCCGAACAGCTGGCGCTTGGCCTCCGCCACGTAGGCATTGCCCGGACCGCAGAGCATGTCGACCGGCTTGATGGTCTCGGTGCCCAGCGCCATGGCCGCAATGGCCTGCACGCCGCCGATGACGTGAATTTCGTCGGCACCGCCCAGCACCATGGCGGCGATGGTCTCGGCGTGCGGCTCGCCCTGGTTGGGGGGCGTGCAGGCGATGATGTGCTTCACCCCTGCGGTGCGCGCGGTGACGATGCTCATGTGCGCCGAGGCCACCATCGGGTAGCGCCCGCCGGGCACGTAGCAGCCGACCGATTCCACCGGGATGTTCCTGTGCCCGAGCTTCACCCCGGGCAGCGTCTCGACCTCGAGGTCGCGGATCGAGGCGCGCTGGTGCTCGGCGAAATTGCGGATCTGCGCCTGCGCGAACTTGATGTCGCTGATCGTTCCCGGCGCGACTTTCGCCAGGATGGCGTCGAGGTCGGACTTGGACAGCTTCTTCGGCGTCCACTGGTCGAACTGCTCGGAGTACTCCCGCACCGCAGCATCGCCGCGCTTTTTCACGGCGGCGAGGATGCCCTCGACGGTGTGACGCACTTTCCGGTCGATCTCGTCGGTGATGGTCTGGGCGATGCGGCGCTTGAGGTGGATGGCCATGGCTAATCCTCCGGTGCAATGCGTGAAGCGATTCTAGATGACGCTGGCTGTCCGTATCTGCTAACCTTTTCCGACCGGGCAAGTCCACGTTTTTCTTGAGGAGGGGGCGGGACCATGGCAGGGATTTCGCGTCGCCGTTTCGTGCAATCGTCCGCGCTGACCGCGGCGCTCGCCGGCATCGCCGGTTTCTACGGGCCCTGGAAGCACAACCAGGCCTATGCCCAGGGCAAGCCGATCAAGCTGGGCCTCACCAACGATGCGAGCGGCCAGTTCGGCAACAGCGGCCGGGACGATCATCGCGCGATCCGCATGGCGATCGACGAGGTCAACGCCAAAGGCGGCGTGCTCGGCCGCAAGATCGAGTGGATCACCGCGGACACCGAATCGCAGCCGGCCACCGGCACGCGCGTCGCCGAGCGCTTCATCACGCGCGAGGACTGCGCGGTCCTGATCGGCGCGCTGCACTCCGGGGTCGCCAATGCCATTACCCAGGTCGCCAACAAGCACGGCACGATCTACCTCAACACCAACTCCTCCGCGCCGAGCGAGGCGGGGGAGAACTGCTCGCGCGTCAAGTTCGTCTGGGACGGCAACGGCACCAACTTCACCAAGGCGGCGGTCAGGAACGCGGTGCAATCGATCGGCAAGAACTGGTTGCTGCTTACGAACGACTACGTCTACGGCCATTCGACCGCGGCGGCGACCAAGGCGGAGGTCGAGGCCGCGGGCGGGCGCATCCTGGACAACATGCTGGTGCCGCAGAACACGCGCGACTTCACCGCCTACCTCCTGAAGGTGCAGCAGCTGCGGCCCGATGTGGTGGCGACCGCGATGGGCGGCGACGACAACAAGGCGCTGCGCGAGCAGGTCACGCAGCTCAAGCTCGGCGACAAGCCGGCCTGGATCAACAACCAGCAGGACTGGCCCGACGTGTGGGGCGCACCCGATAGCCTGTTCGGCGTGTTCGGCACCACCTGGTACCACAAGCTGAAGCTTCCGGGCGTCGACGAGTTCGTCAGGAAGTGGCAGGCCGCGACCAGGGGAACCGACGCGATCCCGGTGCCGGGCAACGTCTCGTACAACGGCTACATGGCGACGCGCGAGCTGTTCCGCGCCATCGAGCGCGCCGGCTCCACCAACAACATCAAGATCATCCAGGCGCTGGAGAACCTGAAAATGCCCGCGGCGGACCGCCTGCAGCACTTCGACGCCTACATCAACCCCAACACCCACCAGGTGCAGCAGACGGTGTACCTCGCGCGCAAAAACGCCAGGCCCAGCGACAGCACCGACCACTTCGATATCCTGAGCTGGTCCGATCCGAAGGCGGTCGAGGACACCGCCGCGCCGGCAAAATGCAAGCTCATCCCCTATGAGCAGGTGCGCACGGTCGATGCCTGAGAGTGCTGGACCTCGTCCCGCACCTGCTCAACGGCCTGACGCTGGGCCTGTTGTTCGCGCTCATCGCGCTCGGCTTCATGCTGATCGTCGGGCTGATGGAGCAGATCAACCTCGCGCACGGCTCGCTGTTTGCGCTGGGCGCCTACATCGCGCTGCAGTTTCTCGGTCCGAAACCGCCGCTACCGCCTGAGCTCGCCGCGCAATGGCTGGCGCTGCCGCTCGGCTGGCGCTATGGCCTCGCGCTGCTCATCGCACCCTGCGTCGCAGGTATCGCCGGCATCGCAGTGGAGGTGTGCATGCGGCGCACCTACGGCAAGGATCCGCTCTACGGCCTGCTGCTGACCTTCGGCGCGGCGATGGTGATCGAGGAGGGCATCCGGCTGACCTGGGGCTCGCGCGATCACGTGCTGCCGCTGCCGCCAGAGGTGAGCGGAGGCTTCATCTTTCATGGCCTGATCTGGTCGACCTACCGCTTCTATGCCGCCGGCATCGCTGCGGCGGCGATCGGCCTGGTCTGGCTGCTGATCGAGAAGACGCGCACCGGCGCGATCATCAAGGCCGGCGCCCACGACAGCGAGATGGTGCGCGCGCTCGGCATCGATCTGTCGAAACTGCGCCTGGGCGTGTTCGTGTTCGGCACCATGCTGGCAGCTTTCGCCGGCATCATCCTGGCGCCGATCTGGGGCATACGCCCGCACATGGGCGTCGACGCCGTGATCCCCGCCTTCCTCATCATCGTGCTGGGCGGCGTGGGCAGCTTCTGGGGCTCCGTGATGGCCGCGCTGCTGGTGGGTCTGGCGATCGGCCTCACCGGCGCCTACGCCTCGGAGTGGTCGCTGCTCTCGATCTACATCCTGCTGGTTGCCGTGGTGTCAGTGCGGGCGCGCGGCCTGTTCGGCAAGAAAAGCCTGCTCGAGGCCTGAGCGATGCCGCACTCCGCCAATGCCGCCCGCATCGTCACGCCCACGATGCTCGTGCTGTGGCTCGCGCTCGCCAGCGCTCCGCTGTGGATCGACGCCGTAGGCCTGTATCCGTACCTGGGCGTGGAGATCCTGATCTGGTCGATCTACGCACTCGCCTTCAACCTGGTGCTCGGCACCTCCGGACTGGTGTCCTTCGGCCACGGCGCCTACTTCGGCGTGGGCGCCTACGCTTTCGGCCTCGCGCAGTTCAATCTTTCCGCCAACCTGTGGATCTGCCTCGGGGTGGCGACGCTGGCGGCGGGCCTCGCCGGGCTTTTCGTGGGCCTGTTCATCTCGCATCGCCGCGGCATCTACTACGCTTTCATGACCATCGCCTTCGGCCAGATCTTCTGGACCATCGCGATCAAGGCCTACAGCCTCACCGGCGGCGAGGACGGGCTCCTGAACATCGCGCGGCTGCCGGCCGACTTCGGCGTGGTGTCGTTCGATATCTCCGACAATGTCGGGCTGTACTACTTCGTCCTGGCGGTATTCGTCATCGTGGTCGCGGCGCTGTGGCGCCTGGTGCATTCGCCCTACGGCCGGGTGCTGGCCGCCATCCGCCAGAGCGAGACCCGCGCCGCCCATCTCGGCTACCCGGTGTGGTTCTACAAGCTGACGGTCTTCGCGCTCTCCGCGGCCATCTCCGGCCTGGCGGGCGCCCTGTTCGCCATGGCGCAGCGCGCGGCCTTTCCCGACGTGATGAGCGTGAACCTGTCGGGCCTGGTGGTGATGATGACGCTGGTCGGCGGCGGACTGGTCAGCTTCTGGGGGCCGGTGATCGGCGTGGTGACGTTCCTCATCGCGCGCGACGTGATCGGCGCGCTGACCTTTGCGTGGATGATCTACTTCGGCCTGCTGTTCATGGCGATCGTGCTGTTCCGTCCCGAGGGCATCGCCGGCATGGCGCGACCCTTGTTCGCGCGATGGCGCTGATCGAGGCAGAGGGCGTGCATGTGCGCTTCGGGGACCGCGTGGTCCTCGAGCAGGTCGACCTTGCCGTCGAGGAAGGCGAGCTGCACGGCATCATGGGGCCCAACGGCGCCGGCAAGACCACCTTCTTCAACGTGCTGACCGGCCGGGTGAAGCCGAGCCGCGGCCGCATCCGCCTCGCCGGCGAGGACCTCGCGGGCCTCAGCCCGCACGCCATCGCCAACAAAGGCGTCGCGCGCTCGTTCCAGACCATGACCTTGTTCGACGAGTTCACGGCGCGCGAGAACGTGATGATCGCGCTGCCCGCGTTCCGCGCACGCGGCTTCGACGTACGCCGCGCCGTCGCCGGCGACACCGGATTCGCGCAGGAGGCCGACGCCGTGCTGGCCTCCGTCGGGCTCGCCGGGCGGTCGGCCGTCATCGCGAGGCAGCTGCCTTACGGCGAGCGCCGGGCGCTGGAGATCGCGGTCGCGCTGGCGCAGCGCCCGCGCGTGCTGTGCCTGGACGAGCCGACCTCGGGCCTGGGGATCGACGGGACGCAGCGTCTGGTCGAGTTGATCGGCCGCATCAGGGCCAATCTCACCATCGTGGTCATCGAGCACGAAATGGATTTCCTGTTCTCGCTTGCCGATCGCATCTCGGTGATCCACTGGGGCCAGGTGCTCGCCAGGGGAACCCCGCGCGAGTTGCAGGCGAACGAGTGGGTCAGGCGCTCGAACCTCGGGCGGTTCGCATGATCCTCGAGGTCGCCGGCATCGATGCCTACTACGGCGAGACGCAGGTGCTGTTCGGCGTGTCGCTCGCGATCGGGCCGGGGGAAGTTCTCGCCTTGCTGGGGCCCAACGGCGCCGGCAAGACCACCACCATCCGCTCGATCCTCGGCCTGACGCCGCCGCGCCGCGGCACGATCCGCTTCGACGGTGCCGACATCACCCGCTGGCCGACGCATCGCATCGCCCGGCGCGGCATCGCCTGGGTGCCCGACGATCGGCGCCTGTGTCCGATGCTGACCGTGGCCAAGAACCTGCAGATCGCCGTCAAGCGCAGCCGCTTCGGTGCCTGGGGCATGAGCGACGTTTGCGCCATCTTCTCGCCGCTCGAGCACCTGATGCACCGCGAAGCGGAGAACCTGTCGGGCGGCGAGTCGCAGATGGTGTCGATCTCGCGCGCGCTCCTCGGCTCGCCCGGGCTGGTGCTGTTCGACGAACCGAGCCAGGGCCTGGCGCCCAAGATCGTCGGCGACGTGCTGGCGGTCGTGCGCCGGCTCAAGAGCCAGGGCGTCGCCTGCCTCGTCGTCGAGCAGAATACCGAGGTCGCCCTGGCGGTTGCCGATCGTGCCTCGGTGCTCGACCGCGGCAACGTGGCCTGGACCGGCGCAGCCGAGGAGTTGCGCCGCGACACGGCACTGCGCCGTCGCCTGCTGGGCGCCTGAGGCCATGGCCGCCCCGCTCCTGGTGCTGGACCGGCTGCGCAAAGTGTATTCCCGCGGCTATGTGCTGCGCCGCCCGACGTTCACGCTCGAAGCCGATCTGGCGATCGAGACTCCGCGCATCGTCGGGGTAATCGGACCGAACGGCGCCGGCAAGACCACGCTGTTCGAGATGATGACCGGCTCGAACACTCCGACGCGCGGCCGCGTGCTGATCGCCGGCACCGACATCCACCGCGTCAAGTACCGCCAGCGCGACCGGCTCGCCATCCACTATCACCAGTCCTACCAGGTGCGCCGCTTCAGGAAGCTGCTGCCCTCGCTGCTGCTGCAGCCCTCGCCCACCCCGCGCCCGCTGGTGCACCTGTTCGACGAGCCGCAGTTCAACACCGTCGACGGCTATATCGGCTTCATGCTCGAGTTCTTTCGCAAGCTGAGGCGCGAGGGCAAGCTGGTGTTCGTCTGCCTGCATCCGACCGCGCGCTACCACCTCGAGATTCTCAAGGAGATCGCCGAGGAATTCCTCCTGGTGGCCGGCGGCAAGGTGGTGCGCATGCCGGATTTCGCCGCGCTCATCGCCGACGAGCGCGTGCGCGGTTATCTGGGCAGCGAGATGATCGCGGCGGCGGGGCTGCCCTCGCCGGCTTAGCGCCGCGGCGCGGCAGGCGCCGCGCAGCCGCCGGCGTGGCCGATTCCCTTCAGGAAGGATCTGCGCACGCCGCCCGCCGCGATCGCAGCGGCGACTTCTCTCGAGTACCGCTCCGCGCCGCTGAGTTTTCGCACCCAGCGCCTGAGGGGCACCACGCCTTCCGCGGCCCCGCGCACCGTTCCAATCGCCGCATCGCCGACCGCAACCACGCCGCGCTCGATCAGGCCGGGATTCGATGGCGAAGCCGGAGTGTCGAGGTCCGGCCCGAGCAAGGCGTCGAGCGCCTTGACCTCCGCCGACAGTCCCGCGCAGCTTGGATCGGACGGCGGCAAGTAAGGCCCCTTGCGTGCTGCCGCAAGCGCTGCCGGAATATCGGCAACCACCAGATTCAGGTCGCTCAGCGGGGCCGTTGCCGCCTCCGTGAACCGCGTGCCGGCCATGGACGGGGACTGGGTCGCATCGGCCGCGGCAGCAGGCTCGCGAGATGCCTCGGGAGCCGCGCATGCAGCCAGTACGAGGGCCAGCAATGCAGGAGCGCAAGTCTTCATGGGTCTTCCTCCGCCACGCAATCTTTGGCGCCAGCGCCTCCGGAGCGTGCAGGTATATTCTACCGACTGCCTCCCGTCCTTCCGCAACATCCCGCAAGGAGACCCCATGAGCCTGCAAGGAAAAACCCTGTTCATCACCGGCGGCAGCCGCGGCATCGGGCTGGCCATCGCGGTGCGCGCGGCGCGCGACGGCGCCAACGTGGTGATCGCCGCCAAGACCAGCGACCCGCATCCGAAGCTGCCGGGAACCATCCACACCGCGGTGGCGCAAATCGAGAAGGCCGGCGGCAAGGGGCTGGGCGTGCAATGCGATATCCGCGAAGAGGCGCAGGTCCTGGCGGCGGTCGACAAGGCGGTCGCCACCTTCGGCGGGATCGACATCCTGGTGAACAACGCCAGCGCGATCCAGCTCACCGGCACGCTCGCCTGCGACATGAAGCGCTACGACCTGATGAACGGCGTCAACGCGCGCGGCACCTATCTGACGGGGCGCAGCTGCATTGCGCACCTGAAAAAATCGCGCAATCCGCACATCCTGACCCTGAGCCCGCCGCTGGACCTGGCGCCCAGGTGGTTTGCGCCGCACGTCGCCTACACCATCGCCAAGTACGGCATGAGCCTGTGCACGCTCGCCTGGGCCGAGGAATTCAGGCAGGACGGCATCGCCGCCAATGCGCTCTGGCCGCGCACCACCATCGCCACCGCCGCGGTGCAGATGCTCGGCGGCGAAGCGATGATGAAGCGCTCGCGCAGGCCGGAGATCATGGCCGACGCGGCGCATGCGATCCTGTGCAAGCCGAGCCGCGAATTCACCGGCAACTTCTGCATCGACGACCTGGTGCTGCACGCGGCCGGCGTGCGCGATTTTTCAGTTTACGCGGCGCTGCCGGGAGCCACGCAGTTCCTGCCGGATTTCTTCGTGCCGGAGAACACGCCGGCGCTCCCCGCCTAGCGCAGCGCAGGCGTTCGCCCCCCCCACCGTCATGGCGGACCAGGAAATGATTGCTCCGCTATTGACTCAGGAAGTACACGAAGCACTGCGCGCTGCCGCGCGCGCAGGTGCGCCCTCGGTTGAGTGCTCCCTGGACCTCGAACGTTCGCGGACCACCGTCGAGGTCGGCGCGGCAGGATGGATCTGGCAAGGCCAACGATTCCCCTATCTGCAAACCTGCAGGGACCGGACCATCTACCACTGGGCCGGCGAGACCTTTGAGCCGGTGGCACGTTTCACGACCTCGCTGATCAAGCTGGTGCCGACGCAGTGGGGGCCGCCGACGTTCGAAATCGATGGCATCAAGATGTTGCCCACGGCGCAGGTCTCGCCCTATGCGGACGCCGAACGCAAAGTCGGCCTGATTCAACCGCGCGGCAAGGTGATTCTGGATACCTGCGGCGGCCTGGGCTATTTCGCCGCCTGGTGCCTGCAGGGCCGGGCGCGGCAGGTGCTTTCCTACGAGAACAATGCCGACGTGATCTGGCTGCGCAGCCTCAATCCCTGGTCGCCCGGGACTGACAGTGGATTGACCTTGACCCAGGGCGACATTACCGGGCAGATCGTCATGCTGCCCGGCGAATCGGTCGACGCGATCTTGCACGATCCGCCGCGTTTCGGCATCGCCGGAGAACTTTACTCGCAAGTTTTCTATGACCAGCTGGCCAGGGTGCTCAAGCGCAAGGGCAGGCTGTTTCATTACACCGGCACGCCGAACAAACTGACCAGCGGGCGCGATGTGCCCATGGAAGTGGTGAAACGTCTGCGCCACGCCGGGTTTGTCGCGGAATTGAATGGCGATGGGGTGTTGGCGGTGAAGAAGTAAGCGACAGCTTCCCCGGCTCGCAATGCTAGACCTTGAAGCGCGCCTCGCGCCAGGCGAGCGCGGCCTTCAAGCCCTGCTCGCGCGCGAGGTCCATGAAGCGGCGCTTGTCGGGGGAGCCGTGCGACTCGATGGCATGGTCGATGTCGAGCGCGGTGTCGAGCGCCGCGCGCATACCCTGGATCTCGTAGCTGCGGTTGATCGCCTTCTTGGTGTCGCGCACCAGATCCGGGTCGATCACCGCCATCTGGCGCGCGATGCGCAGCGCCGCGCTCAGGTGCTCGCCCTCGGGCACCACGCGGCTGACGATGCCGAGCGCCAGCGCGCGCTCGGCGTTGATCGCGTCATCGCCCGTGAGGATGATGTCCTTGGCGGCCTTGGGCCCCACCACCCAGGGCAGCAGCAGCGTGACGATGCCGGCGCCGAATTTCAGCTCTGGCTCGCCGAACACCGCGTCGCGCGAGCACACGGCGAGGTCGCAGGCGAGCGCCATCTCGAAGGCGCCCGCCATGCAGGCGCCGTGGATCGCGGCGATGGTCGGCTTGGGCGAGTCCCAGAATCGAAGGGTGGTCGAGAAATCCAGGTCCAGCACCTCGCGCCACACCGCCGCGCCCTCGGGACGGCGCTCCATCTGCTCCTTCAGGTCGAAGCCCGAGGAAAAGCCGCGCCCCGCGCCCGAGAGCACGATCACGCGCACCGCGCTATCGGACTCGAAGGCGTCGAGCGCCGCGTTGATCTCGAGCAGCATCGCCTTGTTGAGCGCATTGATCCGCTCGGGGCGATGCAGTTGCAGCTGCGCCACGCCCGCCTCTCTCGTTACGCGGATGTTCTGGAACTCGCTCATGGAATCGGTCTCCTTGATCATCAACCAGTCGCGCCAGCCTGGGCCGGCGAGAGCTCGCCCGCCTCGAGCATCGCCGAGAAGCGGCCGCGGTCGGCCTTGCCGGTGCGCCCGGCGGGCAACTCGCGCGCAAAGTAGAACACGTCGGGCTGCTTGAATCTGTCGAGGCGCTCGCGCAGGAAGGCGCGCAGCTCCGCCACGCTCAGGCTCGGGTCGCGCGGCACCACCAGCGCGTGGATGCGCTGGCCGAGGCGCGCGTCGGGCCGGCCCACGGCGAGCGCCGCCGCCACCTTGGGGTGCGCGCTGCAGGCGAACTCGATTTCCTGCGGCGCGATCTTGTTGCCGCCGCGCACGATCAGCTCCTTCCTGCGGCCGGCGATCTCGAGCACGCCCGGATCGCGCTCGCGCGCCAGGTCGCCGGTGGCGAGCCAGCCCCCCGCGTCGACCGGGTTCAGCTCGGGCTGCCCGAGATAGCCGTTCATCAGGAACGGGCTCGCGATGCAAAGCTCGCCCACCGCGCCCTGCGCGACCGCCCCGTCGTCGTCGCCGCGGATGCGAAAGCGCACCCCTGGCGAGGGCCGGCCGATGCAGCCGGCGTAGCGCGAGGCATCCTGCGGCATCAGGAAGAAATCGCAGGTCGAAGTCTCCGTCAGGCCGTAGATGTCGATGAGATCGGCCGGTGCAACCAGCTCGCGCAGCGTGTCGCCGAGCCCCTTGCCGAGTGACTCGCCGCCGATCATCACGGTGCGCAGGCTGCCCGCCGCCGCCAGCGCGCGTCCCGCTTGCGCGAGCGCCTCGGCCGGATGGTCGAGGATCAGCGCGCGCATCATGGTCGGCACCACGCCGACGCGCGTGATCGCCTCGGCGCGCAGCCGCTCGAGAAAGGCCTCGGGGACGAACTTCTCCACCGGCACCAGGCGCCCGCCGTGCACCAGCGTGAGCAGCGCCACCCAGATGCCGAAGCTGAAGGTGATGTTGAGCACCAGCATCGTGCGCTCGTTCTCGCCGAAGCCGAGCATCGACTGGATTGCGCCGAGCTTGCCGGCAAGGGCGCGATGCGACAGCACGGCGCCCTTGGGCGCGCCGGAGGACCCCGAGGTGAACACCACTAGCGCGCTGCCTTCCAGGATCTCGCGCGGCGGCGGGGCGTCGCTCGCCAGGCGCTTGAGCGGCGTCGCTGCCAGCGCGTCCCACTCGAAGCGCGCCAGGGTGCGGCTTGCGATCTGCGCGGCCGCGAGCGCGGGCGAGCTGCGGTGCACCGGCACCACCACTGCGCCCGCGAGCCAGGCGCCGAACAAGGCGACGAGATCCAACGCATGGTTCGACACGCGCAGGTGCAGCGGCTCGTCGCGCGCGAGGCCCGCCTGGCGCAGCGCGCCGGCCACGGCCTGCGCCTCGGCGAGCAGCCCGGCGTAGCTGAGCACCCGTTCGCCGGCGATCGCCTCGCGCGCGGCGTGGCGCCCGGCGGCAGCGGCGAGCAGCGCTTCCAGACGCAGGGAGGCATCGCTGCCGTCGATCAACAGGCCGTTACTGATGAGGAGATCGCAGGCCATTGGATGCAGCGGAGTTTAAGGCAACCAGGCCCCCTGCCCGGGGCAAGACCGTGGCGGCCCCGCGACGGTGCACGCTTGATCGGCGTCAAACCCGGGTCGGGGCGGCCGCACCGATTCGGGTGGCGAAGGCGTAGCATGACGCGAACACCCTTTGCGCAGACCGTCAGCACAGGCGGCCCTGCCCACCCCAGCCACTTTGCGAGGAGAGCGAAAATGAGCGAGAAGGAAAAGAATCGGGAAGCCTTGATCGACCACCTCAAGCTGAGCCGGCGCGACTTCGTCTTCACCGGCCTCGCCGCGGGCGCGCTGACCCTGACGCCCCGGTTTGCCCGCGCCCAGGCCGGCGCGCCGTACAAGATCGGCGTGCTGCTGCCCTCGACCGGTACCGGCGCCAATTACATGGCGCACTGCATCAAGGGACTGCCGGTGGCGGTCGCCGAACTCAACAAGCGCGGCGGACTGCTCGGTAAGCATCCGGTGCAGATCGTGTACCGCGACGACGAGACCAAGCCGGACGTCGGCTCGCGCGAGGCGAAGTCGCTGATCCTGAACGACAAGGTGGACTGCATGTTCGCCACCTATTCGAGCGCGGTGGCGCTCGCGGTGCAGGAAATCATCCACGAGCACAAGGTGCTGCACCTCGCCGCGACCTCCAACAGCTCCAAGATCACGCAGGACAACTACACGACCTACACCTACCAGTTCTGCCCCGACAGCAACATGCAGTCGGGCGCGGTGGTGGTCGCGGTGTCGCGCATGGCGAAGAAGAACAACTGGAAGACCTACGTTTCCCTGGGGCAGGACTACGAGTGGGGCCGCGATACGCACAAGGGCTTCACCACCGGCCTCGCCAGGGTCGCCTCCGATATCAAGGAAACCCGCCAGCTGTGGTTCAAGCTGGGCGAAACCGACTTCACCTCCTATATCACCGCGATCATGGCAGCCAGGCCCGATTTCATGTTTGGCGCCGTGGCAGGCAAGGACGCCGAGACGTTCATGCAGCAGGCCGGCCAGATGGGCCTGTTCAAACGCGTGCCGTTCCCCGGCGGCCTGATCGCGGTCAACGACCTCAAGGCGCAGCGCACGACGCTGCCGCGCAGCATCATCGGGCTCGCGCGTTGTCCTTTCTTTGCGCACCTCGACCAGCCGATCATGCAGGCCTACATCAAGCGCGACCGCGCCGCGTTCGGGCCCGAGGGCTACCCGGACGACTGGGCCTGCATGTATTACGACGCGCTTGGCGGGCTCGAGCAGGGAGCGAAGAAAGCCGGCTCGACCAGTACCGAGGCGATCGTCAAGGCGCTCAAGGGCGCGACCCTCGACACCTGCCGCGGCAAGCGCAGCTTCCGCGACTGCAGCAACCAGCTCGACGTGCCCTCCTACGTCGGCGAAGTGTGGGATTCGCCGGATTATCCGTTCCCGATCTACAAGCCCGAGACCATGATCCTGGTGGAGGGCAACGAGGTTTGGACCCAGACCTGCCAGGAAGTCGACAAGCTGAAGAAAAAGCGCGCCTGATGCGCGCCGCGCTTCCCGGCCGGGGCCGCTCGATCGCCCCGGCCGCGTTGTTCCGGTAACCGTGCATGGATATCGCCCCTTACGCCCTGCAGCTGTTCAGCGGGCTGTCGCGTGCGATGGTGCTGTTCCTGCTCTCGGCCGGACTGTCGCTGATTTTCGGCGTGATGAACATCCTCAACTTCGCGCATGCCACGCTGTGGCTGCTGAGCGGCTACGTCACGTTCTCGATCTTCACCTTCCTCAGCCAGCAGTTCGGCGCCAGCCCGTGGCTGCTGCTGCCGGCGATCGCCGGCGCGGTGGCGCTGATGTCGCTGTTCGGCTTCGCGCTGGAGCGTTTGCTGATCCGGCACACCTACGACCGCGAACTGCCCGAGCAGCTGCTGCTCACTTTCGCGCTGGTGCTGATCCTGGGCGATGTGATCAAGCTGATCTGGGGCCTGGAGAACCGGCGCATCAACCTCGGCGTGCGGCCGGTGGAGATGCTGGACACGCTGGTCAATCCGTACCAGTTCGTGATCATCGGCACCGGCTTCGCCGTCGCCGTGGGCCTGTGGTTTTTCCTGCAACGCACGCGCTTTGGCAAGATCGTGCGCGCCGCCGTGTACAGCCGCAGCATGGTGAGCGCGCTCGGCATCCGTATCCCGATGATCTACGCGTCGGTATTTGCGCTTGGCGTCGGTTTGGCTGCGCTGGCCGGCGGCGTGTTCCTGCCGCTGCTGCCGATGGCGCTCGGCGTGGATCTTGACATCATCGTGCAGTGCTTCGCGGTGGTGGTGATCGGCGGCTTCGGCAGCATGCTGGGCACCTTCGTCGCCTCGATCATCGTCGGCATCGTCTACTCGTTCTCGATCCTGTTCTGGCCCGACGGCGCGCTGGCCATGATCTTCCTGATCGTGATCGCGGTCCTGGTCGTGCGCCCCTGGGGCCTGTTCGGCACCGAGCTGCGTTCCTGACACCCATGACCGCAAACGCCAGGGGCCCGTGGTCCCGTCTGTACGCCGGCTTCGGCATCTCCGGGCCGGTTACGCTGCTGCTCCTCGCCGCGGCGCTCGGAGTGCCGTGGCTGCCGGGGGAGTTCTGGACGCACGTGGGGACCGAGGTCCTGATTTTCGGGCTGTTCGCGATGAGTTTCAACCTGCTGTACGGTTACATGGGCCAGATCTCGTTCGGCCATGCCGCGTTCTTCGGCGTGGGCGCGTACGCCACCGCAATGCTGTTCACCGCGCTCAAGGGCGCGGACGGGCAGATCGGCGTCGCGGAATTTCTGTTGTCGCTCCTGCTCGGTCCGCCGGTGGCGGCACTGGCGGCACTGGTGGTCGGCTTCTTTTGCGTGCGCCTGACCGGCATTTACTTCGCCATCCTCACGCTCGCCTTCGGCGAGCTGCTGTTCTACATCGTGTTCTCCTGGTACAGCTTCACCAAGGGCGACGACGGCATCCAGGGACTGTTGCCGCCGCCGTTCTTCCAGGACTCGACGAACTTCTACTTTTTCACGCTGGCGATCGTGCTTGCGGCGGCCGCGGTGATGTGGCGCATCACCGAGTCGCCGTTCGGCTACGCCCTGCGCACGCTGCGCGACAATCAGCGCCGCGCTGCGTTCCTAGGCACCAACGTCAGGGCGCACATGCTCGCCAACTTCGTGCTCGCCGGCGCGTTCGCGGGGATTGCGGGGGCGCTGTGGGGCCCGTTCTCGCGCAGCGTGAACCCGGGCCTGCTCGGCTGGGGCGAATCGGGCATCGCGGTATTCATGACCCTGATCGGCGGCGCCGGTTCGTTCATCGGGCCGATGCTCGGGTCGGTGATCTACACCATGCTGCAGGCGGTGGTGAAGATGTACACCGTGTACTGGCCGCTCACCATCGGCACCATCATATTGCTGATCGTGCTGTTCGCGCCCGGCGGCATCCTCGGCATGATCGACAAGCGCATGCGGGAGACGCGCGAGCGCGAGGGCGCGGCCGCCGGCGAAGCCGACGACGCAGCCGCGGCGCCGGAGCAGCGGCCATGAGCCCGAACATCCTGGAGGTCACCGGGCTGGAGAAGCATTTTGGCGGCGTGCATGTCACCTGCAGCATCGACTTCGCGATGCGCGAGGGCGAACAGTCGGCGATCATCGGTCCGAACGGCGCCGGCAAGAGCACCTTCATGAACCTGCTCACCGGCTATCACCGGCCCGACGCCGGCAAGGTGGTGTTCGCCGGCAGGGAGATTACCGGCATGCCGCCGCACAAGGTGGTGCGGCGCGGCATCTCGCGCGCCTTCCAGGTGAGCAGCATCTTCGGCCGCATGACGGTGAGCGAGAACGTGCGCGCGGCGGTGCAGGCGCAGATGCGCGCGACCTTTCGCCTGCTTGCCTCGGCGCGCACGCTCGGCGCCGAAGAGACCGAACGCATGCTGGCGCTGTGCGGGCTGGAGGGGAAGCGCGACCTGATCGCCGGCGAGCTCGCGCAGGGCGACAAGAAGCGGCTCGAACTGGCGATCGCGCTGGCGGGCAAGCCGCGCCTGCTGCTGCTCGACGAGCCGACGGCCGGCATGTCGATCGACGAGGCGCGCTCGACCATGGAACTGGTCGACCGCCTCAACCTCGAGCTGAAGCTGACCGTGCTGTTCACCGAGCACGACATGGGTATCGTGTTCAACCATGCGCGCAAGCTGACGCTGTTGCACCGGGGCGAAATCATCCTGCAGGGCACGCCCGATGAGGTGCGGGCCAACGCAACTGCGCAGAAGGTCTACCTGGGCGAACACCACGACTGACGCCGATGCCTTGCCTCGAAATCGAGAACCTCCACACGTACTACGGCACCAGCCACATCCTGTTCGACGTGTCGCTGGAGGTCAACGAGGGCGAGTCGGTCTGCCTGCTGGGGCGCAACGGCGCGGGCAAGACCACGACCCTGAAGACCATCATGGGCCTGGCGCAGGGAAAAGGCGGGGCGATCCGTTACAACGGCGCATCGCTGCTCGGCCGGGAACCCTACGAGATCGCCCGGCTCGGCGTCGGATTCGTGCCCGACGAGCGGCTGATCTTTCCCGACCTCACGGTGCGCGAGAACCTCGAAATCGCGATCAAGAAGGGCCGCGGCGCTACCGCACCCTGGACCGTGGAGCGGGTGTACGAGCTGTTCCCGGTGATCGCGCCGCTCGACCGGCGCCTCGGCGGTTACCTGTCGGGCGGCGAGCAGCAGATGCTCACCATCGGACGCACCCTGATGGGCAACCCGTCGCTGCTGCTGCTCGACGAACCGGTCGAGGGGGTGGCGCCGGTGGTGGTGCAGGAGCTCACGCGGCAGATCAAGAATCTCAAGGGCATGGGCCTCACGATTTTGTTCGCCGAGCAGAACATGCATTTCGCCGCCGATGTCTCGGACCGCGCCTACGTGATCGAAAAGGGGCGCATCCGTTTCCACGGCAGCATGCGCGAGCTTGCCGCGAACGAGGCAGTAAAGTCGAAGTACCTGATGATCTAGGGCGCGTCAGCCCCGGTTCACGTTCAACAGCTCCTGAAACGCGGGCTGCAGCTCCTCCAGCTCCGTATCGATGGAATCCGGCAGGGAATGCGCGAACAGGTCGAGCAGCACCAGCGCGTTGACGCTGCTGTCGCCGTCCTCATCCCGGATTGCGCCCAGCCGCCCGGCCATCCCCGCGTTGACCTGCTGCATCTCGCGGTAGCGCGCTTTCAAGCCCTCCAGGCCCGCGTCCGCCGCCTGGCCCTGCTGGCGCAGGAAAAACTGCGCGAGCAGGTAAGTCGACACCACCCGGTAAATGGTTTCTTCCGTGCTGGAGAACGGCAAATGGAAATGGGCCATCGGCTTGAGGAATCCGACGTGCGGACATTCGCTGCTGGCCGCGAGCAGGCCCATGAGCGAACGCAGGACGCGCTGCACGCTGGTGTGCTTGGTAACGGACCGTTCGTCGGACTCGACCCGGGCGGCAACGTCGTCATACGAGCGCACCTTGTCGAACAGCGCGACCAGCGGCACGAAACGCACTGCCATCGGGCAATGCGCCGTGTCCGCGGTCGAGAGCGGGCAATTGCTGCATTGCTGGAAGCCCAGCGCAGTCCAGGGCGGCAGGTCCGCCTGCACCGCTGGCGTGACCGCGGGCCTGACCTGCAGGGATTCAGACCTGCCGTCGGGAAACTGAAAATGGTAGATGAGCTTCGCCATCGCCATTGATTCTCACATGCGTTCAGTTGAAATGCATGCCGCCGTTCACCTGCACTGTCTGCCCGGCTTGCGCATGGGAGGTCCTGGAGCCCGGTGCTGGGACGCTACAGCGGATTCGCCGGGGTGACGGTGAAAAAAGCGTGCACGTCGCCCTGCGTTTTGGGGCTGCGCACCCGGCTGAAGGAAAACACGACAAAGGTTCTGGTCGGCGAGCTCACGGCCGCCTTGCTCCCTTGCACCTCCACGGCAGCGAGGTCGATGCGGCTTTCGAGCGCGGTAATCGCGATTTCCCCCTCGATGCGCCCCCCCGTAGCGACCACGGTGGAATTGCGCGCATAAAGCCCGGTCTCGCCGCCCCCGATGCGGCTGTCGTCGATCGTGACGCTGGAATCCAGCACGAGCAGCTCGTGCACCCGGGCGTTGCGGATCCGGACCTGCGTGCAGCCTTCGATCGTCAGTCGGTCGTAGTGCCCTTCGAATACGCGGTTGCGCTCGTTCAGGCACTGGCCCGTGCCGTGGTTCGCCGCCGACGCCGCGCTTGCCGGCGGCGCGCCCGGCAGGCCAAGGTGCAGGAACGAGCTAAGCACCGCACGAAAGCGCCCGGGCGCCTCGAGCATCGGCGTGTGCCCGGCGCCCTCGATGACCACCAGGCGCGCGCGCGGCAGTTTCAGGGCGAGCACCCGGCCGGTGCGCAGCGGCGCGAGCCTGTCCTCGCCGCCCCACAGGACCAGGGTTTCGGCGCGCACCCTGGGAAGATCGCTGCTCAGGTCCTCGCTCACCACGGCGAGGCCGGCGATCTTCGCCGGATCGCCCCCGAGAATTCTTTCGCGCAGCTGCGGGCTCGCGAGGATGATCTGCGGCTCGAATCGCAGCCCCTCAAGCGGCGCGAGGATCCTGCGTGCAAGGTCGGCGAACCGTTCCAGCAGGTTCAGCCACGGGGGCACGAATTCCATGCCGAGGGTGGCGAGAAACTGGCTGGTGACCGAGTAGCGGTGCAGGATGCCCGGCGCATCCATCACTACCAGCCGTTCCACGTCCTCCGGGTAGGTGATCGCGTAGCGCAATGACACCACCGCGCCCATCGAATGCCCCACGAGCACGAAGGGCCGGCGCAGGAAACGATCGGCGACATGCTTGAGGACCGCGGCGTAGTTGGCCGGCGCATACAGGAGGTTCGCCTTGTCGGAGGCACCGAACCCCGGCAGGTCCACCGCGACGACGTGAAATGAATTCTGCAGCCAGCCCACGGTGTCGCGCCAGTCGCGCGCGCCGTTCGGCCCGATGCCGTGCACCAGGAGCACCGAGCGCGCATGTCCGCGTCCGGCTTCGTACACCACCATCTGCCCGCCAAACACGGGCTCCTCGATGCGGTGGGCCTGCATGCCCGAAAAGCCCGCCTCCGGCGCCGCCGTTTCGGCCACCGCACTGCATCCCGGGACACACAGCAGCAAAGCCGCGGCGAGCTGAACTCGCATCCTCACCTGGCGCTGCCGATGGCCTGGATGACCTGCACGATGTCGCGGCTGCGCGTGACCTCGTCGCCCCACACGCGGTCGAAGGCTTGCCTCAGGGCCGCATCCGCGACCTTGGCACGCACGATGAAAAAGGCTGTCATCTCATTCTCCCCCTCGGCTCACCACGCGAACCAGTCCCACCAACCCCGCGCCCTCCACCAACTTCACCGACTTCTCCTTCGCATACCCCCGCGCCTGCTCCGTGATCTCCCCCGCCACCACATACAGGCACTCCGCCGCCCCGCGCTTCTCCCCCGAGGCCACCAGCTCCTTCAACGGCTCGGCCCCCGTGCGTGAAGCCTTCCAGCGCCGCGCGCACACCAGCGACACGCGCCCGGCCTTCTGCAGCTCGAAGTCGGCCGCGCCTGCGACGCGCGTCACCGTGTAGCCCTCCTTTTTCAATCCCGCTTCCAGCACGCGCGCGAATTCCTCCCAGGATTTCGCGCGAATCTTCTCCAGCGCCTTTTCCAGCCGCGCGCCGCCCGGCACGGTGATCTGCCGCCAGGCGGCCATCAGCGCGATGACGATGAACGGTCCGGTGGCGAACAGGGCGTAGCCCCATTCCATGAAGTTCCTCACCGCCACGAAGGTGCCGAGCGCGACCAGCGCGCTCACCCACCAGCTCTTGCGCAGCAGGATCCCGAACAGCGAGTTCTCGGCCATCTTCCACTTCATGGGTGGTGCACCGGGTCCAGGTAGTAAACGGGCGTGGGAATCGCCTCCATGCGCGCCTTCAACTGCAGCGCAAGGTAGAGCGAATAATGCCGTGCCTGCATCAGATTCCCGCCCATGAACCACAAGCCCGGCTGCTGGGTCGGCTTCCACATGTTGCGCAGCTCCCCCACCCACGGCCCCGGGTCGTACTTGGTGTTCGAACCCAGCCCCCAGCACTGGCCCACCCGCGCCGCGACCTCCGGCGAGATGAGCTGCGCCGCCCACTGGTTCATCGAGCCGTAGCCGGTGGCGTAGACGATGAGGTCCGCGGGCAGCACCGTGCCCTCCGACAACAGCACGGTCTGCTGGCCGATGCGCGTGATCTGCGCCGGGCTCTTCAGCTTGATGCGCCCGTCGACGATGAGCTGCGACGCGCCGACGTCGATGTAGTAGCCCGCGCCGCGGCGCAGGTAAGTCGAATGGATGCCCGAGCCGTCCTCGCCGAAGTCGTAGAGAAAGCCCACTTTCTCCAGGCCTTCGTAAAGCTCCGCGTCGCGCTCGCGGATGGCGTCGTAGATGGGCTTGTGGAACGAGGGCAGGAGCCTGAATGGCACGGAGGCCACCGTCAGGTCGGCGATCTCGGTGGTGATCCCGGCCTCCAGTGCCTGTTCCGAATACAGCCGCCCCCAGGCGTGCTCCATCAGGGCATCCGAGGTGACCACCACGGTGGGCGAGCGCTGCACCATGGTGACTTCGGCCGCGCCGTGCTCCCACAAGTCGGCGGCAATGTCGTGCGCCGAATTGTTGGCGCCAAGCACCACGCAGTGCTTGTCGCGCCAGTCTTCGCCGCCGCTGAACTGGCTCGAATGCACGATCCGCCCGCCGAACCCATCGGCACCGGGAATCTCCGGCATGTTCGGAAAGCCGGACATGCCGGTGGCGAGCACCAATTGTTTGGGCCGCAGCTCCACCAGCGCCCCACCGCGGTTCACCTGCACCGTCCACTCCCCGGCCGCCTCGTCGTAGGACGCCTTCAGGCACTTGGTGGAAGTCCAGAGGTCGAGCTCCATCACCCGCGCGTACATTTCCAGCCAGTCGCCGATCTTGTCCTTGGGCGAAAACACCGGCCAGTGCTCCGGAAACGGCAGGTAGGGCAGATGGTCGTACCAGACCGGGTCGTGCAGGACGAGCGACCGGTAGCGCTTGCGCCACGAATCCCCCGCGCGCTCGTTCTTTTCGATCACCAGCGCGGGCACCTGCAGGCGCTTCAAGCGCGCGGCGAGCGCCAGCCCGCCCTGCCCGCCGCCGACGATCACCACGTAAGGCTGGCGCTCGACGCCGAGCCCCTGGTGCTCCTGCTGCCGGCGCTCGAGCCAGCTCAGGCGATCCAGGAACACCCCTTGTTCGACGCCGCGCTCGCGCGCCGGCCCGGCCTTCTCCTCGAAACCCTTCAGCTCCTGCAGCGTGGTGAGCAGCGTCCAGCACTTGCCCTCTTTCAGCCGCAGATGCCCCGTGCCGCGCCCGACGGCGGTCTCGAACGCGAACCAGGCTTCGGTAAAGCCGTCGTTCTCCACCACCTGCCCGAGCTGCACGAACCCGGAAGGATCGGCGCCGCCGAGCGTGGCGGCGAGCATCGCCTTGATCTCGCCGCGGCCCTCGAACGTGCGCACGGTCCAGGTGAAGGACACCAGGTCGCGCCAGTAGCAGGCCTCGTCGAACAGCTTTGTCGCGCCCTCGAGGTCGCGCTTCGACAAGGCGTTGCCGAACTTCTCCAGCCAGCTGGAAATTTTGTCAGCCATGGGGTGAGCGCGCATTCTCTCCCACAATGGGGCGCTTTTCTGCGCTGGTTGTCCTGCCGAAACGCCGCTCAGGTGTATCATCTGCCGCCATGAGTGAGGTCGTTTTCGTGGTCGAAGAGGCACCGGAGGGCGGGTTCACCGCCCGCGCGGTGGGCGAGTCCATTTTTACCGAAGCGGATACCCTTCCGCAGCTCCATGACCGTGCACGCGAGGCGGTGCGCTGCCACTTCGACGAAGCCAAGGCGCCCAAGCTGACCACGTAACGATTCCCGACCACGACTCGCTTCGATTGGGAACGCTGTCTGGAATCCTCAATGACGTCGCTGTCCACCACGGGTTGAGCCGGGAGGCGCTGCTCGAGCGACTGTTCGGCCTCTAACGCAAAGCTCTCCTTGACCGCGCAGAAAATCCTCACTTTCCGCACCCGCGGCCGTGGAACGACCGAAATCACGGCGGAGGTTGAACGCGCCGTGCGCGACGCCGGCGTGAATACCGGCATCTGCAATATCTTCCTGCAGCACACCAGCGCCTCGCTGATCCTGTGCGAGAACGCCGCGCCCGCGGTACGGCAGGATCTGGAAACGATCCTCAGCCGCCTCGCCCCGGACGGCGACCCGGCCTACGCGCACGACGACGAAGGCCCGGACGACATGGCCGCGCACGCGCGCGCGGTGCTGACGACCAATTCGCTGCAGGTCCCGGTGGCCGAGGGCAAGCTCCTGCTCGGCACCTGGCAGGGCATCTACCTGTGGGAGCACCGTCACGCGCCGCATACGAGGAGCGTGGTGGTGACGGTACTCGACTAGGCTAGCGCCGCGAACTCCACCGGCGTGAGAATGCGAAAGCGCCGCTCGCGCCGCGCGAGCTCGAGCAGCGCCTGGTCCTTGGTGAGGAGGTAATCCGCCTGCGCCGCGAGCGCGGCCTCGAGGAATTTCTGGTCGTCCGGGTCGCTGCACCGCGGCAGCAGCGCGCACTCCACCTGCGCCACCACGACCTCGATCCTAAGCGCCGCGTGTCGGCAGGCGGCGAGGCAGGCCGCCTGTTTCCACGGCTCCAGGCTATGCTTGCCGAGGTCGTAGGCCAGCACGCGCTCCAGCTCCGCGTCGCAGGCCGCATCGATGTACACCGCCGCCCGCGCAGCAGCCACCGCCTCGCGGATCGGCACCACGGCAGGCTCGGCGAACACCAGCCAGTCGAGCCACACGTTGGTATCGAGGACCAGGCGCAGCACCGCTAGCGCTTCTTCTTCAACAGGTCCGCCAGCCCCGCGAGCGCCTTGTGCGTGGCCGCCGGCCCGGGCTTCTCGCCGCCGCCGCCGGCGCGCGCATCCTCGACGCGCGCATGCTCGTTCTCGTGGCAGTACACGCACAGCAGTTCCCAGTTGCTGCCGTCCTGGGGATTATTGTCGTGGTTGCCGTCCATATGGTGGACGGTCAGCTCCTTCAGCCGCGAGGCGGGAAATTCGCGCGCGCAGCGCGTGCAGATCCACGGCAGGATCTTCAGCGCGCGCTCACGGTACCCGTCGCCGCTCATGCCTGCCACACGGCGTAGCCCTCCGCCTGCAGCGCGATGGCGAGCTCCACCTCCATGTCGCGCGCCGCGTCGTAGGGCATCGGATTGGCGTAGGCATACAACTTCGGCAGCAGCCGCAGTCCGAAGCGCTGCACGTAGGAATTGGCCCGCACGCCCGCCTTGTGCTTGGCGAAACGCTCCTCGGGCGTGAGCCCGGTCATGCCCACGTAGACGCAGGGTTTCAACATGTCGCGCTCCGGGTTGGCGGCGCGAAATCGCACGAGGTTGAGCACCACGGGGTCGAGCTCGACCACGTAGACGTTGTGGTGGTGCCTGCCGCGCCGCTGGTTCTTCATCGGTCCCGGCGAAAGCTTACTATGGCGGCCTCATGAGCCTGCCCGACGAATACCTGCGTACCATTTCCCGGGAGGAAATGAACGAACTGCCGATCCGCCGCTACGACGGCGAGGTGTGCCTGGTGGAGACCAGCCGGGACCTGGAGGACGCGGCCGCTGACATCCAGGCCGAGGGGGTGGTGGGCTTCGATACCGAGACGCGGCCCGCGTTCCGGGTGGGCGAAAAACACCTCCCGGCCCTCGCCCAGGCAGCCACGGCGCGCAGGGTGTACCTCCTCCCGCTGCAGCGGCTGGACTGCTCGGCGGTGCTCGCCCCGCTCCTCGCCGCGCCAGGAGTGCACAAAGCGGGCATCTCGATGGCGGATGACCTGAAGCAGCTCAAGCTCCTGTTTCACTTCGAGGAGGCCGGCGTGCTCGACCTTGGCCACGTGGCCAAACGCCACGGCCTGAAGCAGACGGGACTGCGCAACCTCACCGGGATTTTCCTCGGCACCCGCATCCCCAAGGGCGCCAAAACCACCAACTGGGCGTTGCCGCGCCTCTCGGCGCAGCAGGTCACCTATGCGGCAACAGACGCCTGGGCCTGCAGGGAGCTGTACCTGCGCTTCCGGGAGCTCGGGCTGCTCTAAAGACTTACTTCAGCATTTCCTTGAGCTGCCCGCTCGCCATGAGCTTTTCCAGGTCGCTCGCCCCGCCCACCAGCACGCCTTTCACGAACACCATCGGAAAGGTCTGCCAGCCGGTCCATAGCTTGAGCGCCAGCCGCCGGCGCCAGGCGGAGAAGTAGGAGCCGTACTCGAGGTACGTGTACTCGAGGCCCGCGGCGTCGAGAAGTTTGCGCGCCTTCTTCGGCGCCGGGTTCATCTTCATGCCGACGACCACGATCGCCTTGGCGTCGACCACCTGCTGCACTTCCTTCACGATCTCCACGCCCCAGGTGGCGATCTTGTCGCGGATCGCGGGGTGGACGAGCGCCTGGTCGAGGAGGGGACGGGGCATCTTAAGCGTGCGTATCGTACGCCCGAAAGCGGATCGCCGGGTCGCGCTTGATCTGCTCCACCAGCGCCACCTCCCAGTCGAGGTAGGCGCGCGCGTGCTTCTCGTAGTCTTTCTCCTGCTCGTGGTCGTAGGGCTTGTACCAGACGTCGTCGAGCGCGGTGGTCGCCCGGGCGATGCCCGATTCCGTGGCCAGCGCCGCCGCCCGCCAGGCGCGGTTGCCGCCTTCGAGCACCTTCACCTCCGCCCAGAGCGTTGCCGCCTCGGGCGCCGCGAGTTGCGCCAGCAATCCGTCTTCGGAGGTGAGGACGATCTCCTTGGCTGCCGGAATTTTCGCGCGTGCCTCGGCCAGTCGCGCGCGCACCGCCCACCAGGCCCCCGGCAGGTGCCAGGCGCGGAATCTCAGGCTGGTGGAAAGATCGACCACCGTGGCCTTGCCTGCCGCCAGCGCCGCGGGGGCGACGCCCGGCCAGGGCTGCAAGCCGGGAATCGTCCGCGCGCGCGGGCCGCGCTCCGTGTCCCAGTCGCCGCTGTCCGGCTCGAGCACGTGCACGTCGTCCCAGCCCATCTGGTTGAGCCAGGAGGCGGTCATTACCGAGCGCACACGCTCCGGATCCACCAGCACCACGCGCGCGTTGCGCACCGCGACGAACTCGTCCATCGCCTGCACCATCTGCCCGCCGGGCGCGTGGCGCGCACCGGCGAGATGGCCCGCCTCGAACTCCTCGCGCGAGCGCACGTCGAGCAGGTAGGTGGTGCGCACCTCTTTGTCCTGCCATTGCCGCAGCTGCGGGACGCGCACGAATTTCACCTGGAAACGCCGCGCCACCGCCTCGGCCGCGGCGCGCGCCTGCGCCCGCCCTTGCGCGGAAGGCGCCGGCGCGACGCGCGCAGCACCGCGCTCGCACTCGTAGCCGGCGAGCTCCCAGCCCATGGTGCCGTCCTTCAGCGCCACCACGTCCTTCCATCCTGCGTTCCTGAGCGACTGGCAGCCGATGATGCTGCGCGTGCGGCCCGCGCAGTTCACCACGACAAGCGTATCGGCATCGGGCGCGAGATCGGGCGTGCGGTAGACCAGCTCCGCGCCCGGCGCGTCGATGCCGCCCGGGATGTTCATGCGGTGGTACTCCTCCCAGGGGCGCGAATCGAGGATCACGAGCTTCCGGCCGCTCGCCTTCAGGCGCTGCAGCTCCGCGGGCGGAATGCGCGGCGTGCCGTAGTGGTGCTCGACGAATTCGCCGAAGGCTTTCGAGGGCACGTTCACGCCGCTGAACAGTTCACCGCCCGTGGCCTGCCACGCGGCGCAGCCGCCTGCGAGGACCTCGACGCTGGTGTAGCCGAACTGCGCGAGCTTTGCGGCCGCACGCTCGGCGAGCCCCTCGCCACCGCCGTCGAGCAGCACGAGCGGCGCGGACTTCCTCGGCAGCAGGTCTGCGGCCATCAGCTCGAGCCTGGACAGCGGCAGCGAGCAGGCGAAGAACGGATGGCCCTGGTGGTGCACGCCCTGTTCGCGCACATCGAGCAGCGCGAGCTCGCCGCCGTCGAGCAGGCGTTCGCGCAGCGCCGCCGGGGTCACGTGGATACTTCGCGCGCTTCGCGGATGTCCGAATGCGGCGGGAACACGTCCCAGCGCTGCTCTTGTTCCTTGTAGAACTCGCGCCGGTGCAGCTGCTCCAGCCCCAGGCCGTACATGTGGAAATTCAGCAACGGCGCCTCGATGTGGATCGAATGCAGGTCCTCGGGCATGAAAGCCACCCCCGTGCCCTGGCGCACCACGTCGCGGCCCTTCTCGCGCACCCCGCCCTCGGCGGCGCGCTCGTAGAACTTGTTCAGCTCCTCGCCCGTGACGCCGACGATCACCGCCCAGGTGGTGTGGTTGTGCGCCGGTGTGCCGTGCCCGCCGAGCGCGGAATTGGCATACAGCGCGAAGCGGTGGTCGGCGTCCTCCGACAGGCGGTACAGGCAGGAATGGCGTTTGCCGCCCGGCGCCGGCGGCGGGAAATCCGCGGCGCTGAACAGCTCGGTGCGCGCCGCAAGCCTGATCAGGCGTGCCTTGATGTTCTGCAGGCTCTGCCGCGTCACCCCTTCGCGCTGCTCGATCGCGCGAATGTCGGCGACGGCGGCTTCGATGGCGCTGCGCCGTTCCTTGGTCTGGTGCATGCGGGAATCTTAGCTCAGTCCCGCACCCGGCCGCGCAAGGCTTTCACTTTCGAGCGCCGCAGCTTGCCCTCGATGCGGCGCTCTTTCGAAGCGCGCGTGGGCCGGGTCGGGCGCCTTTTTTTCGGCACCAAGGCCGCCGCTTCGACCAGCGAGTGCAGCCGTGCGAGCGCCTCGACGCGGTTCAGCTCGAGGCTGCGGTGCTGCTGCGCCTTGATCACCACCACCCCGGTGCGCGTGATGCGTTTGTCGCCGCGGTGCAGCAGCCGGTGCTTGATCTCTTCGGGCAGCGAGGACGCACGCACGTCGAACCTCAGGTGCACGGCGTTGGACACCTTGTTCACGTTCTGCCCGCCGGCGCCCTGGGCGCGCACCGCGGTGAGTTCCACCTCGTGCTGCGGGATGTGAATCACCAGCCGCTCCCGGCGCGACGCGCGAGGAAAGCTAGCGCTTCTTGTACGTCGGCCGGCGCCTGGCCATGGCCACCGGGTTTTCGTCCTTGTGGCGGAAGCTGATGCGCCCGCGCGTCAGGTCGTAGGGCGAGATTTCCATGGTGACGCGGTCGCCGGCGAGGATGCGGATGCGGTTCTTGCGCACCTTGCCCCCGGCATAGGCGAGGACCTGCGCGCCGTTGGTGAGTTCGACGCGGAATTGCGTGCTGGGCAGCACTTCCTGCACCACCCCTTCCATCTCCAGCATTTCTTCCTTGGCCATGCACTTTCCTCGAAACGCGAGGCGCGCAGTATGCCCCCTAACGCCCGGATGGACAAGGACAATTCCCTGCCTGGGCGCCGCGCCGCGCGACGATGGCCAGTACTGTCCCGGGGTGGCGCCGCAGCGGGAATGCGTGCCAGGAGATCGAGCGCCGGGCGCATGCGTTCCCCCGCGAATTTGAGGTACTGCGCCGGGTCCCAGCTCATGTGCTGAGCTTGTTGCGGCCGCCTTTCTTGGCGCGGTACAGCGCCTCGTCGGCGGCTTTCAGGACCTGCGAGGGCGGCTGGCGCTCGACTTCCGGCTCGGCGGCGCCCATCGACACGGTGACCGAGAGCAGCTTCATCGGCACGTTGTCGCCGCGGCGGCGGATGCCCGCCTCCTGGCCGCGCGGGCGTTCTTCGCCCCGCACCGCCATCTTGTAGCGCTCGACCGAGGCGCGCGAGTGCTCGAGGAACTTCAGCGCCTCCTTCAGGCCCTTGCCGGGAAACAGCACGCTGAACTCCTCGCCGCCGTAACGGAAGGCGCTGCCGCCGCCGCCCACCTCGGCCAGGCGCGCGGCCACCAGCTTCAACACCTGGTCGCCGATGTCGTGGCCGTGCTCGTCGTTGAATTTCTTGAAGTGATCCACATCCACCATGGCGATCGTGTAATGCGGCCCGAGGGCGCGCAACTGTTCCTCCAGCGCGCGGCGCCCCGGCAGGCCCGTGAGCTCGTCGCGGAATGCGAGGCGGTGCGACTCCTGCACGAACGCCACCAGCACCACCGCCCCGGCCGCCGAGAGGAAGGCGCCGAACACCGAGGGCGAAGCGGCCCACTCGGCGGCGATGAAGAACGCCGCAAGCGCCGCGGCGAGGCCGATGTCGAGCGGCGTGTGCTTGGGCCAGGCGCGCCACAGCGCGGCGACAAACGCGGCGGCGAACACCAGGCGCCCCGCCAGCGGCGTGGGCGGCGAGCGGAACAGCCAATGCTCCAGCAGGCCCTGCCACGCCAGCCCGGACAGCTCGCTGCGGCCCGCGGCCGCGATCCACAGGATGAGGAGGGTTTCGACCGCCAGCAGTACCACCCAGCGGTAGCTGCCGTGGTAGAACACGCCGCGCTCGGGAAACGACATGGCCACCAGCGCGTTCAGCGGCACCAGGACCACCAGCGCCGTGTAGACCGCCTTCTCCGCGAATCCGCCCAGGCCCTGCGCGTAGTGGTAGCCGGCGTAGGCGGCGAGCAGCGACGCGAGGAGGATCAGCGCGCGTCCGCGGTTGAAGCGCAAGGCGAACGCCGCGCCGAGCACGAGCACCACGTAGGGGCCGAGGACCCTGAGGCCTTCGAGCGAAGACGTCAGCGACGGGCCGAGCCACACCGCCAGCGCGGCCGCCAGCAGGATGGCGACCGGGGCGGCGACAAGGCGCGCGGGGGCGGAGATCTGCGGTGCCATCGTTCAGACCTCTCCCAGCATGCGATCGAGCGCGGCGATCAGCCCCGGCACGCGCGTGCGCGCCGCCGCGTAGAGCCGGCGATGGTCGATCTCCCCGTACTCGTGGGCGATCACGTTGCGCTGGCCGATGATCCCGCGCCAGTCGATTTCAGGATGCGCTTGCTGGAAGCGCGGGCTTACCCGGCGCGCCGACCCGCCCAGCACTTCCAGCGTGCGCTCCAGAGCCAGCACGCGAACGCGCTCGCGCGCCAGCCGCGCGTACGTGATGCGCCGGACCAGCGCGTGCGCCTCCTGCGCGGCTTTGCGCATGTCCCAAAGGACCGCGGCGATCCTGTCGTCAGGCTTCGTACAGCCTCCTGAGATCCGGAAGAATCGTCTTGCGGCGATACGGGTTCTCGAGGATCGTCGGGCCTGCGATGTGCACCTTGCGATGGCCGAACAGCGTCGAGAGTTGTTCCTGCATGCGCGTGAGTTCGAACAGCGAGGTCCTGCTGGAGGACTTGAATTCCACCAGCAGGTCCACGTCGCTGTCGGAGCGCAGTTCGCCGCGGGCGGCCGAGCCGAAAATCGACAGGTTCTTCACGCCGTAGCGACGGCAAAGCGCCGCCAGGCGGCGCGTCGGAACCGGCGGCAGGCTGCCGGCCGGCGCGGCGGCATACGAGGCCGCGGGACTGTGCAGGGCGGGAGGCCGCGCCCCCGTCTTGTGCAGGATGCCGGTCAATTCCTGGTACACGGGGAAATCCGGATTCGCGCTGTACCGGACCTGGTTGCCGGAGCGTTCCATACGCAGCAGCCCCGCGTCGGCGAGCAGGCGCAGTTCGCGGTGCAGCGAGCCTGCCGGAACGCCCGTCAGGCGGGCGATCTCGCGCACGTGGAAGCTTTCGCCGGGACGCGGCAGCAGAAGATCCAGTACTCGATGGCGATAGGCCCCGAACAGCAGGAGCGGCAGTTTTGCCTGCCGGGGCGAGGAGCGCGCCGCAGCTTTCGTTCTCAACATTGCTACGATTGTAGCAGAGCCGAGAACAGCCAGCGGCTAGGCCCCCAGCCGATCCGGCCGGAAGCCCGCGTCGCAGACCTTGCCGCGCTGCGCGCGCTTGCCGATGTGGTCGGCCAATTGCTTCGCGTCCAGCGTTTCGGTCGCGCGGTTCTTGCGCTTGACGCCCGAGACCACCAGCGACTTGCCATCGATGATGGCCACCGCGGCGAGCGCGACCTTGTCGGGGAGGGCGACCAGCCGCACGCCGACGCCGCCGTTGGGGCGCACCGGCACTTCGTCGAGCGGGAACAGCAGCAGCCGCGCATCCGAGGAGAGCGCCGCGACGTATTTTCCCTGCGTCACCGGCGCGGGCACCTGCGCCCGCGCGCCCTCCGACACGCTCATGAAATCCTTTCCTTGTTTCGTCTTCGCCAACAGGTCGCCGAGCTTGCACAGGAAGCCCAGGCCCGAGGAACTGTTCATCAGGAGTTGCCGCTCCGGATCGCCGCAGGCCATCCACACGATGTCATCCGACGAGGAGTGCACGAGCGTGTTCACCGGCGCGCCGTCCCCGCGCCCGGTGGGCAGCGCCGCCGCATCCAGCGTGAAGGTTTTCCCCGTGTCGGCAAGCAGGATCACCGCCTCGGTGGTCTTGCATTCCAGCACCTGCCGCTGGCCGTCGCCGTCCTTGAACGCCAGCGTGGCGAGGTCGAGGCTGTGCCCGGTGCGCGCGCGGATCCAGCCCTTTTGCGACAGGATCACCGTGATCGGCTCCTCGACCACGGTGCGCCCGACCTGCGAGCGCTCCTCGGCCTTGATCAGCGTGCGGCGCGCGTCGCCGAATTTCTTCGCGTCCTCCTCGAGCTCCTTCACCACCAGCTTGCGCAGATGTTTTTCGTCGCCGAGGATTCCTTTCAGCCCCTGCCTCTCGGCCTCGAGGCCTTTGCGCTCGTCGTTCAGCGTCACGCCATCCAGCCGGGTGAGCTGGCCGAGGCGGATGTTGACGATGTCCTCCGCCTGGCGCTCGGAGAACTTCCACCTGGCCATCATCTTGTTCCTGGCCTCGGCCTGGTCGTCGGCCGCGCGGATCAGCTTGATGATCTCGTCGATGCGCACAAAGGCCAGCAGCCGCCCGAGCACGATGTGCAGCCGCGCCTCGCACTTGTCCAGGCGGTGCCGCGTGCGCCGGCGCACGGTGTTGACGCGCCACTCGCCCCATTCGCGCAGGATGTCGAGGATGCCCTTGGTTCCCGGCAGACCGTCCAGGCCGAGCCAGGTCATGTTCACCGCATAGCGGGTTTCCAGGCTGGTGTGGATCATCAGCGCCGCCATGGTCTCCTCGGCGTTCTGGCGCGAGCTGCGCGGTTCGATCACCAGGCGCAGCTTGGACTTGCGGTCGGATTCATCCCGCACCGCCTCGACCTGTTCAAGCACGAACTGCTTGAGGCGCTTTTGCTCCTGGTTGACTTCCTTCCTGCCCAAACCGGGCTTGGGATTCGCCAGCGCCTCGATCTCCTCCATCACCTGCCGGACCGAGACCCCGTGCGGCAGCTCGCTCACCACGATGCGCCACTGGCCGCGCGCGAGCGGCTCCACGCTCCAGCGCGCGCGCAGGGCGATCGAGCCGCGGCCCGCTTCGTAGGCCTGCCGGATTTCCTCGGCGCTCGAGATGATCTGCCCGCCGCCGGGGAAGTCCGGCCCCGGCAGCAGCGCCAGGAGGTCCTCGAGCTTGGCGCGCGGATGCTTGATGACATGGGCCGCGGCGGCAGCGACTTCCTTCAGGTTGTGCGAAGGAATGCGCGTGGAAAATCCGACCGGGATGCCGAAGGAACCGTTCAGCAGGCCGAAGGGCAGGCGTGCGGGGAGCAGCACCGGCTCGTCGAACTTGCCGTCGTAATTTTTTGCGAAGTCCACCGTACCGGCGCCGATTTCGGCCAGCATCAGTTCCGCAAAGCGCGACAGCTTCGCCTCGGTGTAGCGGTAGGCCGCGGCCGAGTCGCCATCGCGCGAGCCGAAATTGCCCTGCCCGTCGATCATCGGGTAGCGCATGGAGAACGGCTGCGCGAGGTGCACCAGCGCCTCGTAGGTGGAAGAGTCGCCGTGCGGGTGGTACTTGCCGAGCACCTCGCCGACGTAGCGCGCGCATTTGGCGAACCCTTGCGAGCCTGAGTCCCCCATCGCGTACAGGATGCGGCGCTGCACCGGCTTCAGGCCGTCGGCGATCTCGGGCAGCGCGCGCGATTTGACGGTGGAGACCGCGTAGCCGAGGTAGGCCTGCGAGGCGTAGTTCTCGATCGGCGCCGCGTCCTCGCCGTTCTCGGGGGTGAACAGGTCGGGGGTCAGGGTGTCCATGGTCAGTCGAAGAGGTTCAGTTGCTTGTCGGCCATCGCCACGGCGAGTTCCACCGCCTGCTTGGCCTTGTCGAGGTCAGCCGCGCCGCCTGCATTGCCGCCGGCCTCCCAGGTGTAGCGGCCTTCGCCGGCGAGCGTCACCTTGCCGAGCTTGTGCTTGCCGAGCCACAGCACGTGGCCCTTGTAGGCCCGCTCCCAGACTGGCCTGGGTCTTTTTTTAGACATCGGCCTCCACGGTTTTCCAGTGCTCGCGCATCCAGTTGCGCCGGCCTTCGGCTTCGCCCGAGTCCATCAGCAGCTCGAAGGTGGCGCGCGCCTTGTGCAATTGCCTGGCGTCGAGCTGCATGCGCACCAGGCGCCGCGTGTCGGGGTTCATGGTGGTTTCCCACAGCTGCTCGGGGCTCATTTCGCCCAGGCCCTTGAAGCGTGAGATCTCGCAGGACCCTTCCTTCACCTTTTCCTTTTTCAGCGCGGCGAGCGTTTCCTCGAGCTCGTCGTCGTCGAGGCAGTAGGCGCGGCGCGCGGGCTTGCCCTTGCCCTGTGCCGGGATCTCGACCTTGAACAACGGCGGCTGGGCGACGTACAGGTGCCCGGCTTCCACCAGTTTGGGCGCGTGCATGAAGAAAAACGTGAGCAGCAGCGCCTGGATGTGCCCGCCGTCCACGTCGGCGTCGGTCATCAGGATCACCTTGCCGTAGCGCAAGCCCGAGAGGTCGGGCGACTCCTCGGGGCCGTGCGGGTCCACGCCGATGGCGGTGGCGATCGCCTGCAGCTCCTTGTTGGCGAGCACGGTGCGCGAATCCTTGGACATGGTGTTGAGCACCTTGCCGCGCAGCGGCAGGATGGCCTGCGACTCCTTGTCGCGCGCCTCTTTCGCCGAGCCGCCCGCCGAGTCGCCTTCGACCAGGAACAGCTCGTTCCTCGTCACGTCGCCGGAAGCGCAGTCCACCAGCTTGCCGGGCAGCGTGGCGATGCCGGAAGACTTCTTGCGCTCGATCTTCTTGCCCCGGGCGAGCCGCGCCAGCGCCTGGTCGATGGCGAGCTCGGCGATCTTCCTGCCCTCCTCGGGATGCTCGTTCAGCCACAGCTCGAAGGCGTCCTTCACGCAGAGTTCCATCAGCTTCGCCGCGTGGCGCGTGGTGAGCTTTTCCTTGGTCTGGCCGTGGAACTGCGTGCGCACGATGCGCGCCGAGAGCGTGAAGCAGGCGCGCACCCACACGTCATCCGCAATCAGCTTCATGCCCTTGGGCGCGAGTGCGCGCGCGTCCATGAAGGTGCCAATGGCAGCGTAGACGCCGGCGCGGAATCCCGCCTCGTGCGTGCCGCCCGAGCGCGTGGGAATCAGGTTCACGTGGCTGTCGGCGAACACCTCACCCTCGGCCACCCAGCCGATGGCCCAGGCCGCGCCCTCGCCGGGCTCGATCTCGGGAATGCTGCTGTCCCTGAAATAGCGCTCGCCGGCGAACAGCGGCGCCACCAGCTCCCGGCCCTGCAGCATGAAATCGAAATACTGCGCCATGCCGCGCTCGTACTTCCAGGACTTGCTCTCCTTGCCCTCGACCTCGAGCACGGTGGTGAGGCCCGGCAGCAGGTAGGCCTTGGAGCGCACCAGGTGCTCGAGCTCGCCGATCGGGATGCCGGGCGCATCGAAGTACTTCGGGTCCGGCCACAGGCGCACCACGGTGCCGGTGCGCTTGTCCTTGATGCGTTCGGATTTCAGCTTTTGCTTGAGCTCCCCGCCCTCGAAGGCCAGGGCATGTTTCTGACCGTCGCGGTAGACCACCACTTCGAGGCGCTTCGACAAGGCGTTGGACACCGCCACCCCCACGCCGTGCAGGCCGCCGGAGATGTGGTACACGCCCTCGCCCGACTTCGCGAACTTGCCGCCCGCGTGCAGCATGCCGAAGGCGACTTCCACCGCGGGCTTTTTCTCCACCGGGTGCATGTCCACCGGGATGCCGCGGCCCTCGTCTTCCACTTCCACCGAGCCGTCCTTGAACACGCGCACCGTGATGCGCTTGCCATAGCCGGCGAGCGCCTCGTCCACCGCGTTGTCGATCGCCTCCTGCGCGATGTGCAGCGGGTGCACGGTGTGCGTGTACATGCCCGGCATGCGCCGCACGGGCTCGAGACCCTTGAGGGCCTGGATGGAGGAAGCGTCGTAGACCTGTTTGGCCATGTATCTAGTGGATTTGCACTATGCAAACGCTACATATTGTAGTCCTGTACCGCAGCGGCACAAATCGCGCCGCGACCAGAACTATCGGGGAAGTGGCGTAGACGAGGCAGGGACGAGGCGCGTGTCCGGCCGGCCGCGCCGTTTGATTCTGACCGAGTAGCCTTTCTTTACAAGATGCAGAAATGCATCCAGCGACCGTCGCGCCTGCGTGAATCCAACTACTTTCTCGCGCCGCAAAGCCTTTTTCATCGCTTTTCAGGCAGCCGCGCGTAGAGACTTCCGAGCTTCCTCGAGATCGTATTCTGCCTGCAGGCTCATCCAGAATTGCTCAGAGGTCTTAAAGCGCTTTGCCAACCGGATCGCAGTATCCGCGCTGATACCACGCTTGCCAAGAACGATTTCGTTGATGCGGCGAGGCGGCACGCCCATCTCGCGCGCGATCGCGTTCTGGCTGAGTCCCATCGGGTTAAGGAACTCCTCGAACAATACTTCGCCAGGATGAATGTTGGGCAGCCGCTTCATGTCAGCGCTCAGTGATAGTCCACGATCTCTACGTCGGTTGCCTGGCCGACGGCGAATCGAAAACAGATCCGCCACTGGTCATTGATCCGGATGCTGAATTGCCCTGAACGGCCGCCCTTCAATGCCTCGAGCCGGTTCGCAGGAGGCACCCTCAGATCCATCACTGTCCGAGCGGCATTCAGCATGCGCAACTTTCTTCGAGCGACCTCCTGAATCTCCTGCGGCAGGCGCCTCGAAAATTCGCCTTGCCAGATCCGCTCCGCTTCTTTGTCTTTGAAGCCGGCGATCACGGAACGACTATAACGGAGGTCGTTATATAACGCAAGTCGTTACGCTAGCGCGAATCGTTTGACCCGACACGCCCGCCCCCGCGAGCCCCTGCACGTAGTCGATCGCCTCGGCGCGCGAGTACGCGCTGTTCGCATCCGGTCGACATGCGCCAGCGCGCGCGCGAAATCCTCCTTCGCATCCTTCTCCAGGAAGCGCGTCGCGGTCCACGGCGTCGTCAGCTTCGCGAGCAGCGTATCGGTGAGAGGGTGGATGAGCGAACCGTAGAACACCACTTTCATGCGTGCTATCGTGCCTGCGGGGAGGTAAACGAGCAATGGCGTTTCAGGTGGAGGTCGCCGCGCCCGGCGCGGATCGCCTCGGCGAATGCCCGCTGTGGGATGAGCGCGAGTGCATGCTGTGGTGGGTGGACAGCCGCTGGCCGGCAGTGAAGCGCCTCGATCCCGCGAACGGCGCGGTGATGATGCTGGTGCTGCCCGAGGTGGTGGGCAGCATTGCGCTGCGCGAGAACGGCGGGCTGCTCGCGGCGACCAAATCGGGACTGCACTTGCTCGACGCGGCGAGCGGCGCGCTCGAGGCGAAGGCGAACCCCGAGCAGGACCTGCCCGACAACCGCTTCAACGACGGGCGCTGCGACCGCGCCGGGCGCTTCTGGGCTGGCACCATGAGCGACGTGAATCGCGACCCCGTCGGCTCGCTCTACCGCTTCAACGCCGGCTTCGAGTGCGCGAAATTGCGCAACGCGGTCATCATTCCGAACGGCCTCGCCTTCAGCCCCGATGGCCGCAGCATGTATTTCGCCGACACCCTGCGCCACACCATCTGGTCGTACGACTACGATCCCGCGTCGGGCGCGGCGACCCACGAGCGCGTGTTCGCCGATACCGCCAGCGGGCGCCCGGACGGCTCCTGCGTGGACGCGCAGGGCTGCCTGTGGAACGCGGAGTACGGCGCCGGGCGCCTGCTGCGCTACACGCCCGCGGGAAAAGTAGACCGCGTGATCGAACTGCCAGTGACGAATCCCACCTGCTGCTGCTTCGGCGGCGACGACCTCGGCACGCTGTACGTCACCACGGCGACGCAGCGCCTGGCGCCCGAGGACCTCGCAAAGCAGCCGCTCGCCGGCAGCCTGCTCGCGCTGCGGCCGGGCGTGCAGGGCCTTGCGGAATCGCGCTTCGCGGGATGACGAAAATAGGGACAGACCCTATGAGACGAGACTTGCGTTGGTCAGGTCGGTGACCACCATGTGACCCGGGGTGTGCGTGATGCACAGCGGCGGGCGCGCATTGCGCACCACCGCCTGCGGCGTGACGCCGCAGGCCCAGAACACCGGCAATTCGTCGGCGCGCACCTCGGTGGCGTCGCCCACCCAGGGGCGCGCGAGGTCCTCGATGCCGATGAGCTCGGGCTTGCCGATGTGCACCGGGGCCCCGTGCACCCTGGGAAAGCGCGTGGTGATCTGGATCGCGCGGATCGCGTCGGCAGGCTTGAACGGGCGCATCGACACCACCAGCTTGCCGCGAAACGGCCCCGCGGGCGCGGTATCGATGTTGGTGAGATACATCGCCACGTTCCTGCCCTGTTCGATGTGGCGCACCGGCACGCCGGCCTCGATGAGCGCCTCCTCGAAGGAGAACGAGCAGCCCAGCACGAAAGCCACGAGATCGTCGCGCCACAGGTGGCGGATGTCGTGCAGATCCTCGACCGGCTCGCCGTCGCGGAACACGCGGTAGCTCGGCACGTCGGTGCGGATGTCGAGGTCCGCGGCAAGCGAGGGCAGGCGCGGATCGCCCGGCGCGGAAGCGGCGAGCAGCGGGCAGGGCTTGGGATTGCGCTGGCAGAAGAGGTGGAAGTCCTCGGCGTACTCGCGCGGCAGGATGCACAGGTTGCCCTGCACGTAGCCCGGCGCGACGCCCGCCGTGTGGCCGGTGTGGGCGCCGGCGCGGCTCGCGCGGCGCGCCGCGCGCGGGTCGCGCAGGTCGATGCTCGTGGATGTCGCGGTTACGCTAACCATGCCGGGGTGCCTTGTCTGCGCGATGGTGCGGCGCGCGGGCGGCAGCGTCAACCGCCCCGGGTTAAGATGCGCAGCGTCGAGCCGATTCAGCCGCGTTTCCCGGAGGCCGTCCATGCCCAGGCACCCAGATTACCTACCGCAGGGCGTCATCCCCGCCGTCCTGCTTCCGTTCCACGAGGATCTTTCGATCGACGAGGCCTCGTACCGCGCGCACCTGAAGGACGTGGGCTCGGTCGAGGGCGTCTCGGCGCTCACGGTCAATGCGCACGCCTCCGAGGTGGCCTCCTGCACCTTCGACGAGCAGCGGCGCGTGCTGGAGATCACCCAGGACGAGATTGGCCGGCGCATACCGATTGTCAACGGCGTGTATGCCGAGGGCAGCCTCGAGGCGGCGCGCATCGCGCGCATGGCGCAGGAAGGCGGCGCCTCCGCGCTGCTGGTGTTTCCTTCGGGCATCTTCTCGTTCGGCCAGCGCCCGGAGATGGCGCTCGAGCACTTCCGGCGCATCGCCGACGCGAGCGATCTGCCGCTGATCATTTTCCAGTACCCGCTCTCGGGCGGGCAGGGCTATCCGCTCGCGACGCTGTTGAAGATTCTCCAGGCGGTGCCCACGGTGCGCGCGATCAAGGACTGGAGCGCGAACCCGCAGCTGCACGAGCGCCAGATCCGCGTGCTGCAGTCGCGCACGCCGCCGGTGAACGTGCTCACCACCCACAGCGCCTGGCTGATGAGTTCCCTGGTGCTTGGCTGCAACGGCCTCCTCTCGGGCAGCGGCTCGGTGATCGCCGACCTGCAGGCGCAGCTCTGGCGCGCGGTGCAGGCGAACGACCTCGCCACGGCGCAGCGCCTGAACGATCGCATCTGGCCAACGGTCGAGGTGTTCTACACCGAGCCCTGGGTCGACATGCACAACCGCATGAAGGAAGCGCTGGTGCTGCTCGGCAGGCTGCCGCGCGCGGTGGTGCGCCCGCCGCTCATGAAGCTGCCGGCCGCGGAGATTGCGCGCATCCGCCAGGCGCTCGTCGCCGCAGGGCTGCTGAGCGAGGGCGCGCGCGCGAAGAAAGTCGCCTGAAGATGCCGTTGCCGCAGCACCTCGCCGCCGACGTGCTGGTGGTCGGCTCGGGCGGCGCGGGGATGTATGCCGCGATCGAGGCGGCGCGCAGCGGCCGCTCGGTGATTCTCGCCGACCGGAGCCTCATCGGCCGCGGCGGCGCCACGGTGATGGCGCAGATGACGGTTGCCGTGGCGCTGGAGGACGGCGGGCTCGACCATCCCGAGCACCACTATGCCGACACGATTGCCGCGGGCCGCGGGCTGTGCGACCCCGCGATCGCGCGC